>NZ_JABWQV010000164.1 GCF_014268615.1 Pseudomonas tehranensis | reverse complement strand
GCTCCCGCTGGGCTGCGAAGCAGCCCCGAAGTCAGTCACTGCGGTGCTTCAGGTTGACCGATTTAGCTTTATTGGGGCTGCTGCGCAGCCCAGCGGGAGCAAGCTCCCTCGCCACAATAGGTGTTGTGAACAGCCAAAAAAAACGCCGCAGCCTTTAAGGGCCGCGGCGTCATTTTTACTGCAACCGCTTACACGGTATGCAGGTACCAGTTGTACTCAAGGTCGGAGATGGAGTGTTCGAATTCCTCCAGCTCGCTTTCCTTGCAGGCCACGAAGATATCGATGTATTTCGGATCGATGTACTTGGCCATGACTTCGCTGTCGTCCAGCTCGCGCAGGGCATCGCGCAGGTTGTTCGGCAGGCTTTGCTCGTTCTGCTCGTAGCTGTTGCCTTCCACCGGCGCACCGGGCTCGATCTTGTTGACCAGGCCATGATGCACGCCAGCCAGTACGGCGGCCATCAGCAGATACGGGTTGGCGTCGGCGCCGGCCACGCGGTGTTCCAGACGCACCGCATCGGCGGAGCCGGTGGGTACGCGCAGGGCCACGGTGCGGTTGTCCAGGCCCCAGGTCGGCGAGTTCGGCACGTAGAACTGTGCGCCGAAACGACGGTAGGAGTTCACGTTCGGGCAGAGGAAAGCCATCTGCGCCGGTAGGGTCTCGAGCACACCGCCGATCGCGTGACGCAGTGCGGCGTTCTGCTCGGGATCCTCGCTGGCAAAAATATTCTTGCCATCCTTGTCCAGAATCGAAATGTGAACATGCAGACCGTTGCCCGCCTGGCCTGGATACGGCTTGGCCATGAAGGTGGTGTCCATTTCATGGTCGTAGGCGATGTTCTTGATCAGGCGCTTGAGCAGTACCGCGTAGTCGCAGGCCTTGATCGGGTCGGCCACGTGGTGCAGGTTCACTTCGAACTGCGCCGGGGCACTTTCCTTGACGATGGCATCGGCGGGAATGCCTTGCTCCTTGGCTCCCTCCAGAATGTCCTGGAGGCAATCGACGTATTCGTCGAGGTCGTCGATCAGGTAGACCTGTGTAGAGTGCGGGCGTTTGCCGGAGATCGGCGAGCGGGGCGGTTGTGGGCGTCCATTCACGTTCTCCTGGTCGATCAGGTAGAACTCCAGCTCGAATGCCGCGCAAATGGTCAGGCCCAGCTCATCGAACTTGGTCACGACCTGGCGCAGCACTTCGCGTGGGTCGGCGAAGAAAGGGTCACCTTCAAGTTCGTGCATGGTCATTAGCAGTTGCGCGGTAGGGCGCTTCTGCCAGGGCTCGTTGCACAGGGTGTCAGGGATTGGATAACAGATCCGGTCAGCGTCGCCGATGTCCAGGCCCAGGCCGGTGCTTTCCACCGTGGAGCCGTTGATATCCAGGGCAAATAAAGAGGCCGGCAGGTTGATGCCTTTCTCGTAAACCTTGTGGAGGCTGGTGCGTTCAATGCGCTTGCCGCGCACCACACCATTCATATCCGCAATCAGAAGGTCAACGTACAGAACCTCAGGATGTTCCTTAAGGAACGCGTTCGCTTCGTTAAGCTGAACGGCACGCGGGGGTACCGACATGATGCAACACCTTTGTTGTTAAAAATATCAATCATTGATCTCTTCTAAACCCAGTCAACCCGAACGGCATGCCGAAGTCAAGCTGGGCCTTTTTTGCTCTAAAAAAGCACCTGCGGGGCTTTTTTGAGGCAATTTGGGGCGTTTTTTTCCCTTTGGAGGAGACGGCGCCCGCAGGCTTGAGCGGGCCGTGTTGTATTTTTTACGGGGGTGTTGTGTAAAAAAATGAACAAGGCTAAGCTCGATTCAAACCCATAACAGCAATAATACCGGGGTGCTTCATGTCTCGCCTGCCGTTAATCGGCGTCACCACCTGCTCCAAGCAGATCGGTCTGCATGCTTATCACATCAGTGGCGATAAATATTCCCGGGCTGTCGCGTCAGCCGCCAAGGGTCTGCCCATGATGATCCCGTCCCTGGCGGATCTGTTCTCGCCGTCCGATATTCTGGACGCCCTGGACGGCATTCTTTTTACCGGCTCTCCTTCCAATGTAGAACCTTTTCATTATCAGGGCCCCGCCAGCGCGCCGGGCACTGCACATGATCCTGCACGCGATGCCACCACCCTTCCGTTGATCCGCGCCGCTGTAGCTGCCGGCATCCCAGTGCTGGGTATCTGTCGTGGGTTCCAGGAGATGAACGTAGCCTTTGGCGGCAGCCTGCATCAGAAAGTTCATGAAGTCGGAACGTTCATCGATCATCGTGAAGACGACACTCAAGCGGTGGATGTCCAATACGGTCCTGCCCACGCCGTGCATATCCAGCCTGGCGGCATCCTGGCAGGTCTGGGGCTGCCGCAGGTGATTGAGGTCAATTCGATCCACAGCCAGGGTATCGAGCGTATGGCACCTGGGTTGCGGGCCGAAGCGGTGGCGCCGGATGGCCTGATCGAGGCTGTGTCGGTGCCAGGAGGCAAGGCTTTTGCTTTAGGTGTGCAATGGCACCCTGAATGGGAGGTAAGCTCCCATCCGCACTACCTTGCGATTTTCCAGGCATTTGGCGATGCCTGCCGGGCAAGGGCAACACAACGCGACGCCGATGCGTCAAACAACGCCTGACTACTAAATGGCAGCCAGGAAACTCACGCCTAGAGGCATTTATGAGTAACAACCTCGACCAGCTCACCGATTGGTTGAAAGACCATAAGATCACAGAAGTCGAATGCATGATTGGCGATCTGACCGGCATCACCCGGGGCAAGATTTCGCCGACCAACAAGTTCATTGCCGAAAAAGGCATGCGCCTGCCCGAGAGCGTTCTGCTCCAGACCGTTACGGGCGACTATGTCGAAGACGACATCTATTACGAACTGCTCGACCCTGCCGACATCGACATGATGTGCCGCCCGGACGAAAATGCAGTGTTCCTTGTGCCCTGGGCCATCGAGCCCACCGCCCAGGTTATCCACGACTCCTACGACAAGCATGGCAACCCGATCGAACTGTCGCCGCGCAACGTGCTCAAGAAAGTGCTCAAGCTCTATGCCGACAGGGGCTGGCAACCGATCGTCGCGCCGGAAATGGAGTTCTACCTGACCAAGCGCAGCGACGACCCGGACTTCCCGTTGCAGCCGCCCATTGGCCGCTCCGGTCGCCCGGAAACCGGTCGTCAGTCATTCTCGATTGAAGCGGCCAACGAATTCGACCCGTTGTTCGAAGACGTCTACGACTGGTGCGAACTGCAGGAGCTGGACCTCGACACGCTGATCCATGAGGACGGCACGGCGCAGATGGAGATCAATTTCCGTCACGGCGACGCCTTGTCCCTGGCCGACCAGATCCTGGTGTTCAAGCGCACCATGCGCGAAGCGGCGCTCAAGCACAACGTGGCCGCCACCTTCATGGCCAAGCCCATGACCGGCGAGCCCGGCAGTGCGATGCACCTGCACCAGAGCATCATCGACAAAGACACCGGCAAGAACGTCTTTTCCAATGAAGACGGGACCATGAGCACGCTGTTCCTGAATCACATCGGGGGGCTGCAGAAGTTCATCCCCGAACTGCTGCCGCTGTTCGCCCCCAACGTGAACTCGTTCCGCCGCTTCCTGCCGGATACATCGGCGCCGGTGAACGTGGAATGGGGTGAAGAGAACCGCACCGTGGGCCTGCGTGTGCCGGAAGCCGGGCCGCAGAACCGTCGGGTGGAAAACCGTTTGCCGGGCGCCGACGCCAACCCGTACCTGGCGATCGCCGCCAGCCTGTTGTGCGGCTACATCGGCATGGTCGAAGGCATCAACCCGAGCGCGCCGGTGGTGGGGAGAGGATATGAACGTCGCAACCTGCGCCTGCCACTGACCATCGAAGATGCCCTCGAGCGCATGGAAAACAGCGCCACCATCGAGAAATACCTGGGCAAGAAATTCATCACAGGCTACGTCGCGGTCAAGCGGGCCGAGCATGAAAACTTCAAGCGCGTCATCAGTTCGTGGGAGCGGGAATTCCTGCTCTTTGCCGTCTGAAGCGCCGGGCGGGGCTGCTCCAGGCAGCTGCGCCCCCACCGATCTACAAGGAGAATTCGCATGACCGGCAACAATCCGCAAACCCGTAAATGGCAGGCCCTGAGCAACGATCACCACCTGGCGCCATTCAGCGACTTCAAGCAGCTCAAAGAGAAAGGCCCGCGCATCATCACCCACGCCAAGGGCGTTTATCTCTGGGACAGTGAAGGCAACAAGATCCTCGATGGCATGGCCGGCCTCTGGTGCGTGGCCGTCGGCTACGGCCGCGACGAACTGGCCGACGCCGCCAGCCAGCAGATGCGCGAGCTGCCGTACTACAACCTGTTCTTCCAGACCGCTCACCCGCCGGTACTGGAATTGTCCAAAGCCATCGCCGACATCGCCCCTGAAGGCATGAACCACGTGTTCTTCACCGGCTCCGGCTCCGAAGGCAACGACACCATGCTGCGTATGGTCCGCCACTACTGGGCGATCAAGGGCCAGCCGAACAAAAAAGTCATCATCAGCCGCAAGAACGGTTATCACGGTTCGACCGTGGCCGGCGCGAGCCTGGGCGGCATGACGTACATGCACGAGCAGGGCGACCTGCCGATCCCCGGCATTGTCCACATCGCCCAACCTTACTGGTTCGGCGAGGGCGGCGACATGAGCCCGGAAGAGTTCGGCGTATGGGCGGCCAACCAGCTGGAAGAAAAGATCCTGGAAATCGGCGTGGACAACGTCGGTGCCTTCATCGCCGAGCCGATCCAGGGCGCGGGCGGAGTCATCGTGCCGCCGGACAGCTACTGGCCGCGCATGAAGGAAATCCTCGCCAAGTACGACATCCTGTTCGTGGCCGATGAAGTGATCTGTGGTTTCGGTCGCACCGGTGAGTGGTTCGGTACCGATCATTACGGGTTGAAACCCCACATGATGACCATCGCGAAGGGTCTGACCTCCGGTTATATCCCCATGGGCGGCCTGATCGTGCGCGACGATGTGGTGGCGGTGCTCAACGAAGGCGGCGACTTCAACCACGGTTTTACCTATTCCGGTCACCCGGTTGCCGCGGCGGTGGCCCTGGAAAACATCCGCATCCTGCGCGACGAAAAGATCATCGAGCGCGTTCACGGCGAAACGGCACCCTATTTGCAACAACGCCTGCGGGAACTGAACGATCATCCGTTGGTGGGTGAGGTGCGCGGGGTCGGTTTGCTGGGGGCGATCGAACTGGTCCAGGACAAGGCCACGCGCAAACGCTACGAAGGCAAGGGTGTGGGCATGATCTGCCGGCAGTTCTGTTTTGATAACGGGCTGATCATGCGCGCCGTGGGTGACACCATGATCATTGCGCCGCCGCTGGTCATCAGCAAGGACGAGATCGATGAGCTGGTGACCAAGGCGCGGCATTGCCTGGACCTGACGCTCAGTGCGTTGCAAGGCTAAGTGCTAGGCTCTGAGCGAGGCGCCCGCAGGGGTCTCGCCCGGCGTGAATAAAGGCAGGGCTTTTGTTGAAAGCCTGGCCTGTAACTTGCCAGACTACCGGCGGTTCAAGTTGCCCGCGATCCGGCTGCTGAACGACGGCTAAGAAGAATAACTGGAGCATTTTTCATGAAGGCATTAGGCATGAAGACATTAGGTATGAAGATGGCTGGCAAGACCCTCCTCGCCATGTCCCTGACGGGCGTGATGGCGAGTGCTGTTCAGGCGGACGACAAAGTGCTGCACGTCTATAACTGGTCCGATTACATTGCACCGGACACGGTCGCCAAGTTCGAGAAAGAGACGGGGATCAAGGTCGTCTACGACGTCTTCGACAGCAACGAGACCCTGGAAGCCAAGTTGCTGGCGGGCAAGTCCGGCTATGACATCGTGGTGCCGTCGAACAACTTCCTGGCCAAGCAGATCAAGGCCGGTGTTTACCAGGAGCTGGACAAGTCCAAACTGCCGGACTGGAAGAACCTGGACACCGACCTGCTCAAGGCCGTGGGCGACGCCAGCGACAAGGGCAACAAATACGCCTTCCCCTACATGTGGGGCTCCATCGGTATTGGCTACAACCCGGAGAAGGTCAAGGCCGCACTGGGTATCGACAAGATCGATTCGTGGGACGTGGTGTTCAAACCGGAAAACATGGCCAAGCTCAAGAGCTGCGGCGTGAGCTTCCTCGATGCTCCGACCGAGATGATCCCGGCGGCACTGCATTACCTGGGCAAGCCGACCGACAGCAAGGACAAGGCCGACCTGAAGGCCGCTGAAGACCTGTTCCTGAAGATTCGTCCTTCGGTTGCCTATTTCCACTCCTCCAAATACATCTCGGACCTGGCCAACGGCAACATCTGCGTGGCCGTGGGTTACTCCGGTGACCTGGAGCAGTCCAAGGAGCGCGCCAAGGAAGCGGGAGACAAGGTCAAGCTCAGCTACGTCATTCCCAAAGAAGGCGCCGGCACTTTCTACGACATGGTCGCCATTCCCAAGGACGCCGAGAACGTCGAATCCGCCTACAAGTTCATGAACTTCCTGATGCAGCCGCAGATCATGGCTGAAATCACCAACGCCGTGCGTTTCCCGAACGGCAACAAGGCGGCCACGCCACTGGTGGACAAGGACATCACCAGCGATCCGAGCATCTACCCGTCTGACGAAGTGAAGAAGCAGCTGTATGCAATCAGTGATCTGGATGCTGGCACGTTGCGTCTGATCACCCGCAGTTGGACCAAGATCAAGTCCGGTAAATAAGCCGGTCTGAGGCATCTTCCTGTTGTCGCCGGCATCGCGGCGGCGGCAACGGGAATAATTAAATGACTAAAAGTTTTGCTGGATCGGTTTATCGAGGGTAAGTTGCGCGCCGGTTTTGTTGCAGGGCACATCGCTGCCAGGTAACGGGGGCAACTTGGGCCCAACTATTTAAGAGGACCTCCACGTGCCTGTTTTTTCTTTGTTACGCAATGCCATGCTGATCGGTGCCGGACTGACGCTTGCCGTCAGCGTCCAGGCTGCCTCCACCGTGCATATTTATAACTGGTCGGATTACATCGGCGAGACCACCCTGGCGGACTTTGAAAAGGCCACGGCGATCAAGCCGGTGTACGACGTCTTCGACTCCAACGAAACCCTGGAAGGCAAGCTGCTGGCCGGTCGTACCGGCTACGACGTGGTCGTGCCGTCCAACCACTTTCTGGGCAAGCAGATCAAGGCCGGGGCGTTTCAGAAGCTCGACAAGTCGCAGTTGAGCAACTACGCCAACCTGGACCCGGTGCTGCTCAAACGCCTGGAAAAGAATGATCCGGGCAATCAGTACGCCGTGCCTTATCTGTGGGGCACCAACGGCATCGGCTACAACGTCGAGAAGGTCAAGGCTGCGCTGGGCGTCGACAAGATCGATTCGTGGGCCATGCTGTTCGAACCGGAAAACATCAAGAAACTCTCCAGCTGTGGCGTTTCGTTCCTCGATTCGGGCGACGAAATGATCCCGGCCATGCTCAATTATCTGGGCCTGGACCCCAACAGCCAGAACCCTGAAGACTACAAGAAGGCCGAAGCTCAACTTCTCAAGATCCGGCCTTACGTGACCTACTTCAACTCTTCCAAATACATCTCCGATCTGGCCAATGGCGAGATCTGCGTGGCTGCCGGTTTCTCCGGTGACATTTTTCAGGCTCGTGAACGTGCTGAAGAAGCGAAAAAGGGCATCGAGATCGCTTATGTGATTCCCAAGGAAGGCGCCAACCTCTGGTTCGACATGCTGGCGATCCCGCGCGATTCCTCCAACGTCAAAGAAGCCCACGCCTTCATCAACTATTTACTCAAGCCTGAAGTGATTGCCCAAGTCAGTGACGCCGTTGGCTATGCGAACCCAAACCCCAAGGCCGGCGAGCTGATGGACCAGGACGTGCGCACCGATGAAGCGGTTTACCCACCGCAAGCGGTCGTCGACAAGCTTTATGTCAACTCCGAGCTGCCGCCCAAGATCCAGCGCGTCATGACCCGCAGCTGGACCAGGGTCAAGTCAGGCAAATAGCGCCAAGCGCTTTAACTATTCCAAGGCTCGTCCGCGCAGGGCGAGCTGCAAATTTTGTGGGAGTTTCGTAAATGGCAGTTGCCTCCGGCGCCTATAAGAAAGCCCTCGAGGGCGACCAGACACCCAAGCAGGTGTTGGTCAAAATCGACCGGGTCACGAAAAAGTTCGACGAGACGATTGCCGTGGACGATGTGTCCCTGGAAATCAAGAAAGGCGAAATCTTCGCCCTGCTCGGCGGTTCGGGATCGGGCAAATCCACCTTGCTACGCATGCTGGCGGGTTTCGAACGGCCCACGGAGGGGCGCATTTTCCTCGACGGTGTAGACATCACCGACATGCCGCCCTATGAGCGGCCGATCAACATGATGTTCCAGTCCTACGCCTTGTTCCCCCACATGACCGTGGCGCAGAACATTGCTTTCGGCCTGCAGCAGGACAAAATTCCGAAAGCCGAGATCGACGCCCGCGTGGCCGAAATGCTCAAGCTGGTGCAGATGAGCCAGTACGCCAAGCGCAAGCCGCATCAGCTCTCCGGCGGCCAGCGTCAACGTGTGGCCCTGGCCCGTTCCCTGGCCAAGCGGCCCAAGCTGTTGCTGCTCGACGAACCGATGGGTGCCTTGGACAAGAAGCTGCGCTCGCAGATGCAGCTTGAGCTGGTCGAGATCATCGAGCGGGTTGGCGTAACCTGCGTCATGGTGACCCACGACCAGGAAGAGGCCATGACCATGGCCGAGCGCATCGCGATCATGCACCTGGGGTGGATCGCCCAGATCGGCAGCCCGATCGACATCTACGAAACCCCCACCAGCCGGCTGGTCTGCGAGTTCATCGGCAACGTCAACATCTTCGAGACCGAAGTGGTGGATGACGCCGAAGGCCACGCGGTGCTGACTTGCAAGGACCTGGACCGCAACATCTACGTGGGCCACGGCATCAGTACCTCGGTGCAGGACAAGTCCGTCACCTACGCCATCCGCCCGGAAAAACTGCTGGTCACCGCCGAGCAGCCGGATTGCGAGCACAACTGGTCCAGCGGCAAGGTCCATGACATTGCCTACCTGGGCGGCCATTCGGTGTTCTACGTCGAATTGCCGAGCGGCAAGCTGGTGCAGTCCTTCGTCGCCAACGCCGAGCGCCGTGGTCAGCGTCCGACCTGGGGCGACCAGGTATTCGTGTGGTGGGAAGACGACAGCGGCGTGGTGCTTCGCTCATGAACATGCGCAAATTCAAACGCCGACTCGACCGAATAACGCCCGGTGGCCGTCAACTGGTCATCGGGGTGCCCTTCATCTGGCTGTTCCTGTTCTTCATGCTGCCGTTCTTCATCGTCCTGAAGATCAGTTTTGCCGAAGCCGACGTGGCCATTCCGCCGTACACCGAGATCTACAGCTACATCGACCAGAAGCTGCAGGTGCTGCTCAATTTCAGTAACTATGTGCTGCTCAGCGAAGATGATCTGTACATCGCCGCCTACCTCGGCTCGCTGAAGATGGCCCTGATCAGCACCGTCTTGTGCCTGCTGATCGGCTACCCGATGGCCTACGCCATCGCCAAGGCCCGCGCGGATCTGCAAACGGTGCTCCTGCTGCTGATCATGATGCCGACCTGGACCGCGATCCTGATCCGTGTCTACGCCTGGATGGGTATCCTCAGCAACAACGGTCTGCTCAATGGCTTTTTGATGAGCATGGGCTGGATCAGCGAACCGTTGCAGATCCTCAACACCAACCTGGCGGTGTACATCGGCATCGTCTACTCGTCCCTGCCGTTCATGATCCTGCCGCTCTATGCCAACCTGGTGAAGCACGATCCCAGTCTGCTGGAAGCGGCGTCGGACCTGGGGTCGAGCACCTTCAACAGCTTCTGGAAAATCACCGTGCCGCTGTCCAAGAACGGCATCATCGCCGGCTGCATGTTGGTGTTCATCCCGGTGGTGGGCGAGTTCGTGATCCCGGAACTGCTGGGCGGCCCGGAAACCCTGATGATCGGCAAAGTGCTGTGGCAGGAATTCTTCAACAACCGTGACTGGCCGGTGGCGTCCGCGCTGGCAGTGGTGATGCTGGCGATCCTGATCGTGCCCATCATCCTGTTCAACCGCAGTCAGGCCAAAGAAATGGAGGGCAAGGAATGAAGCGCTTCAGTTTTTCAAGCCTGATGCTGGTGCTGGGTCTGCTGTTCATCTATGCGCCGATGCTGATCCTGGTGATTTACTCTTTCAACGCCTCGAAACTGGTGACGGTGTGGGGCGGCTGGTCGATCAAGTGGTACGTCGGTCTGCTGGACAACAGCCAGTTGATGGGTTCGGTAGTGCGTTCCCTGGAAATCGCCTGCTATACGGCGATCGCCGCGGTGGCCCTGGGTACACTGGCGGCCTTCGTGCTGACCCGCATCACCCATTTCAAGGGCCGCACGCTGTTCGGCGGCCTGGTGACCGCACCGTTGGTGATGCCGGAAGTGATCACCGGTCTGTCGCTGTTGCTGCTGTTCGTGGCGATGGCGCAGATGATCGGCTGGCCCCAGGAGCGTGGCCTCGTCACGATCTGGATTGCCCACACCACGTTCTGCTCGGCCTATGTGGCGGTGGTGGTCTCGGCACGCTTGCGTGAACTGGACCTGTCCATCGAAGAAGCGGCCATGGACCTGGGGGCGCGGCCGTGGAAGGTGTTCTTTCTGATCACCATCCCGATGATCGCGCCATCGCTGGCGGCGGGGGGCATGATGTCGTTCGCCTTGTCGCTGGACGACCTGGTGCTGGCGAGTTTCGTCTCCGGTCCGGGCTCGACCACCTTGCCGATGGAAGTGTTCTCGGCGGTACGCCTGGGGGTCAAGCCGGAAATCAACGCCGTGGCGAGCCTGATCCTGCTGGCCGTATCGTTGGTGACGTTCCTGGTCTGGTACTTCAGCCGCCGCGCCGAAGAAAACCGCAAGCGGGCGATCCAGCAAGCCATCGAAGAAAGCGCCGCCGACTCCTGGAAACAGCCAGACCCGCGCCGGGCCGAGACCGCGCCGGTCTGACCGGACGTTGAGTAACTGTGGAGCAAGCCTGCTCGCGATAGCGGTGTGACAGTCG
>NZ_JABWQV010000163.1 GCF_014268615.1 Pseudomonas tehranensis | reverse complement strand
GCGGGAGCAAGCTCCCTCGCCACGATGACGGGGCTGCATTGTAGGGTTGTAACGTTACTTTCTGACCGGGACCCTGGGCAAAAACTTGGCCTTTTCCCCTCGCGGCACTTTGGACACCTTGGTCCTGATGGATTTGATCGGTTCGTCGCCAAAGTCCGCCCTATAGGCCGATTGCCCACACTGCAAACCTTCATTGATCGGATATGCGGCTCCGTTATCCTCGCTGTACGGTGCTCCCATCGCCTTTCCCCTTTTCGTCGAGGCCCACACCGGCAACAACCCGTTGCCTGAAAAATATCGGCCTTCACGACCTTGAGACTAGCCGGTCATCAACGGACTGATGATTCAGGAAAGCGATTGGCCGACGAATGGAGCTGCGTCATTTGCGCACGACCAGCTTCATTCAATCCGCCCCCGCCATCGTGCGGCTTAAAATCCGGGCAAGCTGATCGGCCGAATAGGGCTTGGATAGAAACTCGAAATCCTCATGGCCACGGTGGGCCAGCTCCTCGCTGTAACCCGAGGTCAGAACCACCGGCAGATCCGGACGGCGGCGGCGCAGTGCCTTGGCCAGGGCAATACCGCTGATGCCGGGCATGACGACGTCGGAGAATATCGCGTCGAACGCCATCGCATCCGGGCCAACCATGTCCAGTGCCTCCTCGGCGTTGGTGGCCCAGGCCGTTTCGTAGCCCAGATCCTGCAGGATCTGATTGGCAAACCGCCCGACCTCCAGGTTGTCCTCCACGATCAACACCCGACGCTTGCCGTTTTCCAGCAGCAAGGGCGCGGCTTCCTCGCGGATAGGCTCATGAACTTCTTCAGGCTCGACTTCCGGCAGGTACAAGGTAAACACCGTACCCTCCCCAACCACGGTCGACACATCCACGTTGCCGCCAGACTGTTTGGCAAAACCAAACACTTGGGACAAACCCAGCCCGGTGCCCTTGCCCACGTCCTTGGTGGTAAAGAACGGCTCGAAAATATGCTCCAGGACTTCTGCCGTAATACCGGTGCCGGTGTCCGCCAGGGCAATCGCGGCAAAGGACTGCCCGGCCCCCGCGTGACCACGGATCGGCGGCATGCCAGCGCCGCCAATGAGCCGCAGCGACAGTGTGCCTTGCCCGCCCATGGCATCCCTGGCATTGAGGGCCATATTGATCAGCGCCGTTTCAAACTGACTCAAGTCAGCGCGGATGTAACAAGGTCGGTCGCTCAGCTCAACCTTGACCTGAATCCGCGCGCCCGTGACGGTTTGCAGCATGTCGCCGAGGCTTTGCACCTGCTTGCGCACATCGATGACTTGCGGTTTCAACGGCTGACGCCGGGCGAAGGCGAGCAACTGGCTGGTCAGCTTGGCGGCACGCTCCACCGTCTCGGAAACCGCCGTCATGTAGCGTTTGCGACGCTCATCAGACAGGTTGGGCATGCGCAGAAAGTCGACGGAGGAACGAATGATCGTCAGCAGGTTGTTGAAGTCGTGGGCCACGCCGCCAGTGAGCTGGCCGATGGCTTCAAGTTTCTGCGACTGACGCAGCGCCGCTTCGGTCTGTTTCAGGCGCGCGGTGCGTTCCTCGACCCGCTCTTCCAGCGTCGCGTTCAGCTCCGCCAGGGCCGCCAGGCCCTGACGCACCGCGGCGTCCGCCCGGGTGCGCTCGATGTGCGCCCAGGATCGCTCGGTCACTTCCATCAGCAGCGCCAGATCGTTGCTGGACCAGACCCGCGGCGTTTTATCGTGGATGGCCATCAATGCGGTCAAGCGTCCGTTCTTGATCAGCGGAACGCAAATGGTCGCGGCGATACCGATCGCCTGGAACGTCGCCGCTTCCTCGGGCGCCAGCTCCTTGAGGTTATCGTTGACCACCAGTGGTTTGCCGGCCCGCAGGTTGGCAACCGCCAGCCGACCGAAATCCGCCAGCCGGTAATGCCCGACAATACTGGGTGAACCCGCCCGGGCCCAATCACCGCGAATGGTGAAGCCATCCTCGTCCTCATCCATATCCGCATAGGCGCAATTCGACAGGTTCAGGTGCGCCGCCAGAATCCGTGTGGTGGTGGCCATGATGGCCTGCGGCTCGGTGGCATTGGCCACGGCATTGCCGATGGCATCCAGAACCGCCAGGCGCTGGGTCATGAACACCGTGGAAGTAGTCTCGGTGACCGTGTCCAGCATGCCCACTACCTTGCCGAACTGATCACGGATGGGGCTGTAGCAGAACGTGAAATACGCCTGTTCCAGGCCGCCGCCACGCTCAATGATCAGGGGGAAATTCTCGATGTAAGTCGCCTGCCCCTCGAAGGCCGCCCGCACAATCGGGCCAATGTCGCTCCAGACTTCCTTCCACACTTCATCAAAGCGCCGGCCCAGGGCTTGGGGTTTATTGCCGAGGATGGGCACGAAGGCATCGTTGTACAACGTGATCAGGTCCGGCCCCCATATGATGGCTTGGGGAAAATGCGAGGCGAGGCTCAGCGCTACGGTGGTCTTCAGCACATCGGGCCACTGCTTCGGCGGCCCGAGCGGGCTGGCCTCCCAGTCATGGCCACGGACCCGTTCAGCCATCTCTCCATAGCTTTGCAGCCAGTCTGTCATTGCGATCGATCCTTCTCAGCCGCCAATACGATCAGGGGGAAGCGGTTGTGACCCCAAGCCGGGCCGTATTATCCCGCGCCGGGTGGGAATGCGCGATTGGATTGTGGGACGTGTAGGGCTGTAAATGGGGGTGGAATGGCGAAACTGGCTGATTGAGCTACGGAAATATCCCACATGTCATTGGGAAACCTCCGCGCTATCAATCCCTTGCGTAGTTTTTGCGGGGATCTCTATAGTCTTGCAGCGCCCAGATGCCGACTGCATCCTCAGCCCTCTACGTGCCGGAGGTACGAAATGCTCGCTACGACTTCGAAAGTAAAACCTTCCGCGACGCTGCTGGCGGACAGCTTCTGGATGAAGATTTGGCAGAGTGGAGCTTTGAGCATCCAGGAAGCCGAAAGGCGGGCGCTGGGCTCGCAACGTTTAAAAGAGGCTTACTCGTCGGTACCCTTCTACGCCAAGAAGGCGGCTCGAGACTCGCAGTTCTGGAGCAAATTTTACGCGAGCCGCGTGAATTCGTAGAGAACGGTCATCTCACAGGGATTTTCTATTAACAATAATGAAAATCTCGCCTCATTCCTTCCCTGGCTGCGCCCGTAGCTACTGCTCCTCCTCTCCAAGTCATTTACCCACCAGAAGACGTAGGTGATAGGTCTGGTGAGTTGTAGGACATACCGCTCGAGCGCTGACAACTATGGCACCGTCCTACATATGATTGGGAATCCCCTTCCCTATCAATCCCTTGCGTATTTTTTGTGGTGACGTCTATAGTCTGGGCGTCGCCCCAAATGGCGACCGGGTTTGGCGACTCGATTGACACAAGTGCAACGGTGCTTTCTGCTGTGGCAGGAGCACCCTTGTGCTCACAGAACTGCTTTATGGCAGCTGTGCACGGGAGACCTTCGGGTCTGCCGGCTCCTTGTGTCTCCGGTTCGCCAACCTGTGTACAGCTGTCACCCTTCGTTTGGCGACGAAGTGTGACAGTTCACTCATGACACAAGGATTTGATATGAACCAATACATGAGCCTTACCAGCAACGCCGACGACCAACCCCTTTACGTCGATACCTGCGCCCCGCTACACATCCTGCTCGATGCAGCCGCCTACCGAATTCGTGCCGCTACTCAATTCCTTGAGAACTTTGCGATGCGTGATGAACAGAGCGTCGACCCTGTGACCCTTCAGGATTTGGCACAGCTTTGCTGCATTCCGTTGCGTGACGGTTGCGACGTGATGGATGTGATTGCAAGGCGGCTGGATGCGGCGCCGGCGGGTTCCAATTTATAAGCCCGTCGAAACAGCAACATTTTCAACACCAGAAACCACAAAGCCCCTGACTCAAAACGAATCAGGGGCTTTCATTTATGACTAGCCGAAGCCTTTGGCCCGTCATCATTTCCTGATTGGAACCCAGCATCAGTCCGGCTTCCGGGGTGGCTATTGTCGACGCCCCGCCCTACCGCAAGACATATGGATAAGCGCCGATCTACGATTATCCAGCGCAGTGCGTTCTTCAATCGCAAAGGGCAAAAAGCCCAGTTTCGGATAAAGCAGCAACCCCGCCGTATTTTCATTGAAGCAGGAGATCTGCACCTCTGAAGCGTCATAACGGTCGAAAGCCAGCGCTGTCATTGTCTTCACAATGAAGCTCGCCACACCTTTACCTCGTGCCTGTTGGGCGACGATGACATTGCCAATACAACAAACCCCACCCTTTTCAGCCCGATAGAAGTTGGCAAAACCGACGACGTTATTTCCCCTTTCAAAAACCGTCGAGTCAAATCGTTGGTTAATTGCGTCAGTCAACTGAGCTTCAGTCAGAGGGTATTGAGCTTTCGGGAACATATAAAACAGTTCCCGAGCGTCCTGGGGAAAACTGCAGATGGTTTTGATGTCATCAACCATTACTGGCCTGTGTCGCAATGTCATCGCACGTCCTTGAGATTCATACGCCTGGTTTTAGCCCTGCTCGGCTTGCCTAACCGGAGCTGCCCGCCCACCGGCGGGCAGCCTACAGGCTTCAGGACTTCGTCAGCGGATCGCTGATCCCCAGCAGATAAAAGCCAATCATGCCGATGATACCGGCCAGGACGATGTAGTACAGCGTGGGCAGCATGGTCTTGCGCAGGGTGATGCCTTCGCGACCCAGCAGGCCGACTGTCGCCGATGCCGCCACCACGTTATGGATGGCGATCATGTTACCGGCCGCTGCGCCCACCGATTGCAACGCCACCATCAGCGCGCCAGAGATCCCCAACAGTTGCGCGGTGTTGAACTGGAACTGCGCCAGCATCAGGTTGGAGACGGTGTTGGAGCCGGCAATGAATGCGCCCAGTGCGCCCACCGCCGGGGCGAAGAACGGGTACACGCTGCCGACGCTGTCTGCGACCAGCCGCGCCATTGCCACCGGCATCGACACCAGGTCCGATCCGTTCACCCCTGAGTTGATCAGGATACGCACCATCGGGATGGTGAAGATCAACACGAAACCGGCGCCCAGCAAGGTTTTGCTCGATTCGCTCACGGCCGCGACCAGTTCACTGACGCGCATGCGGTGCAGGAAGAATGTCATCAGCGCAACTACGCAGAGCAAGCCACCCGGCAGGTAGAGCAATTCCAGGCTGGCGGATACGCCCGTCTCACCCAGAATGTCTTTGGCACCGAAGCTCAGTGACAGCAGCCAGGCCTTGAGCGGTGGAATGTTGCGCGACAACACCAACAGCACGGCCAGCAGCACATAGGGTGCCCAGGCCAGGGGGACGGAAATCGCTTTCTTGCCGGCCATGTCGTCGAGTTTCATCTCGATGGAGCCCATCCACTCGACAGGCCACTCGCTGGCCGGGGCAAAATCCCAGGTGGTCTTGGGCAACAGGAAGCGGGCTTTGGCCGCCGGGATCACAATGCTCAGCCCCACCAGGGCACCGATCATCGAGGGAAATTCCGGACCGAGGAACACGCCGGCAGCCGCGTAGGGAATGACAAAAGCCAGGCCGGTGAAAATCGCAAACGGCGCCATGACCAGGCCTTCGCGCCAGGATTGGTTCTTGCCGAAGAAGCGGGTCATGATGCTGATCATGATCAGCGGCATGAGAATCCCGCAAAGGGCATGGATGATCGCCACCCGCGAGACGATCAGCTGGAAGAACACCTCCCAGTTGCTGCCCACAGCAGCCAGTTGCGTACCGAGACCGGTCTGGTCAAGACCAGCCGTGACCCCGACCACCATGGGTGTGCCGACAGCGCCGAAAGACACTGGCGTGGACTGCACCAGCATGCCGAGCACCACGGCGGCCATGGCTGGGAAGCCCAACGCAACCATCAACGGCGCGACGACCGCCGCCGGTGTACCAAAGCCCGAGGCGCCCTCGATGAAACAGCCGAACAGCCAGGCCACGATCAGCGCCTGGACCCGACGGTCCGGGCTGATATTGGCAAAGCCGCGGCGTATGGAACTGATGCCGCCGGAATGCTTGAGGGTGTTGAGCAATAGAATGGCACCGAACACAATCCACAGGATCGCCGCCGTGAGCACCAGGCCCTGCAGCGAGGACGCCAGGACCCGGTTCAACGTCATGTCCCAGGCCCCAAGGCCGATCAGCGCCGTCAGTACGAAGACCACCGGCATGGCGTATTTGGCTGGCCAGCGAAAGCCAATCAGTAACACGCCCGCCAGTACCAGCGGCACGAAGGCCAGGATGGACAGCAGTGTTTGACTCATGGTTTTGGTTCCTTTTTATTGTTGTGAACCACACAGTTTGCCGGGGGTATCCGGCGCCACGTATCCAGAGCACAGGTGCTCCGCGAACCGCGCCGACAAGGGGTCACCCGTCGCCGCGCTTATGCTCAAGGGCCCCGGCAGCCATGGGCTGTCGGGGCCTGTTGTATTGCGCCCCTGCTAAGGCAAGGGCTAAAGAACAAGCCTCCCTCAGGCCTGTTGCTTGAACCGTAAACGCCAGGCGTGCAGCAGCGGTTCAGTGTAGCCGCTGGGTTGTTCGCGGCCCTTGAACACCAGGTCGCAGGCCGCCTGGAACGCCATCGAGGCGGCATAGTCGGCGGCCATGGGGCGATACAGCGGATCGCCCGCGTTCTGCTGATCGACCACCTTGGCCATGCGTTCCAGGCTCTCGCGCACCTGAGTCTCACTGATGATTTTGTGGTGCAGCCAGTTAGCGATGTGTTGGCTGGAGATACGCAGGGTGGCGCGGTCTTCCATCAGGCCGACGTTGTGGATATCCGGCACTTTGGAGCAGCCCACGCCTTGCTCGACCCAACGCACCACATAACCGAGGATGCCCTGGCAGTTGTTGTCCAGCTCCTGCTGGATCTGGCTGGCGCTCCAGTCAGGCGCGGCCACCACCGGCACGCTGAGCAGGCCATGGAGCAGGTCGTCGCGCTGACCGTTGAGGTCGATGGCTTCCAGCTCGCGCTGCACCGCCTGCACATCCACCTGGTGGTAGTGCAAGGCATGCAAGGTGGCGGCGGTCGGTGACGGTACCCAGGCCGTGTTGGCGCCGGCCTGGGGATGGGCGATCTTCTGCTCGAGCATGGCGGCCATCAGGTCCGGCATGGCCCACATTCCCTTACCAATCTGCGCCCGGCCACGCAGACCGCAGTTCAAGCCAACCAGCACGTTGTTGCGCTCGTAGGCCTGGATCCAGGCGCTGCCCTTCATGTCGCCCTTGCGCAGCATCGGCCCGGCCTCCATGGCGGTGTGCATCTCATCACCGGTGCGGTCCAGAAAGCCGGTGTTGATGAAGGCGACCCGCGCCGCCGCGCTGGCGATGCACGCCTTGAGGTTGATACTGGTGCGGCGCTCTTCGTCCATGATCCCCATCTTCAGGGTGTGCCGAGGCAAGTGCAGTAAGTCCTCGATGCGCGTGAACAACTGATCGGCAAAGGCCACTTCGGCCGGGCCATGCATCTTCGGCTTGACGATATAGACGCTGCCGGTTCGCGAGTTACCGTGGCGCTTTAGGTCATGCAGGGCGATCAGGCTGGTCATCACACCGTCGAGGATGCCTTCGGGGATCTCGTGGCCTTCGCCGTCGAGGATCGCCGGGTTGCTCATCAGGTGCCCGACGTTACGCACAAACAGCAACGAGCGGCCGTGCAGCGTCAACGCGCCGCCAGCGGCAGCGGTGTACTCGCGGTCCGGGTTGAGACGGCGCACGATGGATTTGCCGCCCTTTTCCAGCGCCTCGCTGAGGTCGCCCTTCATCAGGCCGAGCCAGTTGCGGTAGATCAGCACTTTATCGGCCGCATCGACCGCCGCGACGGAGTCTTCGCAGTCGAGGATGGTCGACAGCGCGGACTCCACCAGCAGATCCTTGACCCCTGCGCCATCGCTGGCGCCAATCAGGCTGCCGGCATCGATCTGGATTTCCACGTGCAGGCCGTTGTTTTTCAGCAGCACCGCTGTCGGGGCGCTGGCCAGGCCCTGATAACCGACGAACTGGTCGGCCTGGGCCAAACCGGTCTGGGTGCCGTCAGCCAGGGTCACCCGCAGTTGCCCCTCACTGACCCGGTAATTGACCGAGTCGGCATGAGAGCCCATGCCCAGCGGCGCGGCCTGATCGAGAAACGCGCGGGCGAACGCGACGACTTTGTCACCACGCACCGGGTTGTAGCCCGGGCCCTTTTGAGCACCACCGTCTTCAGCGATGGCATCGGTGCCGTACAACGCATCGTACAAAGAGCCCCAGCGAGCATTGGCGGCGTTCAACGCGTAGCGGGCATTCATCATCGGCACTACCAGCTGTGGACCGGCCTGATGGGTGATCTCGCTGTCGACGTTGGCGGTGCTGACCCGCACCGTGTCTGGCTGCGGCAACAGATAGCCGATGGACTCGAGAAAGTCGCGGTAGGCCGGCATGTCGCTGATCGGGCCTGGGTGCGCGCGGTGCCAACTGTCCAGCTTTGCCTGCAGCGCATCACGCTCGGCCAGCAGCGCGCGATTGTGCGGCGCCAAGTCATGCAGCAAGGCGTCGAAGCCGGCCCAGAACGCCTCGCGCTCAATCCCGCTGCCGGGCAGCACTTGCTCGTCGACAAACCGTTGCAGGTCGACGGCCACTTGCAGGCGCTGGCAGTTCACGCGTTCAGTCATTTTCACTCTCCAAAAAACAGTCGATGGCCGGCGTCAGATACCCGTGCGGATCACTGAGCAAACGCCTACCTTGCAATCAGCCCAGTGCGGCGATACCGGCTTTGGCCACTTGGGCGTCCTGATCGGCCTTGGCCCCGGAAACCCCCACCGCGCCAATCACTTGGCCGTCGACAATCACCGGCACGCCACCTTCCAGCGAAGTCAGCAGCGGCGCGGACAGGAACGCGCTACGCCCGCCATTGACCATGTCTTCATAACCCTTGGTTTCACGACGGCCGAGGGCGGCGCTGCGGGCCTTCTCGGCGGCGATGTAGGCGGCGATCGGGGAGCAGCCATCCAGACGCTCCAGGGCCAACGGGTGACCGCCGTCGTCGACCACGCTGATGCTCACGGCCCAGTGGTTTGTCTCGGCTTCGCTGCGGGCGGCGGCGAGAATTTTGCTGACTTCGGTCTGGCTCAATACGGCTTTGCTAAGCATGCTGTTCTCCGGTTAATTCAGGGCGTCTTCGACCAGTTCGATCCAGTGCCGCACAGGGGTGCGACCGGCGCCGTCGAGGTGGGTCTGGCAGCCGATGTTTGCGGTAACGATCACCTGCGGCTTACCGCTTTCCAGGGCATTGAGTCGGTTGTCGCGCAACTGCCTGGACAGCTGTGGCTGGGTGAGCGAATAGGTTCCGGCCGAGCCGCAACACAGGTGACTGTCGGGCACAACCGTCAAACCGAAACCCAGGCGAGCAAGCACGCTCTCCACGGCGCCACCCAGTTTCTGCGCATGCTGCAGAGTGCAAGGGCAATGGAACGCCACGCGCTTGTCGGCATGCACACCCAGTTGCTCCAGGGGTTCGACGCTGAGCACCTCAACCAAGTCTTTGGCCAGCGTACTGACGCGCCGGGCTTTCTCGGCATAGGCCGGGTCCTGCGCCAGCAGATGGCCGTAATCCTTGACGAAGGCGCCGCAACCGCTGGCGGTTTGCACAATGGCCTCGGCGCCCTGCTCGATGGCGGGCCACCAGGCGTCGATGTTCTGCCGTGCACGCTGCAAGCCTTGCGCCTGGGCGTCGAGGTGGTAGTCCACCGCGCCGCAGCAACCGGCTTCACTGATCGGCGTAACGCTGATGCCGAGGCGATCGAGCACCCGCGCCGTGGCGGCATTGGTGTTCGGTGCCAAGCCTGGCTGCACACAGCCCTCAAGCATCAGCACACGGCGTGCATGGCGTGGCTCGGGGCGGGGCTTGGCGGCTCGGGCAGTGCGCGGCAATTTGGCCTTGAGGCTGGCCGGCAACAGCGGACGAAAAACCTGGCCGACCTCAATCAACCCTTTGAACAACCGCGCATGGGGCACCACGGCCCGCAGGCTTTGACGCAATGCGCGCTGAGCCAGCGGGCGCGGCACGGCGGCATCGACTACCGCGCGGCCGATATCCAGCAGATTGTGGTACTGCACGCCCGACGGACAGGTGGTCTCACAGTTGCGACAGCTCAGACAGCGATCCAGGTGCAGTTGGGTCTTGGCAGTGACTTCGTTGCCTTCCAGCACTTGCTTGATCAGGTAAATACGCCCGCGCGGGCCGTCCAACTCGTCACCAAGGAGCTGGTAGGTCGGGCAGGTGGCGTTGCAAAAGCCACAATGCACACAACTGCGCAGGACGCGTTCGGCTTCCTCGGCGCGCGGTAGGTGCTTGGCCTGCTCACTCAGATGGGTCTGCACAGCTACACCTCGCGATACATACGGCCAGGGTTGAAGATGCCCTGGGGGTCAAGCTGGGTTTTGAGCTGTCGGTGGTAGCGCAGCAACGGGGCAGCCAGCGGATGGAACGGACTGTCGCAGTGGCCGGCGGTGAAACAGGTGGCGTGGCCACCGACTTCGGCGGCGGCCTGGCGGATCAGCGCGACATCGGCATCGGACTTGAGCCAGCGCTGGGCGCCTCCCCAGTCGATCAGTTGCTCACCCGGCAGCGCCAGCACGCCGGTATGGATCGGCACCGACAAACGCCACAGCGGGCGCGGGTCCGCGAAGAAATCCAGGCGCTGCTCGCGCAGGTCAGCCCAGTACGAGCTGTCAAGCAGCTCACCACCGAGGCGCTCTCGGGCCGCCGCGACCGAGCCTTCGCCGCCTTCCAAGCGCAGGTGCAACGCGTGACCATCATGGCTGGCGGCGCTCAGCGAAAGGGGTTGCTGGCCCCACTCGGCCAGTTTGCGCAAGGCCAGGGCCGCGTCCATCTCCAGCCGCAGACTGAGGCACTGGCGCGGCTTGGGCAGCACTTTGAGCGACACCTCGGTCATCACCCCCAGGCAGCCAAAGCTACCGGCCAGCAGCCGCGACAGGTCGTAGCCGGCCACGTTCTTCATCACCTCGCCGCCAAAACGCAGGTGTTTGCCCGTGCCGGTGATCAAGCGGGTGCCCAAAACCAGGTCACGAACCGCGCCGGACCACGGCCGGCGCGGGCCC
>NZ_JABWQV010000162.1 GCF_014268615.1 Pseudomonas tehranensis | reverse complement strand
TTCGCGAGCAAGCCCGCTCCCACAGGGGGTGTTAGTGTCTTGGTTACTGCGCCCAAGGCGCCCGCCGCGAATCATTCAGGCCCAGCAGGTAGCTGTCGCCCCCCAACTGGCTCATCTGCCGGCGAATCCAGTTCGCGCGCCGCAGTACATAAGGGCTCGGGCGTGCGGCGTTCCATACCCGGGGGTTGGGCAGGACCGCCGCCAGCAGGCTGGCCTGTTGCCGGGACAATGCATCGGCGCCTACCCGAAAGTGATGCCGCGCCGCGGCTTCGGCGCCGAACACACCGTCATCCCACTCGACACTGTTGAGGTACACCTCGAGAATCCGCTGCTTGGGCCAGAGTATTTCGATCAGCGCGGTAAACCAGGCTTCCAGGCCCTTGCGCAGCCAGCTACGGCCCGGCCACAGGAACAAATTCTTGGACACTTGCTGGCTGAGGGTGCTGGCGCCGCGAATCGAGCCGCCACGTCCGTTATGGGTAAGCGCGGCCTGGATCGCACCGAAGTCGAAGCCCCAGTGCTCAGGAAATTTCTGGTCCTCACCCGCGATTACCGCGATTTTGAGGTTGTCGGAAATCTGATCCCAGGGTTGCCAGGTACGCTGCAGGTCGATCGGCTCGCCACCGAACCAGGATTCAACCTTGCGCTCGATCATCAGCGCGGTGAACGGCGGCGGCACCACGCGAAACAGCAGCACCAGCACAACGCTGCCGACGGCGAACCAGAGCAGGGCTTTAACGAATCGTCGAAACAATGAACGCAACATAGAGATGGCTTGGCCGAACCCGTCGAGCGGGCCATTATACAGACCCTGTCCACCGAGTCTGACTGGAGTTCTCATGCTGCGTAGTTTTCTGATGCTGGCTGCTTTTTTCGGCTTCACCGGCGTGGCACTGGGAGCGTTTGCCGCCCACGGCCTGAAAAACCGCCTGAGCGCCGATTACCTGGCGATCTTCCATACCGGCGTCACCTATCAGTTGGTACACACCCTGGCGTTGCTGGGCGTCGCGCTGCTGGCCACGCACATCCCCGGTCGCATCGTCACCTGGGCCGGGATTTCGTTTGTCATCGGTATCCTGCTGTTCTCCGGGAGTCTTTATCTGCTGACCCTCACGGGGATCAGCAAACTGGGCATTATCACGCCGTTCGGTGGCGTAGCGTTTCTGATCGGTTGGCTGTGCCTGGGGCTTGCCGCCTGGCGGTTGGGCTGACCGCACGGTCCAATTCATGACGAATGGCTTGGGTCACCCAGACTGATCGGGCTAGAATGCCAGCCCCTAAAAATGATGGCGGCATCCGGCATGCGCATTCAGTTGAACGGCGAACCCCTTGACCTGCCTGACGGTGAAACCGTTGCGGCCCTGCTGACCCGTCTGGAACTAACCGGACGCCGCGTCGCGGTGGAGCTCAATCTGGATATCGTCCCGCGCAGCCAGCACGCCGACACCACGTTGAACGACGGCGACAGCGTCGAAGTGGTCCACGCCATCGGCGGCGGCTAGTCCCTGCGGTTTTACAGTATTTCGCAAGAACCTCACCCCAACAGAGGATTTCCCATGAGCATCGTTCGTAGCGACAAGCCCTTCGTCCTGGCCGGTCGTACCTACCAGTCGCGTTTGCTGGTTGGCACCGGCAAATACCGCGACATGGAAGAAACCCGCCTGGCCATCGAAGCCTCGGGCGCTGAAATCGTCACCGTTGCCGTGCGCCGCACCAACATCGGCCAGAACCCGGGCGAACCGAACCTGCTGGATATCCTGCCGCCAGATCGCTACACCATCCTGCCCAACACCGCCGGTTGCTTCGACGCCATCGAGGCCGTGCGCACCTGCCGCCTGGCCCGTGAGCTGCTCGACGGCCACAACCTGGTGAAACTGGAAGTGCTGGCGGACCAGAAAACCCTGTTCCCCAACGTGATCGAAACCCTCAAGGCCGCCGAAACCCTGGTCAAGGAAGGTTTCGACGTGATGGTCTACACCAGCGATGACCCGATCATCGCCCGTCAACTGGCGGAAATTGGCTGCATCGCGGTGATGCCGCTGGCTGGCCTGATCGGCACAGGCCTGGGGATCTGCAACCCGTACAACCTGCAGATCATCCTGGAAGAGGCCAAGATTCCGGTGTTGGTGGATGCCGGTGTCGGCACTGCGTCCGACGCCACTATCGCCATGGAACTGGGCTGTGAAGCAGTGCTGATGAACTCCGCTATTGCCCATGCCCAGCAACCGATCCTGATGGCCGAAGCCATGAAGCACGCCATTGTGGCTGGGCGTTTGGCGTACCTCGCCGGCCGCATGCCGAAAAAACTTTACGCCAGCGCCTCTTCGCCGCTGGATGGTCTGATCAAGTAAGAGCCATTGATGACTGAATCGAACGACACGCCTGTTCTCCCGGAAGAAGGCGAAGAGCGCCAACATCGCCGCATCAAGAGTTTCGTGATGCGCGCCGGGCGCATGACCGAAGGCCAGCAACGTGGTCTTGAGCAGGGCGCGCCGCGGTTCGTCCTGCCCCTGGCCGATGCGCCGGTGGATTTTGACCAGGTGTTCGGCCGCTCGGCGCCGCGCTCGCTGGAAATCGGCTTCGGCATGGGCCACTCGCTGCTGGAAATGGCCGCCGCGGCGCCGGAGCAGGATTTCATCGGTGTGGAAGTTCATCGTCCCGGTGTGGGCGCGCTGCTCAACGGCGTGTTGACCCAAGGGCTGACCAACCTGCGGGTCTACGACTGCGACGCCATCGAAGTGCTTAACCGCTGCGTGGCCGACAACAGTCTCGACCGGCTGATGCTGTTCTTCCCGGACCCATGGCACAAAAGCCGTCACCACAAGCGCCGCATCGTCCAGGCGTCGTTCGCTGAGCTGGTGCGCAGCAAGCTGAAGGTCGGCGGTGTGCTGCACATGGCCACCGACTGGGAGCCTTACGCCGAATACATGCTGGAAGTGATGAACGTCGCCCCGGGCTACCGCAACCTGGCCGAAGACGGCAAGTGCGTGCCGCGCCCGGCCGAACGACCGATCACCAAGTTCGAACGCCGTGGCGAACGCTTGGGGCATGGGGTTTGGGATTTGAAGTTCGAGAAGGTGGATTAAGCATCACGCAATAAAGGCTGTGGGAGCAAAGCTTTGTGGGATGAGCTTCTGTGGGAGCAAGGCTTGCCCGCGACAGCAGCGCCTCGGTGCAACTTGAACCTCGAGTTGCCTGCATCGCGAGCAAGCTTTGCTCCCACAAATCCTTGCTCCCACAGTTGTTTTAGGTTGTGGCCGGATCAGCGACGATCCGCCACCACGCCAATCAACACCAGCACCACCAACAGCACCGGCGCCAGGCTGTAGTTGTTGAACTGGCTCAAGCCCCGGACAATCCACGGCGTGGCGTAGATCAGCGCCGCGCCGCTGCCGATCATGCACAGCAGGGCGATCAGCGGGACGCGCAAGGCGCCGGCGATATTGCCAAGGCGTTGTTCGACCCAACCCTTGATGTCGGCACCAAACAGCACCAGCAGACACCCTACCAATGCCAGAGAGATTTCCGACAGGTTGCTGCGGCTCCAGCGGGACACGGTGGCGAGCAGGTCGAGTACCAGATCCATGGGGTTTCCTTGTGTGATTAGCTCAAAAATTTCTGCAATAGGTCGTTGAGAAACAACTGTCCGCGCTCGGTGGCTGCCAGACGTGCCGGTTCGACCTGCAACAACCCGCTTTGTTCGGCCTCGCGTCGGCCTTCAGCCAGGCTTTGCAAGGGCAAGCCGGTGCGCTCGGGGTAAAGCCGCGCGTCCACGCCTTCGGTCAGGCGCAGCGCGTTCATCAGGAACTCGAAGGGCAGCTCTTCATTGCTCAGGGTCTTCTCGCCGGCCAGGAAGCGTTTGGCTGGGTTGAGGTAGTCCTTGGGCAGGCGGGTTTTCCAGGTGCGCACAATACGCCCGTCCGGATGGCTGAGCTTGCCGTGGGCACCGGCACCGATGCCGATGAAGTCGCCGAAACTCCAGTAGTTGAGGTTATGCCGCGCCGGCCGGCCGGGTTGGGCGTAGGCCGAGACTTCGTATTGGCTGTAGCCATGTTCGGCCAGCAACGCTTGCCCGGCTTCCTGGATGTCCCACAGCGTGTCGTCTTCCGGCAAGGTCGGCGGCTGGTTCCAGAACACCGTGTTTGGCTCCAGGGTCAACTGATACCAGGACAGATGTGTGGGCTTCAACGCAATGGCTTGGCGCAAATCGCTCAAGGCGTCGTCCAGGGACTGATCGGGCAGGCCATGCATCAGGTCCAGGTTGAAGTTGTCGAACCCGGCCTGACGAGCCATGCCAGCCGCGCGCACGGCTTCGTCACCGTTGTGAATCCGGCCCAAAGCCTTGAGCTTGTCTTGCTGAAAGCTCTGGATGCCAATGGACAGGCGATTGATGCCCAGTGCCCGGTAAGCGACAAATTTCTCTTGTTCGAAGGTCCCCGGGTTGGCTTCCAGGGTGATTTCAATGTCATGGGCGAAGGGTATTCGCGCTTCGACACCTTTGAGCAGCCGGCCCAGGGCCTGGGCGCTGAACAGGCTTGGCGTGCCGCCGCCGAAAAAGATCGAGCTCAGTTCCCGGCCATACACCGCCTGCAAGTCCTGGTCGAGATCGGCCAGCAAGGCGTCGACGTACTCTTCCTCCGGCAACTGCGGGCTGGCGGTATGGGAGTTGAAATCGCAATACGGGCATTTGCGTACACACCACGGAATGTGGATGTACAACGCCAGGGGCGGCAGCACTGGCAGCGGCGCCCGAGGCGTTTGCGCACCGCCATGGATCAGGGGTGCAGGGGACTCATCGATCATTGCAGACCCAGGCGTTGACGCAGCAGGGCCATGGCGCGGGCGCGATGGCTCAGCTGGTTCTTTTCCACCGGGCCCAGCTCGGCGCTGGAGCAGTTGCGCTCCGGCACCCAGAACAGCGGATCGTAGCCAAAGCCGTGTTCGCCGCTGGCTTCAGTGAGAATGCGCCCGTGCCACAAGCCCTCGCAGAGGATCGGCAGTGGATCGTCGGCATGACGGACCAGGGCCAGGACGCAGACGAACTGCGCGCCGCGCTCGGCTTCGGGCACATCCTTGAGGGCCTCGAGCAGCTTGGCGTTGTTCGCCGCATCGCCTTTGCCATCTGCGTAGCGGGCTGAATAGATGCCCGGCGCACCGCCGAGAAAGTCCACCGCCAGCCCGGAATCGTCGGCCAATGCCGGCAGGCCCGAGATGCGTGCGGCATTGCGGGCCTTGAGGATGGCGTTCTCGACGAACGACAAGCCGGTTTCTTCAGGCTCTACCTGACTGAACTCGCCAATCGAGCGCAACTGCACCGAGCCGCCGAGCATGGCCTGGAGTTCCTTGAGTTTGCCGGCGTTGTGGCTGGCCAATACGAGTTGGGTGAAATTCATCATTGACCGGGGAACAGTTCCTGGTTGAAGTTGATGGTGTTGATCTTGTCGCCCGTTTGCACCTTGATCTCGAAGGTGCGGGTTTCCTGCTGGGGCACCGGGTACTGGGCGATGTAGTAGATCGCCCCTTGTTCGGTCACCTGCTTGAATTGCAGCGGGATACTTTGGCTGGTGAGGTCTTTCACTGTGCCGCTGACCTGGGCCATCAGAGGCTTGCCATCCTTGATGACCGAGACGTTGATCACGCCCTGGCCCTTGCTGCGGATCAGCTCGGCATTCTTGGCGATGTCCGGCGTCAGGAAGGTCGAGTTGAAGGTGTTGTAGTGCACGGTGATGTCACCGAACACTTCCTTGCGCTCGGCCTTGATGACGTCGGCCGCCATGGCGCCGACGCTCAGGCAGGCGGTGATGAGAAACAACGCTAGACGTTTCATGTCGTGCTCCTGGTAAGGCCGGGGTTCACACCGCGACCTGATGATCGGCAAGGCCTGGGCTGCTGACCCGATAAATGCCTATTTCACCTAACAGATTAGGCCATAGCTTGCTGGCCCACCCGTGGCGGTGCTGCTGGTCCACCGCCAGGCGATCGATGACCTTGGCTTGGCGCTCGCGGCACAGCGCCTCGAAATCCTCGAAGGTGCAGAAGTGGATGTTCGGCGTGTTGTACCAGGTATAGGGCAGGAACTCCGACACCGGCATGCGGCCCTTGCTCGCCAGGTACCAGCGGCAGCGCCAGTGCCCGAAGTTGGGGAAGGTGATGATGCACTGGCGCCCGACCCGCAGCATTTCGTCGAGGATCTTGTCCGGGTAGTGCACCGCTTGCAGCGCCTGGGTCATGACCACGATGTCGAAGCTGTTGCTGGCGAAGTTGCCCAGGCCCTTGTCCAGGTCCTGCTCGATCACGTTGATGCCCTTGGCCACGCACTCGGCGATGTTGTCCGGGTCGTTTTCCAGGCCGTAGCCGGTGACTTGCTTGTGGTCGCGCAGCCAGGTCAGCAGTTCGCCGTTGCCGCAGCCCAGGTCGAGCACGCGGCTGCCGGCGGGGATCCATTCCTGGATGATGTCCAGATCGGCTCTCATGGCGTCCTCACAGCGTTATACGGTTCATGTAGTTGCCGAACGCCTGCAGGTAGCGCGGGATCGGGATCAAAAAGGCGTCGTGCCCCTGGGGCGCGTCGATTTCCAGGTAGCAGACGTCCTTGCGGGCAGCCATCAGCGCGTCCACCAGCTCCCGAGAGCGGGCCGGGGAGAAACGCCAGTCGGTGGTGAATGACATTACGCAGAACCTGGCGGTGGCGCCTGCAAAGGTTTTTGCCAGGTCATCGTCGAAGTTCGCCGCCGGATCGAAGTAGTCCAGGGCTTTCGTCATCAACAGGTAGGTGTTGGCATCGAAGCGTCCGGAGAATTCTTCGCCCTGGTAGCGCAGGTAGCTTTCCACCTGGAATTCGACGCTGTGGAAGTCGTAGTTGAGCTTTTCGCTCTTGAGACCGCGGCCGAATTTTTCACCCATGGAATCATCGGACAGGTAGGTGATATGCCCGACCATCCGCGCCAGCATCAGCCCGCGCTTGGGGATCACGCCGTGTTCCTGGAACGAACCGCCGTGGAATTCCGGATCGGTGAGGATCGCCTGGCGCGCCACTTCGTTGAAGGCGATGTTCTGCGCCGACAGCTTGGGGGCCGAGGCGATTGCCAGGCAGTGGCGCACGCGGTCCGGGTAGGTGATGGTCCATTGCAGGGCTTGCATGCCGCCCAGGCTGCCGCCGATCACTGCGGCCCACTGGGTGATACCAAGGCGGTCCGCCAGGCGTGCCTGACTGTGGACCCAGTCTTCTACGGTCAGTACCGGAAAGTCGGCGCCGAAGGGCCTGCCGGTGTCCGGATTGACGCTGCTGGGGCCGGTGGAGCCGTTGCAACCGCCGAGGTTGTTCAGGCTGACCACGAAGAACTTGTTGGTGTCGATGGGCTTGCCCGGGCCGATGCAACTGTCCCACCAGCCCGGCTTGCGGTCGTCGACACTGTGATAGCCGGCGGCGTGGTGATGCCCCGACAGGGCGTGGCAAATCAGCACGGCATTGCTCGCCGTGGCATTGAGGGTGCCGTAGGTTTCGAAAATCAGGTCATAGGCTGGCAACGAACGGCCGCAGGCCAGGGCCAGGGGCTCGCTGAAATGCGCCATTTGCGGCGTCACCAGACCAACGGAATCGGGGGGAAAGGCAGCTGGCATCGACCCTGCTCTCGTTGAAATGAGGCGTAAGTCTAAAGACCGCTGTGGCAAGCGGCAAGCAAAGGCCGGAGCTGATTGTCCGCCCGCTGCAAACCCTGTGGGAGCAAGGCTTGCCCGCGATGAGGACGAGGCGGTCGTGTAGGAGCTGTCGAGTGCAACGAGGCTGCGATCTTTCCCCGGACAATTGAGTCGCAAGCGAAAGATCAAAAGATCGCAGCCTTCGGCAGCTCCTACAGGGTCAGATCAGCAGCCGCAGGATTTCCGGCATCATGGTCATCGCCGCGAGGTTGTTGATCACCAGCATGTCGATCAGCTTGAGCACCAGGAACGCCAGGATCGGCGAGATATCCAGGCCCCCCAGGTTCGGCACGATGCGGCGGAACGGTGCCAGCGCCGGCTCGCAGATCTGGTTCACCAGCTCGGCGCCCGGGTTGTGGCTGCCGGGAGCGACCCAGGACAGGATCACGCTGATGATCAGGGCGAAGAAGAAAATCTTCAGGAACAGCGCGGTCACGCCAATGATCGACCAGATCAGCAGTTGCAGCGGGTTGCCGGTGGTGCCGTAGGTCAGCAGCAGGGTCAGGGCCATCAGCGCCAGTTGCACGATGATCGCCAGTACCAGCGACGACATGTCCAGGCCGAACACGCTCGGAATGATCCGGCGCAGTGGCTTGAGCAATGGCTGGGTGGCCTTGACGATGAACTGGCACAGCGGGTTGTAGAAGTTGGCGCGCACCAGTTGCAACACAAAGCGCAGCAGTACGATCAGCAGGTACAGGCTGCCGAGGGTTTGCAGCACGTAGACCGCTGCAGTGTTCAATCCGATCATGAATGGCTCCTTATTGGCCCAGTTGTTCGGCCATTTCGGCCGAGCGGTGCGCGGCGGCGCCGAGTGCTTTTTCCACCAGGGCTTCGAAGCCCCCGGCCTGAAACGATTTGATGGCGGCTTCCGTAGTGCCGGCCGGCGAGGTCACCCGGCGCCGCAGTTCGGCTGCATCGACATCGCTGGACACGGCCATGTGAGCGGCGCCCAGGGCGGTCTGCAACGTCAGCTGGGCGGCGGTTTCGCGTGGCAGGCCGAGTTTTTCACCAGCGGCGGTCATGGCTTCGATCAGCAGGAAGAAGTAGGCCGGGCCCGAGCCGGACACGGCCGTCACCGCATCCAGTTGCTGCTCGGTTTCCAGCCACAGTGCCAGGCCGACGGCCGATAGCAGTTGTTCGGCCTGCTGGCGCTGTTCGGCGCTCACGTGTGCGGTCGCGAACAGCCCACTGACGCCCTGGCGCAGCAGCGCCGGAGTATTGGGCATGCAACGCACGATTGGCTGGGCACCCAGCCAGTTATTCATGCTGGCGCAGGTGATGCCGGCGGCGATCGACACCACCAGTTGATGGGGTTTGAGGCTCGGGCGAAGGGCTTCGCACACGGCTTTCATCGCCTGTGGCTTGACCGCCAGCACGACGACGTCCGCGCCCTCGATGGCCTGGGCGTTGTCGGCGAACGTGTCGATGCCGTGCTCTGTGCTCACCCGGGCGCGGGTCTCGGCCCCCGGATCGCTGGCGCGGATCTGCGAAGCGTCCAGACCCTTGGCCCGCAGGCCGCCGATCAGGCTGGCGGCCATGTTGCCGGCGCCGATGAAGGCAATACGTGTGTCGCTCATGACAGGTCCTTGATTAGAGAGTTGAGTCAGCATGGCTTACGGCTAGCTACGGCTATAGTCGCGCGCGCCAAACAGCGCTGTACCGATCCGCACCCAGGTGGCGCCCTGGGCAATGGCCGACTCGAGGTCATGGCTCATGCCCATGGACAGGGTGTCCAGCGGTAGCTTCAGATCGGCTTGCAAGCGTTGAACCGCTGCGAAGGCGGCATCTTGGGCGGCACGCTCCTCGGTTGGTTCGGGAATCGCCATCAACCCACGCAGCTTCAGGCGTGGCAACGCACTGATGGCGCTGGCCAGAGCGGGCAGGTCCGCCGCGGTGCAGCCGGATTTGCTGTCTTCACCGCTGACGTTGACCTGGATGCAGATGTTCAGCGGCGGCAGGTCGGCCGGGCGCTGCTCGGACAGGCGTTGTGCAATTTTCAAACGATCCACGGAATGCACCCAGTCGAAATGTTCGGCGATAGCGCGCGTCTTGTTCGATTGAATGGGGCCGATGAAGTGCCAGATCAAGGGCAGGTCGGTCAGTTCGGCCTGTTTGCCCAGCGCCTCCTGCAGATAGTTCTCGCCAAAATCCCGCAGGCCGGCGGCATAGGCTTCACGCAGGGCCTGGGCGGGCTTGGTCTTGCTCACCGCCAGCAGCTGCACGCTGTGTTCGTCGCGGTGGGCGGCTTGTTCGGCTGCGCGGATACGCGATCTAACCTGAGCAATGTTGTCTGCTATCGTGGACATAAAGAAGCGCCAGCGGTGAGGTTCGCGGCATTCTACTGGAATTGAGGAGCGCTATGGATATCACTGAGTTACTGGCGTTCAGCGCCAAACAGGGCGCATCGGACCTGCACTTGTCCGCCGGGCTGCCGCCGATGATCCGTGTCGATGGCGATGTGAGGCGGATCAACCTGCCGGCCCTGGACCACAAGCAGGTCCATGAGCTGATCTACGACATCATGAACGACCGGCAGCGGGTGGATTACGAGAAGTTTCTGGAAACCGACTTTTCCTTCGACGTGCCGGGCGTCGCACGGTTCCGGGTCAATGCGTTCAACCAGAATCGCGGTGCAGGTGCGGTGTTCCGAACCATCCCGTCGAAAGTCCTGACCATGGAAGACCTGGGGATGGGCGATGTGTTTCGCAAAGTGACCGAGGCGCCTCGCGGGCTGGTGTTGGTGACCGGGCCGACCGGCTCCGGCAAGTCCACCACCCTGGCGGCGATGATCGACTACCTCAACACCCACAAACACCATCACATCCTCACCATCGAAGACCCCATCGAGTTTGTCCACGAGCCGCGCAAATGCCTGATCAACCAGCGCGAGGTGCACCGCGACACCCAAAGTTTCTCCACGGCCCTACGCTCAGCCCTGCGCGAAGACCCAGACGTGATTCTGGTCGGGGAGATGCGTGACCTGGAGACCATCCGCCTGGCCCTGACCGCCGCCGAAACCGGTCACCTGGTGTTCGGCACCTTGCACACCACCTCTGCGGCCAAGACCATCGACCGGGTGGTGGACGTGTTCCCGGGGGACGAGAAATCCATGGTTCGTTCGATGTTGTCCGAATCCTTGCAGGCGGTGATTTCACAGACGCTGGTCAAGAAGATCGGCGGCGGCCGGGTCGCGGCGCATGAAATCATGCTGGGAACGTCGGCGATCCGTAACCTGATCCGCGAAGACAAAATCGCTCAGATGTACTCGTCGATCCAGACCGGTGGCTCGCTAGGGATGCAGACGCTGGATATGTGTTTGAAGGATTTGGTGAGCAAAGGCTTGATCAGCCGCGAGCATGCGCGGGAGAAGGCGCGCACGCCGGATAACTTCTGAGAAGAAATTTCTGTGGCGTTTTCGAGGGCCTCTTCGCGAGCAAGCCCGCTCCC
>NZ_JABWQV010000161.1 GCF_014268615.1 Pseudomonas tehranensis | reverse complement strand
CCACGGGTTTGGTGTTCGACGAAGCGTAGGCGTCGGCTGCAAGACCGTCTGCGCAAGCAGGCTCACTCACCATTGGATTGGGGTACAACCGCAAGAACAGGTCGGCTATAAGGCCGCCTCGCGAGCAAGCTTTGCTCCCACAGGTAAGCGGCCAGATACAGTCGCCCGCAATACACACAAAAACCACCCCGCTAAACACGCCAGGACACTTTGGTTGCACCGCTCTACCTCACGGGTTTCAAGAGGTAATACCCGCCCCAACCCGGTGCATCAGCGGCCTCGAGACGCACCGACAAGGAGCGCCACTCAAACCAAAAACGCCCTCGCAAACGATCAAATGCGTCAGAAGTTACACGGATGCGACATTAAGGTACGTACGTGCCACTGTTTCAGGCTTGTAACGGCTCTGGATCTTGCATTGGGTATGGGGCCTGCATAAGTATCCGCAGGTCGACTCACGAGGTCGCCCTCAAATCAAAAATGACAACAAATCATGAGGCCAACATGCTTAAACAAGCGGTCATTCCGTTTTTAGTCGGCGCAGGCTTACTAGCCAGCGCACCTTTCGCCCATGCGGCAACTAACCTGGTGTTCTGCTCCGAAGGGAGCCCGGCCGGTTTTGACCCTGGTCAGTACACCACCGGAACCGACTTCGACGCCTCTGCAGAAACCATGTTCAACCGCCTGACCCAGTTCGAACGCGGCGGCACCGCTGTGATTCCTGGCCTGGCGACCAAATGGGACATTTCCGAAGACGGCCTCACCTACACCTTCCACTTGCGTGAAGGCGTCAAGTTCCACACCACCTCGTATTTCAAGCCGACTCGTGAATTCAACGCCGACGACGTGCTGTTCACCTTCAATCGCATGATCAGCAAGGATGACCCGTTCCGTAAGGCCTACCCGACCGAATTCCCGTACTTCACCGACATGGGGATGGACACCAACATCACCAAGATCGACAAAGTCGACGACCACACCGTCAAGTTCACCCTCAAGGATGTTGACGCCGCGTTCATCCAGAACATGGCCATGAGCTTCGCCTCGATCCAGTCCGCCGAGTACGCCGCCCAGCTGCTCAAGGACGGCAAGGCTGCCGACATCAACCAGAAACCGGTCGGCACCGGTCCGTTCGTATTCAAGAGCTACCAGAAAGACTCCAACATCCGCTACACCGGGAACAAGGATTACTGGAAGCCTGAAGACGTGAAGATCGACAACCTGATCTTCGCCATCACCACCGACCCGTCGGTACGTATCCAGAAGCTGAAGAAGAACGAGTGCCAGGTCACCCTCTTCCCGCGCCCCGCCGACCTCAAGGCGCTGAAGGAAGACAAGGCCCTGAAGATGCCTGACCAGGCTGGCTTCAACCTGGGTTACATCGCCTACAACGTGATGGACAAGATCAAGGGCAGCAACGAGCCGAACATTCTGGCCGACTTGAAAGTGCGCCAAGCGCTGGACATGGCGGTCAACAAGCCACAGATCATCGATTCGGTCTACCAGGGTGCTGGCCAACTGGCGGTCAACGCCATGCCGCCGACCCAATGGTCCTACGACACCACCATCAAGGACGCCAAGTACGACCCTGAGAAGGCCAAGACGCTGCTCAAGGAAGCCGGCGTCAAGGAAGGCACCAACATCACCCTGTGGGCGATGCCAGTACAGCGTCCGTACAACCCGAACGCCAAACTGATGGCTGAGATGCTGCAGTCCGACTGGAAGAAGATCGGCCTGAACGTCAACATCGTCAGCTACGAATGGGGCGAGTACATCAAGCGTTCCAAGGGCGGCGAGAACCAGGCCATGATCATTGGCTGGAGCGGTGATAACGGTGACCCGGACAACTGGCTCAACGTGCTGTTCGGCTGCGACTCGCTGGCCGGCAACAACTTCTCCAAATGGTGCGACAAGAAGTTCGACGACCTCGTCAAGCAGGCTAAGCGCACCACCGACCAGGCCAAGCGCACCGAACTGTACAAACAGGCGCAACACGTCCTCAAGGACGCTGTGCCCATGACACCTATCGCTCACTCGACGGTGTATCAACCCATGCGCGCCAATGTGCAGGACTTCAAGATCAGCCCGTTTGGCTTGAACTCCTTCTACGGCGTCAGCGTCAGCAAATAAAGGTAGGCAACGGCGGCGTTTCTGACGGCGCCGTTGCTTTATCTGCCGAAACCAAGACTCAGGAAAACGCCTACATCCAAAAGCACTGCGTACCACAGCAGCTGGTTTAGGACGTATCGCCTTTTCCCACAAGTCTTTCAGGCGTTACGCATTTACTGCCTGGCCCGCGACTCATACCGTCGGGAGCCAGGTCGATCTGCTGGCGCTGCGGCATTGCTGTTCGCAATGGATTGAACTCAGTGCCCGGACAGATCCCGCAAGGGCGCCGGTCACTGTTAAACACCCCATAGAGAGAGGGAGCGTCATGCGCCATACCTTGGTTTTATCCGCATTGCTGGGCACCGGCCTGCTGGCCGCCACCTCCATGGCCCAGGCCGCCGGCGGCAGCCTGGTGTTCTGTTCCGAAGGCAGCCCCGCCGGTTTCGACACCGCGCAATACACCACGGCCACCGACAACGATGCCGCCGAGCCGCTGTACAACCGCCTGGCCGAGTTTGAAAAAGGCGCGACCAACGTCGTACCTGGCCTGGCGACGCGCTGGGACATTTCCGAAGACGGCCTGAAATACACCTTTCACCTGCGTGAAGGTGTGAAGTTTCATACAACCGATTACTTCACGCCGACCCGGGATTTCAACGCCGACGACGTGCTGTTCACCTTCAATCGCATGCTTGACCCGCAGCACCCGTTCCGCAAGGCCTACCCGACCGAGTTTCCGTACTTCAACGGCATGAGCCTGAACAAGAACATCGCCAAGGTCGAGGCGACCGGGCCGCTGACCGTGGTCATGACCCTCAACAGCGTGGACGCCGCGTTCATCCAGAACATCGCCATGAGCTTCGCTTCGATCCTGTCGGCCGAATATGCTGATCAGTTGCTCAAGAACGGCAAGCCCAGCGACATCAACCAGAAGCCGATTGGCACCGGGCCGTTCGAGTTCAAGAGCTACCAGAAAGACTCCAACATCCGCTACGTCGCCAACAAGCAGTACTGGGCGCCGGAACGGGTCAAGCTGAACAACCTGATCTTCTCCATCAACACCGATGCCTCGGTACGGGTGCAGAAACTCAAGGCCAACGAATGCCAGGTCACCCTGCATCCGCGTCCAGCCGATGTGCCGGCCTTGAAAAACGACCCGAAACTGCAACTGATCGAGAAACCGGGTTTCAACCTCGGCTACATCGCCTATAACACTCGCCACAAACCGTTCGACCAGGTCGAAGTGCGCCGGGCGCTGGACATGGCGGTGAACAAGCAGAGCATCCTCAACGCCGTGTACCAGGGCGCGGGCCAATTGGCGGTCAACGCCATGCCGCCAACCCAGTGGTCCTACGACGACACGATCAAGGACACGCCGTATAACCCGGAAAAAGCCAAGGAGCTGCTCAAGGCCGCCGGGGTCAAGGAAGGCACCGAAATCACCCTCTGGGCCATGCCGGTGCAACGCCCGTACAACCCCAACGCCAAGCTGATGGCCGAGATGCTCCAGGCCGACTGGGCGAAGATCGGCCTGAAGGTGAAGATTGTCAGCTATGAATGGGGCGAGTACATCAAGCGCACCAAGAACGGCGAGCACGATGTCAGCCTGATCGGCTGGACCGGTGACAACGGGGACCCGGACAACTGGTTGGGCACGCTGTACAGCTGCGATGCCATTGGCGGCAACAACTACTCCATGTGGTGTGATCAGGACTACGACAAGCTGATCAAGCAGGCCAAGGTCGTCACCGATCGCGACCAGCGCACCGTGCTTTACAAACAGGCCCAGCAGTTGCTCAAGCAGCAAGTGCCGATCACCCCGGTGGCCCACTCGACGGTCAACCAGCCGCTGAGCACCAAAGTCGAAGGGTTCAAAGTCAGCCCCTTCGGTCGCAACGTGTTCTCGGGCGTCAGTCTGAACCCATAACCGATTAGCCACACAGCGAGGGCCCACTTGGGCCCTCACGCCGACGTCTTGCCGGAATTCGCCGATCTGGCACCGTGCAAACGTTTGCGATGTGCCGATGAGTTGTAAAAACCAATAGCCGTATCACCAAAAAAGACCGGCATTAAAAGAAACAAAAGGAGCTTTACCCATGAAACTGAGCAGCACCGCGTTACTGGCCTTGGCCATCAGCAGCGTCACCGCCACGGCGTACGCAGAATCGCAGAGCCAGGCGTTCAATCCGGTGACCGTCAAGACCACCAGCGCTCAATCCGAAGCCACCGGTTTCGTAGAAGGACAGTCGGTCAGCGGCAGCACTCGCAACTGGTATTCCAACGAATTGCGACGCCGCGGTAGCGCCTTCAGCTATACGCGCGACGGTGTTACACGCAGCGATTCGCGCCGGACCAACTGGGTTCAGGGCACCATCCTGAACTACACCTCTGGCTTCACCCAGGGCACCGTCGGCTTCAGCACCGAAGTCGCTGCCTATAACGCGATCGCGTTGCTTGGTGATCACGATGACATCATGGGCGGTTCCAACCGGACCCTGGCGCACTCCGACGGCGACGCCGTCGACCAGTGGAGCAAACTGGGCCTGGCGAACGTCAAGGCGCGGGTTTCCAACACCACCCTGACCGCCGGTCGTCAAAACTTCAGCAGCCCGATGGTCGACGTCATCGGTAACCGTGCCCTGCCTTCAAGCTTCCAGGGCGTGAGCCTGCACAGCGAAGAACTGGAAAACCTGACATTCGACGTCGCGACCTTCGACCGCAACTCTCCCCGTACCGAGCAAAGCCTCGCCAAATTCCGCTCCGAATACGGCAGTTCCTCGGCCGAAGCTGATCATGTGAACACCGCCGGTATCACTTACCAGCCGTTCGCCAGCCTCACCACCAGCCTGTGGGGCACCCAGGCCGAAGACCTGTGGGACCAATACTACTTCGGCGCCAGCCACGTATTGGGCGACAGCTCGGTGCTGAGCCTGACCACCGGCCTGAACTACTACAGGACTGTGGATTCGGGCAAAAGCAAACTGGGTGATATCGACAACAACACCTACTCCCTGTCGTTTGGCCTGACACACCAGGCCCACAGCCTGACGTTCTCGTACCAGGAAGTGGACGGTAACGAGTACTTCGACTACCTGCACGAAACCAACGGCATCTACCTGGCCAACTCCCTGCTGTCGGACTTCAACGGCCCGAACGAGAAATCCTTCCAGATCGCCTATGGCCTGAACATGGCTGAATACGGCGTGCCAGGCCTGAAATTCAACATCTATCAGGCGCGCGGCTGGGGCATCGACGGGACGCATTACAACAGCACCGGCTATACCGACGTGAGAGCCATGGACGGTGAGCATCATTACGAATACGGCATCGGTGCGTCTTACGCCGTACAAAGCGGCCCGCTGAAAGCTACCGCGGTACGCGCGACCTACACCACGCACCGCGCCAGCGAAAACCAGGCTGATGGCAACCTCAACGAGTTCCGTCTGGTCACCACCATCCCGTTCAACATTCTCTAAACCCTCCGCCGAACGGCCGACTCACAAGGTCGGTCGTTCGGTTTTTTGCGTTTAACCGATTGCAGAGGATTGCCGATGAACATGAATCCCCTACGCGCCGCCATCGCCGCGGCGTTGCTGAGTGTCGCCGTTGGCGCCACGGCCAAGCCCCTGGTGGTTTGCACAGAAGCCAGCCCGGAAGGCTTCGACATGGTCCAGTACACGACTGCAGTCACTGCCGACGCCGTGGCAGAAACCATCTTCAATCGCCTGGCCGACTTCAAGCCCGGCACCACCGAAGTGATTCCGGCCCTGGCCGAATCCTGGGACATCAGTGACGATGGCCTGACGTACACCTTCCATCTGCGCAAAGGCGTCAAGTTCCACACCACCGATTATTTCAAGCCGACCCGCGACATGAATGCCGACGACGTGGTCTGGAGTTTCCAGCGCCAGCTGGACCCGAATCACCCATGGCACAAACTGTCGAGCGTGGGCTTTCCCTACTTTGAAAGCATGGGCTTCAAAGAGCTGCTCAAAAGCGTCGAGAAAGTCGACGAGCACACAGTCAAGTTCAGCCTGACTCGCCGCGAAGCGCCGTTCCTGGCTGATATCGCCATGGCCTTCTCCTCGATCTACCCGGCCGAATACGCCGACCAGTTGCTCAAGGCCAACAAGGCCGGCGATCTGAACAGCAAGCCGATCGGCACCGGGCCGTTCGTCTTCCAGCGCTACAACAAGGACGCCCAGGTGCGCTTCAAGGCCAACCCGGATTACTTCCGTGGCAAGCCACCGGCCGACGCACTGATTCTGGCCATCGCCACCGACAACAACGTGCGCATGCAAAAGCTCAAGACCAACGAGTGCCAGATCGCGCTGTACCCCAAACCCGACGACATCCCCAGCATCAAGAAAGACCCGAACCTGAAAGTCGCTGAGCTGGACGCGATGACCGTTTCCTACACAGCCATGAACACCAGCCACAAATACATGAGCGATGTGCGGGTGCGCAAAGCCATCGACTTGGCCTTCGACAAGGAAGCCTACGTCAATGCGCTGTTCGGCAAGGGCAACGCCACCGTGGCGGTCAACCCGTATCCACCGACGCTGCTGGGCTTCAATCACGACCTGAAGAACCCGCCCCGCAACTTGGACAAGGCCCGTGAGTTGCTCAAGGAAGCCGGCGTACCTGAAGGCACCGTGTTCACTCTGTTCACCCGTAACGGCGGCGGCCCGACCAACCCCAACCCGATGCTCGGCGCGCAGATGATGCAGGCGGACCTGGCGAAGGTCGGGATCAAGGTCGACATCCGCGTGATGGAATGGGGCGAAATGCTCAAGCGCGCCAAGAACGGCGAGCACGACATGGTTTCCGCCGGATGGGCGGGCGATAACGGCGACCCGGATAACTTCCTGACGCCTATGCTCAGTTGCGAAGCGGCCAAGAACGGCGAAAACTACGCGCGCTGGTGCAACGAGCAATTCCAGGCGCTGATCGACCAGGCCCGCGCCACAGTGAACCCCGAGGAGCGCACCAAGCTCTATGAACAGGCCCAAGTGCTTTTCAACCAGGACCAACCGTGGATCAGCATGGCCCACACCCGCATGTTTACCGCAATGCGCAAGAACGTAGAGGGCTATGTGATTAGCCCGCTGACGACCAATAACTTCGCCACCACCCAGGTGAAGTAGATAAGAAAACGCCCGGCGACACTTGACCACAAGCGTCGCCGGGCACGCCTAACCGGCTGATGAGGTACACCTTAAGATGTTTAGTTTTATTGCCCGCCGACTGGGATTGTTGATCCCCACGTTCTTCGGCATCACCCTGCTGACCTTCGCGTTGATTCGCATGATCCCCGGCGACCCCGTGGAAGTGATGATGGGCGAACGTCGGGTCGATCCCGAAATGCACGCTCAGGCAATGGAACGCCTTGGCCTGAACAAACCGCTGTATGCCCAGTACCTGGACTACATCGGCAAACTGGCCCAGGGCGATCTCGGCGAATCGCTGCGCACCCGCGAAAGCGTCTGGACCGAGTTCAGTTCCCTGTTTCCCGCGACCCTGGAACTGTCCCTGGCCGCCCTGTTGTTCGCCGGTATCCTGGGCCTTTTGGCCGGGGTGATCGCGGCACTCAAGCGAGGATCCCTGTTCGACCATGGGGTGATGGGCATCTCCCTGGCGGGGTATTCGATGCCGATCTTCTGGTGGGGCCTGATCCTGATCATGTTCTTCTCGGTGTCCCTGGGCTGGACGCCGGTGTCGGGGCGGATCGACCTTTTGTATGACATCGAGCCGAAAACCGGCTTCATGCTGATCGACACCCTGCTGGCCGATGAGCCGGGCGCGTTTCTCGATGCTCTGCACCACCTGATCCTGCCGGCCATCGTGCTGGGCACTATTCCACTGGCGGTGATCGCCCGCATGACCCGCTCCTCGATGCTCGAAGTGCTGCGCGAAGACTACATCCGCACCGCCCGCGCCAAAGGCCTGTCGCCGTCGCGCGTGGTGTTCGTGCATGGCCTGCGCAACGCACTGATCCCGGTGTTGACCGTGGTCGGCCTGCAAGTCGGCACCCTGCTGGCCGGCGCGGTCCTGACCGAAACGATCTTCTCCTGGCCGGGCATCGGCAAGTGGCTGATCGAAGCCATCGGCGCCCGGGACTATCCCGTGGTGCAGAACGGCATCCTGTTAATCGCCTGCCTGGTGATTCTGGTCAACTTCGTCGTGGACGTGCTCTACGGCTTTGCCAACCCACGTATCCGTCACCAGCGCTGAGATCAAAACCATGAGTACTCCAACTACCTCGGTAGCAGTCGATCAAAGCCTGCTGTATCCGTCCCCGTACAAAGAATTCTGGCAGGCGTTTTCCCGCAACAAGGGCGCCGTGGCCGGGCTGATGTTCATGATCCTGATCGTGTTTTGCGCGCTCTTTGCCCCGTGGGTCGCCCCCCATGACCCGAGCGAGCAGTACCGCGACTTTCTGCTGACCCCGCCGGTCTGGCTCGAAGGCGGTCAGATGCAGTTCCTGCTGGGCACCGACGAACTGGGGCGCGATTTGCTCTCGCGGCTGATCCAGGGTTCGCGCCTGTCGCTGCTGATCGGCTTGTCGTCAGTGGTGATGTCGCTGATCCCGGGCATCCTGCTAGGCCTGTTCGCCGGGTTCTTCCCGCGTCTGCTCGGCCCGACCATCATGCGCCTGATGGACATCATGCTCGCCCTGCCTTCGCTGCTGCTGGCCGTGGCGATTGTCGCCATCCTCGGCCCAGGCCTGATCAACACCGTGATCGCCATCGCCATCGTGTCGCTGCCGTCCTACGTGCGCCTGACCCGCGCCGCCGTGATGGGCGAGCTGAACCGTGACTACGTGACTGCCGCGCGCCTGGCCGGTGCCGGCCTGCCACGCCTGATGTTCATCACCGTGCTGCCCAACTGCATGGCGCCGCTGATCGTGCAGGCAACCTTGAGCTTTTCCTCGGCGATCCTCGACGCCGCCGCCCTGGGCTTCCTCGGCCTCGGCGTCCAGCCGCCCACCCCGGAGTGGGGCACCATGCTGGCTTCGGCCCGGGACTACATCGAACGCGCCTGGTGGGTGGTGAGCCTGCCTGGCTTGACCATTTTGCTCAGCGTGCTGGCAATCAACCTGATGGGCGACGGTTTGCGCGATGCGCTGGACCCGAAACTCAAGAATGCCGCCTGAGGAGATTCCCATGTCACTGCTAGAAATCAAGAATCTCAACGTTCGCTTCGGCGACGCCACCGCCGTCCCGGTGGTCGACGGTCTGGACCTGACCGTGGAAAAAGGCGAAGTCCTGGCTATCGTCGGCGAATCGGGCTCGGGTAAATCCGTGACCATGATGGCGCTGATGGGCCTGATCGAGCACCCCGGCATCGTCACCGCCGACGCGCTGAACTTCGACGGCAAGAACATGCTCAAGCTGAGCAGCCGCCAGCGCCGGCAGATCGTCGGCAAGGATCTGGCGATGGTCTTCCAGGACCCGATGACCGCGCTCAACCCCAGCTACACCGTGGGGTTCCAGATCGAAGAAGTGCTGCGCCTGCACCTGAAAATGTCCGGCAAGGCCGCCCGCCAGCGCGCCATCGAACTGCTGGAGAAAGTCGAAATCCCCGGCGCCGCCAGTCGCATGAACGCCTATCCCCATCAACTGTCCGGCGGCATGAGCCAGCGTGTGGCGATTGCCATGGCCATTGCCGGCGAGCCAAAACTGTTGATCGCCGACGAACCGACCACCGCCCTGGACGTGACCATCCAGGCGCAGATCATGGACCTGCTGCTGGCCCTGCAGAAAGAGCAGAACATGGGCCTGGTGTTGATCACCCATGACTTGGCCGTGGTGGCTGAAACCGCCCAGCGCGTGTGCGTAATGTACGCCGGTCAAGCCGTGGAAGTGGGCAAGGTGCCGGAGTTGTTCGACATCCCCGCGCACCCGTACAGCGAAGCCCTGCTGGCGGCGATTCCCGAACACAGCATGGGCGCCGAGCGCCTGGCGACGCTGCCAGGCATCGTCCCCGGTCGTTACGACCGTCCGCAAGGCTGCCTGCTGTCGCCGCGCTGCCCCTACGTGCAGGACAACTGCCGTCAACAGCGCCCAGCCCTTGACCCGAAAGCCGCCAGCCTCGCCCGCTGCTTCTACCCGTTGAACCAGGAGGTGGCGTGATGGCCGTCGTACTTACCGCCCGTGACCTGACCCGTCATTACGAAGTGTCCCGTGGCATGTTCAAGGGCCATGCCACCGTTCGCGCCCTCAACGGTGTGTCGTTCGAGCTGGAAGCCGGCAAGACCCTGGCCGTGGTGGGTGAATCCGGTTGCGGCAAATCCACCCTCGCCCGCGCCCTGACACTGATCGAAGAGCCGTCCACCGGCTCGCTGAAAATCGCCGGCCAGGAAGTGGCCGGCGCCAACAAGGCCGAACGCAAGCAGTTGCGCAAAGACGTGCAGATGGTCTTCCAGAGCCCGTATGCGTCCCTCAACCCACGGCAGAAAGTCGGTGATCAACTGGCCGAGCCTTTGCTCATCAACACCAACCTGTCGGCCACCGAGCGGCGGGAAAAAGTCCAGGCGATGATGAAGCAGGTGGGCCTGCGCCCCGAGCATTACCAGCGCTACCCGCACATGTTCTCCGGCGGCCAACGCCAGCGCATCGCCCTGGCCCGCGCCATGATGCTGCAACCCAAGGTGCTGGTGGCGGACGAACCGACATCGGCGCTGGACGTGTCGATCCAAGCCCAGGTGCTGAACCTGTTCATGGACTTGCAGGAGGAATTCAACACCGCCTACGTGTTCATTTCCCACAACCTGGCGGTGGTGCAGCACGTGGCCGACGACGTGATGGTGATGTACCTCGGTCGTCCGGTGGAAATGGGCCCTAACGAGTCCATCTACAGCCGCCCGCTACACCCGTACACCCAGGCGCTGCTGTCGGCCACCCCGACCATCCACCCGGACCCGAACAAGCCGAAGATCAAGATCGTCGGCGAACTGCCCAACCCGCTCAACCCACCGTCCGGCTGCGCCTTCCACAAGCGCTGCCCGTACGCCACCGAGCGTTGCCAGACCGAAGAACCGGCCTTGCGGTTGCTGGATAACCGGCAGGTGGCCTGCCATTACGCCGAACAGTTCCTCGACGGCGCGGCGTAAGGCTAAAAGGCAGAAAAGCACCTGTGGCGAGGGAGCTTGCTCCCGC
>NZ_JABWQV010000160.1 GCF_014268615.1 Pseudomonas tehranensis | reverse complement strand
TCTTCGCGAGCAAGCCCGCTCCCACACTTGATCTGGGCCGTTGACGAATGCTGCGTTCACCCTGGAGCCATGTGGGAGCGAGCCTGCTCGCGATAGCGTCGGGCCAGGCACTGCAAGGCTTTCAGCCGAGCAGTTCGTTCATCGCAATGATCTGCTCGGCCACCTGGATCAGCTTCTGCTGGCGACTCATGGCCTGGCGGCGCATCAGGGTGTAGGCCTGTTCTTCGTTGCATTCTTTCATCTTCATCAGCATGCCCTTGGCCAGTTCGATGCGTTTGCGCTCGGCCAGTTGCTGGTCCCGGGCCAGGAGCTGGGCGCGCAGGGCCTGGTCACTTTCGAAGCGCGCCATGGCCACGTCGAGGATTGGTTGCAGGCGCGCCGCGTGGATGCCTTCGACGATGTAGGCGCTGACGCCCGACTTGATCGCCTGGCGCATGACATCCGGGTCATGTTCGTCGGTAAACATGACGATCGGTCGTGGCTGGTCGCGACTGACCAGCACCACTTGCTCCATCACATCGCGCCCCGGTGACTCGGTATCGATCAGGATCACGTCCGGACGCACCGTTTCGACGCGCGCCGGCAGGTCGATGGTCAATCCTGATTCGTCGATGACTTCGAACCCAGCTTCAATCAGGGCGGCTTTGAGGCGGCCGACTTTTTTCGCGGTGTCGTTGATCAGCAGGATACGTAGCATGGTCGTGGCTCCTGTCAGCGGCTGGCGAAGAGGGGAGCCGCATCGCTCAAGGCGTGCAGTTTGAAGCTTTTGGCATAAGCGGCCGGATCCGAGCCGTCCCAGGTGGTGCCGTCGATCAATTGACTGCTGCGCATGTCCTGGCGGGGGGAGGGGATGTCCAGTGCCGCGCAGGCTTGACGGTATAGCTTGAGCTGCTGGACTTGCTGTGCCACGGCCAGGTAATCCGGGTCTTCACGCAACAGGCCCCAGCGGCGGAACTGGGTCATGAACCACATGCCATCGGACAGGTAGGGCAGGTTCACTTCACCGTTACCGTGGAAGCGCATCGCGTGAGGGTCCTGCCAGCTGTTGCCCAGCCCGTCGGCGTAGATCCCCAACAGGCGCGGCTCGATGCAATCCAGCGGCGCATCCAGGTATTCGGGCGCACTCAATAGTTGTGCGGTGCTGCGGCGGTTCTCGGTGCTTTGCTCAATGAAGCGACTGGCTTGCAGGATCGCCATCACCAGTGCGCGGGCGGTATTGGGGTATTGCTCGACAAATGCACGGGTGCAGCCGAGGACTTTTTCCGGGTGATCGGGCCAGATGGTCTGGGTCGTCGCCAGGGTGAAGCCCAGGTTCTGTTTTACCGCACTGGCGCACCATGGCTCGCCCACGCAGAAGCCGTCGATCCGTCCGGCCTGCAGATGGGCGATCATTTGCGGCGGCGGCACCACCACGCTGTCAACATCCGACAGCGGATGGATGCCTTGAGCGGCGAGCCAGTAATACAGCCACATGGCGTGGGTGCCAGTGGGGAAGGTCTGGGCGAAGGTCAGTTTCGGGCGAGTTTGGTGCACATGCTGTTCCAGTGCCTCAGGACTGGTCACGCCTTGGGCCTGCAAGCCATGGGAAAGATTGATGCTCTGGCCGTTCTGGTTCAGCCCCATCAACACCGCCATGTCGGTCGGCGCGACCCCGCCGATGCCCAGGTGCACCGCGTAGATCAGCCCATACAGGCTGTGGGCGGCATCGATTTCACCGCTGACCAGCTTGTCCCGCAGGTTGGCCCAGGAAGCTTGGCGCTTGAGGTTCAAAGTCAGCCCGTAAGGCTGGGCGAAGCCCTGGGTAGCGGCCACCACCAGCGGCGCGCAGTCGCTCAAGGCCATGAAGCCAAGATTGATCGCGCTCTTTTCCGGGGCATCGCTGCCGTTGACCCAGGCCAGGGGGTTGGCTGGAATTTCATTCATCGCGCATCACCTTTCCACAAAAAAAGGCGCCGTATCCGGACGTTTGCAAGGCCGGATGACGACGCCGTTGTCCTTCAAATACAGTGTGGCACTCATTCCGTCGTTGGCATGGGTGCCGATGAACGCAAGTGGTGCAAGGCATATGCCATCGCTGCTGTTTTGTGCAGGCGCCTCGCGTGCATCGTCGTTGCCCGGCTATAATCGTCGCCTCATTTCGTCGCCCGAGTCCAAGCCGCCCATGTACACCCTGGCCCGTGAACTGCTGTTCAAACTTTCCCCGGAAACCTCCCACGATCTGTCCCTGGACCTGATCGGCGCGGGTGGACGTTTGGGCCTCAATGGTCTGTTGTGCAAGGCGCCCGCTAAATTGCCGGTGAATGTGATGGGGCTTGAGTTCCCCAACCCAGTCGGGCTGGCGGCGGGCCTGGACAAGAATGGCGCGGCCATCGACGGTTTTGCCCAGTTGGGGTTCGGTTTCGTGGAAATCGGCACCGTCACTCCGCGTGCCCAGCCGGGCAACCCCAAGCCACGGATTTTCCGCCTGCCGCAAGCCGAGGCGATCATCAACCGCATGGGCTTTAACAACCTGGGCGTCGACCACTTGCTGGGACGTGTGGCCGCGGCCAAGTACAAGGGCGTGCTGGGCATCAACATCGGCAAGAACTTCGATACACCGGTGGAGCGCGCGGTCGACGATTATCTGATCTGCCTGGACAAGGTCTACGCCCACGCCAGTTATGTGACCGTCAACGTCAGTTCCCCGAACACGCCGGGGCTGCGCAGCCTGCAATTCGGTGATTCGCTCAAGCAACTGCTGGCCGACCTGGCTCGACGTCGCGCCGAATTGGCGGTGATCCATGGCAAACATGTGCCACTGGCCATCAAGATCGCCCCGGACATGACCGACGAAGAGACCGCACAGGTAGCCCAGGCCCTGATCGACACCGGAATGGACGCGGTGATTGCCACCAATACGACGCTGGGTCGCGAAGGCGTCGAGGGCGTAGAGCACGGTGACGAGGCAGGCGGGCTGTCCGGTGCGCCGGTGCGGGACAAGAGTACCCATACCGTGAAAGTGCTGGCCGCCGAACTGGCCGGACGCTTGCCGATCATCGCGGCGGGCGGCATCACCGAGGGCAAGCATGCTGCCGAGAAAATCAGCGCAGGCGCGAGCCTGGTGCAGATTTATTCGGGCTTTATCTATAAGGGGCCGGCGTTGATTCGTGAGTCGGTGGATGCGATTGCCGCACTGCGTTGATTATCAAGGTGCAACGCGATTCAACTGTGGCGAGGGGATTTATCCCCGCTGGGGCGCGAAGCGGCCCCAAACAGTTCACTCGTTAAACCTGACACTCTGAGGGGCTGCTGCGCAGCCCAGCGGGGATAAATCCCCTCGCCACAACTGGATTCACAGCTCAGATTTTTGCAGTGCTCACAAAACCCAGGCATTAAAAAGGGCTCCTCGAAGGAGCCCCCTGGGCCGAAGCCCGGCGTCCGGATGGGACGCGCGTGGTTAAATCGATGTGGGTATCAAATTGTCGAGTTCTTGAGTGTTAAGCCCTGTATCAGCCGACGGCGTGAAGTTCGTTGAGTCTATGGATACCCGCAGTGCCGGTCATACCGTCCCAGTTGTCGCCGCGTCCTTCTCGCCAGCCATTGATCCAGGCTTGACGTACCGACGGTAGAGTAAAGGGGCAAAGCTCACGGGATTTACCACCAACGCCATATTGGTAACCGCGTAAAAATGCTCTTTCCAACGGATCACGCTTAAGTCTTCTCATAGGGTGTTGCCCTCACTTGTTGACTGTTGCTTCGCGTTGACCTCTATCGAGGCCGGGGCAGAATCATTCTGCCGTTGGTGGCTCGTTGCCGGCGTGACGAGCCGAGGTGTTGACGCCGTTGCGACGTCAACCTGTGTTGAGTTCTAACCAAAGCGTCACATGGATGGAATGATCGTTTTGTCATAAGCACGTAACAATAAAGATGTTAGGGCGATAAGTAACATGATGTTCGTCACCCGCTTTTAGGCAAGACCCCTGTATGATCGGCCCTGCATCGAAGGGTGCAGCCCCCAGGCGAATGAGAATGTCCCCCTGTTGCACTCGGGTACTATTCGACGAAAGGGTCGAGTTTTCACAATTTGTTGCACAGAATTTTTTATCTGCCCTCGCCTCTAAGCTCTTTTAACCTGAGCGGCGAGGGCGGCACGGCACACTTTCGTGCCACGCGGGTGCTCTTGAGAAAAGCACCTGATTGAACCCGGCCCGGCAATGCGTTGCCCGGTCCACTTAGCCAAAGGCTCTGGAAATCCCATGTCCGATCGTTTCGAACTCTTCCTCACTTGCCCCAAAGGTCTTGAAGGCCTGCTTATCGAGGAAGCCGTCGGGCTTGGCCTTGAAGAGGCGCGTGAGCACACCTCGGCCGTGCGTGGCATGGCCGACATGGAAACGGCTTACCGCCTGTGCTTGTGGTCGCGCCTGGCCAACCGCGTATTGCTGGTGCTCAAGCGCTTCCCGATGAAAGACGCCGAAGACCTGTATCACGGCGTGCTGGATGTGGACTGGCAAGACCACATGCTCGCCGATGGCACCCTGGCGGTGGAGTTCAGCGGCCACGGCTCGGGTATCGACAACACCCACTTCGGCGCCTTGAAGGTCAAGGACGCCATTGTCGACAAGCTGCGCACCCCGACAGGCGAGCGGCCATCCATCGACAAGCTCAACCCGGACCTGCGCATTCACCTGCGCCTGGACCGCGGCGAGGCGATCCTTTCTCTGGACCTCTCCGGCCACAGCCTGCACCAGCGCGGCTATCGCTTGCAGCAAGGTGCCGCGCCCCTGAAAGAAAACCTTGCCGCAGCCATCCTGATCCGTGCCGGCTGGCCACGTATTGCCGCTGAAGGCGGGGCACTGGCCGACCCGATGTGCGGCGTCGGCACCTTCCTGGTGGAAGCCGGCATGATCGCCGCCGACATGGCGCCGAACCTGCGTCGCCAGCAGTGGGGGTTTACCGCCTGGCTCGGCCACGTGCCGGCGTTGTGGAAGAAGCTGCACGAAGAGGCCAGCGCCCGTGCCGCCGCCGGGTTGGCCAAGCCACCGCTGTGGATTCGCGGCTACGAGGCTGACCCACGGTTGATTCAGCCCGGCCGCAACAACGTCGAGCGTGCCGGCCTGAGCGAGTGGATCAAGATTTATCAGGGCGAAGTCGCCACGTTCGAACCCCGCCCGGACCAGAACCAGAAAGGCCTGGTGATCTGCAACCCGCCGTACGGCGAGCGTCTGGGCGACGAAGCCAGCTTGCTCTATCTCTATCAGAACCTCGGCGAGCGCCTGCGCCAGGCCTGCCTGAACTGGGAGGCCGCAGTGTTCACCGGTGCGCCGGACCTGGGCAAGCGCATGGGTATTCGCAGTCACAAGCAGTATTCGTTCTGGAACGGCGCCTTGCCGTGCAAATTGCTGCTGATCAAGGTCCTGCCGGATCAGTTCGTCACCGGTGAGCGTCGTACCCCGGAACAGCGCCAGGCCGAGCGTGAGCAGGCTGAGTACGAACAGGCGCCCGAGGTGCCGCAAGAGCGCCAGTACAACAAGAACGGCAACCCGATCAAACCGGCCCCGGCCCCAGCCCCCGTGGTTGAGCAGGCGCGGTTGAGCGAAGGCGGGCAGATGTTTGCCAATCGCCTGCAAAAGAACCTCAAGCTGCTGAGCAAATGGGCCAAGCGTGAAGGCGTGGACTGCTATCGGGTCTACGATGCCGACATGCCGGAATACTCCATGGCCATCGACCTGTACCACGATTGGGTTCACGTCCAGGAATACGTCGCGCCAAAATCCATTGACCCGGAAAAGGCCTCGGCCCGGCTGTTCGACGCCCTGGCCGCCATCCCCCAGGCACTGAATATCGACAAGAGCCGCGTGGTGATCAAGCGTCGCGAGCGGCAGAGCGGCACCAAGCAGTACGAGCGTCAGAGCGCCCAGGGCAAGTTCACCGAGGTCAACGAAGGCGGCGTGAAGCTGCTGGTCAACCTCACCGACTACTTGGACACCGGGCTGTTTCTCGACCACCGGCCGATGCGCCTGCGGATCCAGAAAGAGGCGGCCGGCAAGCGCTTCCTCAATCTGTTCTGCTACACCGCGACCGCCAGTGTCCACGCCGCCAAGGGCGGTGCGCGCAGCACCACCAGTGTCGACCTGTCGAAAACCTACCTGGACTGGGCGCGGCGCAATCTGTCGCTCAATGGCTTCTCGGACAAGAATCGCCTGGAGCAGGGCGACGTGATGGCTTGGCTCGAAGCCAGTCGTGACGAATACGACCTGATCTTCATCGACCCGCCGACTTTCTCCAATTCCAAGCGCATGGAGGGGGTGTTCGACGTACAGCGCGACCACGTCCAACTGCTGGATTTGGCCATGGCCCGCCTGGCGCCGGGGGGCGTGCTGTACTTCTCCAACAACTTCCGCAAGTTCCAGCTCGAGGACAATCTGGGTGAGCGTTACGCGGTGGAGGAAATCACCGCCAAGACCATCGATCCGGATTTTGCCCGCAACGGCAAGATTCATCGTGCCTGGAAGATCATGGCCCGCTGACCTTTAGTCGATTGGATCCATGAAAGCCTTGAAACTCAAGGCTTTCAGGCGTTTTTGTGCTGGTCAAAGTGATGGCTAATAGCTATAACTTAAGCCTGTGGACAGGGCGGTACCTATGCCTGCCCCTTTCTGAGTTGTATTTATGGCATTGCATCAGGTGCGCCCCAGGATCCTGGGTTTTATCAGCGAAGATGTGTCGGCCTGGCTGGTGGCTTCGCTGGTGCTGCTGGCCGGTGCGTTCCTGACCGGTTTGCTGACCTGGGCGATGGCCAGTCTGTTTGACCAGCAATTGCGCCAGCGCTTTGAACTGCAAGCCGAGGAGCGCTTCAGCCGCATCGTGGAGCGTTTCCAGGACCAGGAGCAACGTCTCGATAGTCTGCGGCGTTTTTTTGCCAATTCGGCCGGGGTTTCCGAGAGGGAATTCCATGGCTATGCCGAAGCCTTATTGCGGCGCACCCAGGCGTTTGCCTGGGCGCCTCGGGTGCTGCGCGACGAACGAGCATCGTTCGAACAACAAGCCCGGACCGAGGAGGGCGATACGTTTTCCATCCGTGAGCCAGACGACTCCGGTGGCCTGCGCCTGGCCGCCGAGCGGGACGAATACGTGCCGGTGCTGTACCTCCAGAGTCAGCCCTCCTTCAAGGCCCCACGGGGCTTGGATCTGCTCGCCCATCCCTTGCGCCGTGCCACCCTTGAGCGCGCTCGCCACCTTGACGCCATGGTGGTATCGCAACCGTTGGACCTGGTGGGTGAGGCTTCCACAACGGTGCGCGGGGTGTTGCTGGTCGCGCCGGTCTCCAAGGCGTGGTCCAGGGAACCGTTCGGTTACGTCGCGGCTGCCGTCAGCATGCGCCAGTTGGTGGGGGATGGCCTGCCGGCGCCCGGTCAGGACAATCTTTCGATGCGGGTCATGGACCTGTCCACGGACGATCGTGAGGAAGTGCTGTTCGAGTCGCTCAATCCACCGGGTGAAAGTGACTTGTCGGCGACCCGCCTGTTGCGCCTGGCCGATCGCGACTATCGGATAGAGCTGCGACCCAGTGGCATGTTCCTGTCCACCAACCCTTCTTCGATGGCAAGCGTGGTGATATTAGGTAGCTTGCTCAGCCTGCTCCTCAGCGCTCTGCTGTATGTGTTGGTCAGCCAGCGACAGCGGGCCCTGCAACTGGTCGAGCAGCGGACCCGAGAGCTGCGCGAGCGAGAGCAGGAGCTGCGGGGCACCCACGGCCAGTTGCGTGGTGTGCTGGATGCCGCGACCCAGGTTGCGATTATCGCCACGGATCTGCGCGGGGTGATCACCACGTTCAATGCGGGCGCCGAACAGATGCTTGGCTACGACAGCGGCGAGGTTCTGCACTGCATGACCCTCGAAAGCCTTCATTTGCCGCGCGAGCTCCAGGCCCGAGCGGTACAGCTTGCTGCGCGTTATGGCAAACCGATTCCCACGTGCCACGCAATGCTGGTCGAGGGCGGCGAACAGGGTGGCCAGCAGGCCCGGGAATGGACCCTGGTGCGCCGCGATGGCAGCCATCTGACCGTGAACATGCTGGCGACACCGATGCTCGATGATCAGGGGCTGTGGGTCGGGCATCTGGCGATCTGCATCGACATCACCGAACGCAAGCGCGTTCATGAGGCCCTGGCCGCCCGAGACCTGTTGCTGAAAAAACTCAGTGCCCACGTGCCTGGGGGCATCTACCAGTTCAAGATGGATTTCAACGGGCGTTTCAGCGTGATTTATGCCAGTGATGGCATTCGCGATATCTATGAACTCGAGCCCGAGACACTGGTGCGCAACGCCGAATCGATTTTCTCGCGTATTCATCCGCTGGACAGCGCGCGCGTGCGCAGATCGATCCGCACTTCGGCCGATACCCTGAGCCCATGGCGCGAGGAGTATCGCCTGCAACTGCCGCAGCGTGGGTTGCGCTGGGTGCGCGGCGAGGCCACGCCTGAGGAACTGCCGGGCGGTGGGGTGTTGTGGCACGGTTATATTTCCGACATTTCCGATCTCAAGCGGGTGGAAGAAGAACTGCGAGCCTTGTCAGTGACCGACGCCCTGACAGGTATTCGCAACCGGCGCTATTTCCAGGAGCGCCTGACCACGGAGATGGCCCGGGTGGAGCGGGGTACCGGGGAGTTGGCGGTCATCATGCTCGACATCGACCACTTCAAGCGCATCAACGATCAGCATGGTCATGCAGTGGGCGATCGGGTGTTGCAGGCGGTTTGCCAGCGCATCACCCAGCGGCTGCGACGCACCGACGTGTTCTGCCGGCTGGGCGGTGAAGAGTTTGTGGTGTTATGCCCGGACACCGACGGCGAAAGCGCCCATGCCTTGGCCGTGGGGTTGTGGGAGGGGTTGCGCAGCGCGCCGATCGAGGACGTGGGGGTCATCACTGCCAGCTTCGGCATCGCCACCTGGCGCGTCGGGGAGGGGGCGGATGCGCTGCTGTTGCGGGCCGACTCAGGGGTCTACGCGGCCAAGCAGGCCGGACGGGATCGGGTTGAGGCGCAGTTGGGCTGAGCGCTACCTGCGCCCAGAGTGAATATCTATGGGCAACCCTAAATGTGGGAGCGAGCCTGCTCGCGATAGCGGAGGTTCAGCCTCTATAGAGGCTGAATGTTCCGACGCCATCGCGAGCAGGCTCGCTCCCACATTGGTTTCGTGTCGGTTTAGAGCACCGAAGCCGTCTGCGGCAGTTTCGGCTGGCGGTACAAGTCCAGCAGCACCTGATCCAGCACCGACGAAGCGCCCCATGGCCGCGGGTCGTTGAGGATCGCCACCACGGCCCAGGTGTTGCCGTTGATGTCACGGCTGTAGCCCGCGATGGCGCGAACGGTGTTCAGGGTGCCGGTCTTGACGTGGGCTTCGCCGGCCATGGCGGTGGTCTTGAGACGTTTGCGCATGGTGCCGTCGGTGCCGGCGATGGGCATCGAGCTGATGAATTCGGCGGAGTACGGGCTGCGCCACGCGGCTTGCAGCATTGCCGCCATTTCCCGGGCACTCACCCTTTCGGCGCGGGACAGGCCGGAGCCGTTCTCCATGACCAGGTGCGGCGCGGTGATGCCTTTCCTGGCCAGCCACTGGCGTACCACCCGTTGTGCCGCCTTGGCGTCGTCACCGTCGGCTTCGTTGCGAAATTCTGCGCCCAGGCTCAGGAACAACTGCTGGGCCATGGTGTTGTTACTGTATTTGTTGATGTCGCGAATGATCTCCGCCAGGTCCGGCGAGAATGCCCGGGCCAGCACTTTGGCGCTTTTCGGAGTCGCCGCCAGACGGTCCTTGCCCTGGATGCTGCCGCCCAGTTCCTTCCAGATCGCCCGCACCGCTCCGGCGGTGTAGGTGGGGTGGTCCAGCAGCGCCAGGTAAGTCTGGGAACTGCAACCATCACCGAGCTGGCCGCCGACGGTCACGGTCACGCTGCCGTCCGCCTGGGGCACCGGGTTGTAGCGCACGCCACCGGTGCATTGCTTGGAGTTGAGTGCCTTGACCTGGTTTTCGATGCGAATGCTGGCAATCGGCGGCTCCACCGACACCAATACCCGGCCTGCGTCATTGCGGGCGACAAAACGCAGGGCCTTGAGGTTGACCAGCAGGGAATCGGGCTTGACCAGGAACGGTTTGTTTTTGTCGTTGCCGTCGTCGTTGAATTCAGGCAACTGCGGTTTGACGAAAAAACCGCGGTCCAGCACCAGGTCACCGGTCACCTGTTGCACGCCATTGGCCCGCAGGTCGCGCATCAGCAGCCAGAGCTTTTCCATGTTCAGCTTGGGATCGCCGCCACCCTTGAGGTACAGGTTGCCGTTGAGAATCCCGCCGCTGAGGGTGCCGTCGGTGTAGAACTCGGTTTTCCACTGGTGATTGGGCCCCAGCATCTCCAGGGCGGCATAGGTGGTCACCAGTTTCATGGTGGAGGCCGGGTTTACCGAGACGTCGGCGTTGTACAGGGTCGGGGTGCCAGGGCCGTTGAGCGGGATCATCACCAGGGACAAGGCGTTGTTTTGCAGTTTGCTGTTCTTGAGGGCCTTTTGCACATTGGGCGTCAGGGCCGTGTTGATGGTGGTGGCGCTGGTGGATGCGGGCAGGGCCAGGGGAAGAAGAAGGCTGGCCAAAAGCAGTGGACGCAAAGATCTGATCATTTGAAATAAAACCCTACGGGCGAGGGGGAAAAAACGAGGACATGAAGATGAACGCCCTCAACGTCATGAAAGTGTCGGCATTATGCCCCAAGGTGTAGCGGCTTGTGCCGTGCCTGAGCCCTTTGGGGCGCTATTTTTTACCGACGGTAGGCCCGCATACCCGATCAGGCGGGCAAACGGTGCACCAAACTGGTAGAGTGCCGGCCGTTATTACTTATGAGGATTGTTCCAATGGCGACTAACCGTTCCCAGCGTCTGCGCAAAAAACTGTGCGTGGATGAATTTCAAGAGCTGGGTTTCGAACTGAACCTGGATTTCAAAGAAGATCTGGCCGATGAGGCCGTTGACGCTTTCCTCGACGCTTTCCTGAAAGAAGCCATGGAAGCCAATGGTCTGGGCTATGTTGGCGGCGACGACTACGGTCTGGTTTGCCTGCAGAAGCGTGGCTCGGTGTCCGAAGAGCAGCGTGCGGCCGTTGAAGCCTGGCTCAAGGCGCGTCCTGAGCTGACCAGCGTTGAAGTCAGCCCGCTGATGGACGTTTGGTACCCGGAAAAGCCGATCAATCCGGTCGCTTGATGGTTTGAGCCGGCAGCCCGTTCCTCGGGTTGCCGGTCAAAAAGATCGCAGCCC
>NZ_JABWQV010000016.1 GCF_014268615.1 Pseudomonas tehranensis | reverse complement strand
GCTTTCGCGAGCAAGCCCGCTCCCACAGGATCTGCGTGTGCTTTAAGTCCCTGGCAACGCCAACTGCGCATTGCCAAAACCAAACGGCGCCAACGCAAACCCCTGTTCATCCACCTGCAACGCCCAGCCCTGCTTGTCCCAATCCCCCAGCACAATGCGTCGGGCGGCGTGTTCGCCCAGTTGCAGTTTGTGGATGGCGGGGCGATGGGTGTGGCCGTGGATCAGGGTCTTCACGCCGTACGCTTGCATGATCCGCGGGATCTCTTCTGGCGTGACGTCGACGATGTCATTGGCTTTCATTCGCGTCTGCGTACGGCTTTCGCTGCGCAGTTTGCGCGCCAGTTTGTGGCGGCTGGCCAATGGCAGGTGACGCAGAATGAACAGCGTGACCGGGTTGCGCAGCCAGCGCCGCAACTTCATGTAGCCTTCGTCGCGGGTGCAGAGGCTGTCGCCGTGCATCAGCAGCACCGGTTCGCCGTTGAACTGCACGACACTGGGGTCCTTGAGCAGGGTGCAGCCGGCCGCTTTGCAGAAGGCCTGCCCGAGCATGAAGTCGCGATTGCCGTGCATCAGGAAAATGGCCGTGCCGCTGTCGCTCAGTTCGCGCAGGGCCTGGCAGATGGAACGCTGGAACGGTGTCATGGCATCGTCGCCGATCCAGGCTTCAAAAAAGTCGCCCAGAATGTACAACGCTTGCGCCGAGCGGGCGCGTGTGGCGATCAAATCCAGAAACGCCCGGGTAATGTCCGGGCGCTCCTCTTCCAGATGCAAATCTGAAATCAGCAGTATCACTCAATGATCTCGGCTTTCTCGATGATCACGTCTTCTGCTGGCACGTCTTGATGGCCGGCCTTGGACGTGGTGGAAACGCCCTTGATCTTGTCGACCACGTCGGTGCCTTCAACCACTTTGCCGAACACCGCATAACCCCAGCCCTGGGTGGTCTTGCTGCTGTGGTTCAGGAAACTGTTGTCGGCCACGTTGATGAAGAACTGCGCGGAAGCCGAATGCGGCTCCATGGTGCGGGCCATGGCGACGCTGTACTTCTCGTTTGCCAGGCCGTTGTCGGCTTCGTTCTGGATGCTTGGGCGCTTGTCTTTCTTTTCTTTCATGCCTGGCTCGAAACCGCCGCCCTGGATCATGAAGTTACCGATGACACGGTGGAAAACGGTGTTTTCGTAGTGGCCGGCCTTGACGTATTCAACGAAGTTGGCAACGGTGATCGGCGCCTTCTCGGCGTTCAGTTGCAGGACGATGTCGCCGTGGTTGGTGGTCAGTTTGACTTGAGTCATGATCGCTACTCTTTCAAGGAATTCGTGGGTTTCGGGGCTTTGCTGCCCGCAACCGGTCTGGCTGTAATCGGCCAGGCTGGGCAGTTTAGCGCGCCGAGCGGGTTTTTCGAGGCGGTTTTTCATCTGACGGTCGATTAAATTCAATCGTTTGCCGGCCTGGCCTGTCAGGTGCTTGACAGCATCGGCTATGATACGGGCTTTGATTTATCAGGCCGCACCCGGCCGCGCACTTGTACGTTCAAGGATCCTATGAGCAAGCCCACTGTCGACCCTACCTCGAATTCCAAGACCGGCCCGGCCGTGCCGGTCAATTTCCTGCGCCCGATCATCCAGGCGGACCTGGATTCGGGTAAGCACACGCAGATCGTCACCCGTTTTCCGCCGGAGCCCAACGGCTACCTGCACATCGGTCACGCCAAGTCGATTTGCGTGAACTTCGGCCTGGCCCAGGAGTTCGGCGGCGTCACGCACTTGCGTTTCGACGACACCAACCCGGCCAAGGAAGACCAGGAATACATCGACGCGATCGAAAGCGACGTCAAGTGGCTGGGTTTTGAATGGGCCGGTGAGGTGCGCTATGCCTCGCAGTATTTCGACCAGTTGCACGACTGGGCGGTGGAGCTGATCAAGGCCGGCAAGGCCTACGTGTGCGACCTGACCCCTGAACAGGCCAAGGAGTACCGTGGCAGCCTGACCGAGCCGGGCAAGAACAGCCCGTTCCGTGATCGCAGCGTCGAGGAGAACCTGGACCTGTTCGCCCGCATGCGCGGCGGCGAATTCCCGGACGGTGCACGGGTGCTGCGCGCCAAGATCGACATGGCCTCGCCGAACATGAACCTGCGCGACCCGATCATGTACCGCATCCGTCACGCCCATCACCATCAGACCGGCGACAAATGGTGCATCTACCCCAACTATGACTTCACCCACGGTCAGTCGGACGCCATCGAAGGCATCACCCACTCGATCTGCACCCTGGAGTTTGAAAGCCATCGTCCTTTGTACGAGTGGTTCCTGGAGCACCTGCCGGTGCCGGCTCAGCCGCGCCAGTACGAATTCAGCCGCCTGAACCTGAACTACACCATCACCAGCAAGCGCAAGCTCAAGCAACTGGTGGATGAAAAGCACGTCAATGGCTGGGACGACCCGCGCATGTCGACGCTGTCGGGCTTCCGTCGTCGTGGCTACACGCCAAAATCGATCCGCAACTTCTGCGAGATGGTCGGCACCAACCGTTCCGACGGCGTGGTGGACTTCGGCATGCTGGAATTCAGCATCCGCGACGACCTGGACCACAGCGCTCCACGCGCCATGTGCGTGCTGCGCCCGTTGAAAGTGGTGATCACCAACTACCCGCAAGACAAAGTCGAAAACCTCGAGCTGCCTTGCCACCCGAAAGAAGACATGGGCGTGCGCGTCCTGCCGTTCGCCCGGGAAATCTACATCGACCGTGAAGACTTCATGGAAGAGCCGCCAAAAGGCTACAAGCGCCTGGAGCCTGCCGGTGAAGTGCGTCTGCGCGGCAGCTACGTGATTCGTGCCGACGAAGCGATCAAGGACGCCGATGGCAACATCGTCGAACTGCATTGCTCCTACGATCCCGAGACCCTGGGCAAGAACCCGGAGGGTCGCAAGGTCAAGGGCGTGATCCACTGGGTGCCGGCCGCTGCCAGCGTCGAGTGCGAAGTGCGCTTGTACGATCGCCTGTTCCGTTCGCCGAACCCTGAAAAGGCCGAGGACAGCGCCAGCTTCCTGGACAACATCAACCCTGACTCCCTGCAAGTACTCACTGGTTGTCGTGCCGAGCCTTCGCTGGGCAACGCACAGCCGGAAGACCGTTTCCAGTTCGAGCGCGAAGGTTACTTCTGCGCGGATATCAAGGACTCGAAACCCGGTGCTCCGGTGTTCAACCGTACCGTGACCTTGCGCGATTCCTGGGGTCAGTGATCAAGTCTTAAGGGAAACCCTGTGCTTACGATCTACAACACGCTCACCAAGAGCAAAGAAGTCTTCAAGCCGCTGGACGGTAACAAAGTCCGCATGTACGTCTGCGGGATGACTGTGTACGACTACTGCCACATCGGCCATGGTCGCAGCATGGTCGCCTTCGACCTGGTGACCCGCTGGTTGCGTTTCAGCGGTTATGACCTGACCTACGTGCGCAACATCACCGACATCGAAGACAAGATCATCAATCGCGCCCGCGAAAATGGCGAGCCGTACGATGCGCTGACCGAACGCATGATCAAGGCCATGCACGAGGACGAGGCGCGCCTCAATATCCTCAAACCGGACCTTGAACCCCGTGCCACGGACTATATCCCTGGCATGCAGGCCATGATCCAGACCCTGATCGACAAGGGCTACGCCTACGCCCCGGGCAATGGCGACGTGTACTACCGCGTCGCCAAGTTCATGGGCTACGGCAAGTTGTCGCGCAAGAAGATCGAAGACCTGCGCATCGGCGCGCGCATCGAAGTTGATGAGTCGAAACAGGACCCGCTGGACTTCGTGCTGTGGAAAGCCGCCAAGCCGGGTGAACCGAGCTGGGAGTCGCCGTGGGGCGCCGGGCGTCCGGGCTGGCACATCGAATGCTCGGTGATGTCGACCTGCTGCCTGGGCGAGACCTTCGACATTCATGGTGGCGGCAGCGATTTGGAGTTCCCGCACCACGAAAACGAAATCGCCCAGAGCGAGGCGGCCACCGGCAAGACCTACGCCAACGCGTGGATGCATTGCGGCATGATCCGGATCAATGGCGAGAAGATGTCCAAGTCCTTGAACAACTTCTTCACCATCCGCGATGTGCTCGACAAGTACCACCCCGAAGTCGTGCGTTATCTGTTGGTGTCGAGCCATTACCGCAGCGCCATCAACTATTCGGAAGATAACCTCAAGGACGCCAAGGGCGCCCTGGAGCGGTTCTACCATGCGTTGAAGGGGCTGCCGAAGGTCCCGGCCGCCGGTGGCGAAGCCTTTGTTGCGCGCTTCACCGAAGTGATGAACGACGACTTCGGCACGCCGGAAGCCTGCGCGGTGCTGTTCGAGATGGTGCGCGAGATCAATCGTCTGCGTGAGAGCGATCTCAATGCGGCGGCGGGCCTGGCAGCGCGTCTGAAAGAACTGGCCGGCGTACTGGGTGTGTTGCAGCTCGAGGCGGATGATTTCCTTCAGGCCGGTGCCGAAGGTCGCGTGGACGCCGCCGAGGTCGAAGCGTTGATCCAGGCACGCCTGACGGCGCGTGCCAACAAGGACTGGGCAGAATCGGACCGCATCCGCGACCAGCTCACCGCCATGGGCGTGGTACTGGAAGACGGCAAGGGCGGGACGACCTGGCGTCTGGCTGACTGAGTCCTTTTAGAACTCGCAATACCCCTGTGGGAGCGGGCTTGCTCGCGAAGGCGGCGTATCAGTCACTGCAATGTTGACTGTGATGCCGCTTTCGCGAGCAAGCCCGCTCCCACTTTTTTTGCATTCCAGGTCTGGCAATCATTGTTTTATGAGCTAGTACTGTCAGGTCGATTTGACATCCTCTGACAGGAATCTTCCATGTTGGCTCATTGGTCTTTGGCGGCAATTCATCTTCTGGCGTTCGCCCTGGGATTCTGGGCGGTGCTTGCCCGTGGCACGGCGTTGCGACGCCTGGCGGGCGGTATGGACGCGGTTCGAAACGTGTTGATGGCGGACAACCTGTGGGGGCTATCGGCGTTGGTCCTGCTGGTGACCGGCGGGATGCGTGCTTTCGGCGGATTTGAAAAAGGCACGGACTATTACCTGCACCAGCCGCTGTTTCACCTGAAGATGACGTTGTTCGTGCTGATCCTGTTGCTTGAAATCGCCCCGATGATCGCCTTGATCAAATGGCGGATGGCACTGGGCAAAGGGCATGCGATCGATCCTTCGAAAGCCGGCCGGTTTGCGCGGATCAGTCACATTGAGGCCTTGCTGCTGGTGCTGATGGTGATCGCAGCCACAGGTATGGCTCGCGGCGTGGGTCTGGGGTGACCGTCACGAATACCGGCTTCATCGCCATTAAAACGAAACGTCTGACAGCCATGCTATGGGTCATATCATTAGTATCGGTTTGACGGGATGAACGAAAAAATCAAAGGCGGGATGGAGCAGGGATGAGGGACGGTCGGCATGAATCTTTAGCCAGCCTTGCGACGATGCATAAGGGCTGGCTACGGACTGCTGCAGGGCTCAGGGCGTTTGCGGCTTGTCAGGGGCAGTAAGGCCCGCCTGAATGCGCTGATAAATCTCTTCGCGATGCACCGCAACGTTTTTCGGAGCGTTGATGCCGATACGGACTTGTTGGCCGCTAACGCCCAGAATGGTGATCGTGATGTCGTCACCAATGTTTATGCTTTCACCGACTTTGCGGGTGAGTATCAGCATGGTGTTCTCCTTGATTGCTTTATAGGGCACCTGATTCAGGCAGTGCAGATGTCGGTACTGCTTATAGATTAGTGCCAAGTGTCACAATGTGGGTGCCTCTTTCTGACGCGCAGACGCAGCATTAATTCCCAGGGTGCGACTATACAGAGACGCCGTGCAGGTTTCTCGTGTTTTGAGCGCTGTTTACGGCGTTATTGACGGGCTTGAGTGTTAAAATCCCCGCTCCATGTCTTCCGGGGTAAAACGTTGTGCGCAAATTGGCTTGGGTAATCGCGGTATTGGCGCTGGCAGGATGCGGTGAAGGGCGTGACGTCGACACACCGAAGCCAAAGGTGGCAGCGACCACCGTGCCGAGCGCTGCCGCTGCGCCGCAGTGGGGCGTCGAGGTCCGGGGCGAAATCCCGCAAGCGGTCAGCGACCTGACCGCGTGGCTCATTGAGCACAGTTTTGTATCGAGTGTGGTGAAGGACAATGGCAAGGACCGGGTTCTGGTCGGGCCTTTCAATTCCAAGGCCGAAGCCGAGGCGAAGCAGGCGCAATTGAACGCCGCCCTGGTTCGAGCGAAAAAGCGCAACATCGAGTCGCTGGTGGTGGATTACCCGACCGCTCAATAAACCGCGCAGAACAGAAAGTCAGCTAAGTCCACAAAACCTGTGGGAGCGAGCCTGCTCGCGATAGCGGTGGATCTGCCAACGTTGTGGTTGACGGACATGCCCCTATCGCGCGCAAGCTAGCTCCCACAGTTGATTTGCGCTGTTCCCAAATGCGAGGTCAACCGCAGGCCTGCAAATTAACCGGGCCCACGAACTCGTTTCCGCGACCCATCACACACGCCACGCTCTGGTTGCGCTGGCGCTCCCAGCTCTGTACCGGGTAGGTCTTGTCCCAGGCTTCATACAGGCGCCGGTCCTGCTTCGAGAGGCGCAGGCCGTATTGTTTACTCATGTAGAAATACGTACGGGCGATCATTCCGCGGATGGAAGGGCGAGGCATGACTTTCTTGGCCTTGAAATCCACCTGGGTCAGGCATGAGCCGTACTGGCCCTTCTGCGCCGGCAGCCAGCCAAAGCTGAAGTTGCTGCGGTCGCCGTTCACCTCCCCGATGCTTGGCACCAGATTATGAAGGTCGGCCTCGGCCCGTTGATAGACCGGGTCGTGGCGGGTGCAATTCTTCCGCCCGCCTTGTTGCCAGCATTGACGCTGATGACCAATCTGCCACGCCGGGACGATATGCTCCCACTCGATACGCGCGGCGCGATTGGCGTTCTTGCGCGGCACATAACCGCAGGCAGCCAGGTTCACGCGATTGCCGGAGTATTTGCAGCCACAGTAGAACTCGGTGGATTGGGGCGCATAGAGCTTCCAGGCGACTTTCTTGGCCTCGCTGAACGTACGGGGCGCATCGGCTTGCGCGCCCATGGCGACCATCACAAGCAATAAAGCTAAACAACGAACACTCATCAGGCTCAATCTTCCTTCGGCACAACCCAGAACACCTGCACACCGCCATCGTCGCGATAGGCGAGGGTGACATTGTCGTTCTCGTCGATTTCTTCCAGCAGGCGCTCCCACTCATCCACTGGCTCCTCGGGCAGCCGGAAGATCAGGGCCGCCTTGGCTTTTTGGGCGGTGGGGGAGTTGATGATTTTCGAGACCCGCAGGCCGAGGCGGGTATAGGAATCTAAGGGGGTAGTTGCAGCGGACGGCGTTGCCACAGGATTATCCTTATTGAGCTGTACGTGCGTACAGTATTTAACCGTAGGCATTTACGCAACTGCTTAAAATTCAAGAAAATCCTCTGACAACGCTTTTTCCGTTTTGGTGTAGGAAAAATTAAGCTAAAGAAGTCGCTCAAGCAGTCGATGGCCTTCGTAGGAATCTTATCCATGGAGTTTTGTTATGTCGTTTTCCGTCGGCTTTCCCAATGCCGCTGCCGTCACCATTGGCGGCCAGTCCGCAGCCACGCTCAAGGCCTTGAGCCAGGCGAGCGCCGAGGCAGCCGATGAGACCCTTGGCCAGACGCAGGCGCCAGGCCAGGTCCGTACGAGCATGAGCCCTGCGTCCGAAGGTAAGACCGAAAAGAGCGGGAGCACCCAGAGCATTGCCGTGCAGGTGTTGCTCAAGCGCATGCAAGAGCTTCAACAGCAGCTCAGAGAACAGCAACAGCAGTTGGCTGCTGCGCAGAAGCAGGTCTACCCGACACCCGAAGCCAAAACCTCGACGGTCATGGCGATACAAGGCCAGATTGCCGACACCAGCGGTGCGTTGCTGGAAGTCACCGGCCATCTGATCACAGAGCTGGCCAAGGGGGCCGATACGGGTGCCCTGGTCGACACGACCGTCTGATTCCACAGCCGTGCGGTGAAATCCGCACGTTGACAAATCCCCGAAGCTTTACCATAGTTCCCTTCACGCAAACGTTTGCGCAGCCTTTGTTGATGCTCGACGACGGCCTGTGGAACGACTTCCCGTGCAACGATTTTGCTCAAAATAATCATAAAATCGGAGTGAACCCATGAAGTTGCCATTCGCTGGACGCCTTCTCGCCGTCGCCATGCTCGCGGCCGCATCCGCTGCGCTGCCTTTCTCTTCGGCATTTGCCCAGACCCCGGAAAAACCCAAGGTTGCCCTGGTCATGAAATCCCTGGCCAACGAGTTCTTCCTGACCATGGAAGATGGTGCCAAGGCTTATCAGAAGGAACACTCCGCCGATTTCGACCTGATCTCCAACGGGATCAAGGATGAAACCGACACCGCCAACCAGATCCGCATTGTCGAGCAGATGATCGTCTCCAAGGTCGATGCCCTCATCATCGCGCCAGCCGATTCCAAGGCCATGGTGCCGGTGATCAAGAAAGCCGTCGACGCCGGCATCACCGTGATCAACATCGACAACCAGCTCGATCCGGCGGTGGTCAAAAGCAAAAACATCACCGTGCCGTTCGTAGGCCCGGACAACCGCAAGGGCGCACGCCTGGTGGGCGAGTACCTGGCCAAGCAGCTCAAGGCCGGTGATGAGGTCGGTATCATCGAAGGCGTGTCCACCACCACCAATGCCCAGGCGCGCACCGCCGGCTTCAAGGACGCCATGGAAGCGGCGCAGATCAAGGTCGTTTCCCTGCAATCGGGCGACTGGGAAATCAACAAGGGCAATCAGGTTGCCGCCTCGATGCTCAGCGAATACCCGAACATCAAGGCACTGCTGGCCGGTAACGACAGCATGGCGGTCGGCGCAGTATCGGCCATTCGCGCTGCGGGCAAGGCGGGCAAGGTACAAGTGGTCGGCTACGACAACATCAACGCCATCAAGCCCATGCTCAAGGACGGTCGCGTCCTGGCGACTGCCGACCAGTTCGCCGCCAAACAGGCTGTTTTCGGCATCGAGACGGCCCTGAAGATCCTCAAGGGCGAAGCCGTCGACAGCGGCACTAACGGCGTTATCGAAACTCCGGTCGAGCTGGTGACCCAGTAGTTTTCCCGGCGACACAACGACGCTCGCCCTTGCTGGCGAGCGTATTGGAGAGTTTTTTATGTCCGTTCGCGACCCGAACGCTGTCCTTTCGGTCAGCGGCATCGGCAAGACCTATGCCCAGCCGGTACTGAGCGACATCGACTTGACGTTGATGCGCGGCGAAGTGCTGGCGCTGACCGGCGAAAATGGCGCCGGTAAGAGCACCCTGTCCAAGATCATCGGCGGGCTGGTGACGCCGACCACCGGGCAGATGCAATTCCAGGGGCAGGATTATCGTCCCGGCAGTCGTACCCAGGCTGAAGAGCTGGGCGTGCGCATGGTGATGCAGGAGCTCAATCTGCTGCCGACACTTTCCGTGGCCGAAAACCTGTTCCTCCACAACCTGCCCAACCGTGGCGGCTGGATCAGTCGCAAGCAACTGCGCAAAGCGGCGGTCGAGGCCATGGCCCAGGTGGGGCTCGATGCGATCGACCCTGACACATTGGTCAGTGAGTTGGGCATCGGTCACCAGCAGATGGTCGAAATCGCCCGCAACCTGATCGGCGATTGCCATGTGCTGATTCTCGACGAGCCGACCGCCATGCTCACCGCTCGTGAGGTGGAGATGCTCTTCGAGCAGATCACTCGTCTGCAGGCGCGAGGCGTGTCGATCATTTATATTTCCCATCGCCTTGAAGAACTGGCTCGGGTGGCCCAGCGCATTGCGGTGCTGCGCGACGGCAACCTGGTCTGCGTCGAACCGATCGCCAACTACAACAGCGAGCAACTGGTGACGCTGATGGTTGGGCGGGAACTGGGCGAGCACATCGACCTGGGGCCGCGCCAGATCGGCGCGCCGGCGTTGACCGTCAACGGCTTGAGCCGTTCGGACAAGGTCCGCGATGTGTCCTTCGAGGTGCGCAGTGGCGAGATATTCGGTATTTCCGGGCTGATCGGGGCAGGGCGCACCGAGCTGCTGCGGCTGATCTTCGGCGCCGATGCGGCCGACAGCGGCACGGTGGCGCTGGGTTCGCCGGCCCGTGTCGTCAGCATTCGCTCGCCGTCCGATGCGGTGGCCCACGGTATCGCGCTGATCACCGAGGACCGCAAGGGCGAAGGCCTGCTGCTGACTCAATCCATCGCCGCCAACATTGCCCTGGGCAACATGCCGGAGATCTCCAGCGCCGGCTTCGTCAATGGCAGCGAGGAGTTCTCGTTGGCGCAGCGCCAGATCGACGCCATGCGAATCCGCAGCTCCAGCCCGACACAGTTGGTGTCCGAACTGTCGGGCGGCAATCAACAGAAGGTCGTGATCGGTCGCTGGCTGGAACGCGATTGCTCGGTGTTGCTGTTCGACGAGCCGACCCGTGGCATCGACGTCGGCGCCAAATTCGATATCTATGCGCTGCTCGGTGAGCTGACGCGCCAGGGTAAAGCGTTGGTTGTGGTGTCCAGCGACCTGCGGGAACTGATGCTGATCTGTGACCGCATCGGCGTGCTGTCCGCCGGCCGCCTGATTGACACTTTCGAGCGCGACAGCTGGACCCAGGATGACTTGCTTGCCGCCGCATTCGCCGGCTACCAGAAACGTGATGCGTTGCTCAACGAAGCAGCGCCTAGGGACTTCTCATGAAAACCGTATCTGCCGTCGGCAAACCGAGTGGCAACTTCTATGGCCTGGGCACCTACCTGGGACTGGCCGGGGCCTTGTTGGCGATGATCGCGTTGTTCTCGGTCCTGAGCAGCCATTTTCTTTCGTATGACACCTTCAGCACCCTGGCCAACCAGATTCCAGACCTGATGGTGCTGGCGGTCGGCATGACCTTCATCCTGATCATCGGCGGTATCGATCTGTCGGTCGGGTCGGTGCTGGCCCTGGCCGCATCGACGGTGAGTGTGGCGGTGCTGGGCTGGGGCTGGAGTGTCTGGCCAGCCGCATTGTTGGGCATGGCCGTGGCGGCCCTGGCCGGCACCGTCACCGGTTCGATTACCGTGGCGTGGCGGATCCCATCGTTCATCGTTTCCCTCGGCGTGCTGGAAATGGCCCGAGGCCTGGCGTACCAGATGACCGGCTCGCGGACGGCCTACATCGGGGATTCCTTCGCCTGGCTGTCCAATCCGATCGCCTTCGGCATTTCACCGTCTTTCATCATTGCCTTGCTGGTGATCTTCATTGCCCAGGCTGTGCTGACCCGCACCGTGTTTGGCCGTTATCTGATCGGTATCGGCACCAATGAAGAAGCCGTGCGACTGGCGGGTATCAATCCAAAACCTTACAAGATCCTGGTGTTCAGCCTGATGGGGTTGCTGGCCGGTCTGGCCGCGCTGTTCCAGATTTCCCGTCTGGAGGCGGCGGATCCGAACGCCGGTTCAGGGCTCGAGTTGCAGGTCATCGCAGCTGTGGTCATCGGCGGCACGAGCCTGATGGGTGGACGCGGTTCGGTCATCAGCACCTTCTTTGGCGTGCTGATCATCTCCGTGTTGGCCGCGGGCCTGGCGCAGATTGGCGCCTCCGAACCGACCAAGCGCATCATTACCGGCGCGGTGATTGTGGTTGCGGTGGTGCTCGACACTTACCGCAGCCAGCGCGCCAGCCGGCGGGCCTGAACCATGGCGACGATCAAGGATGTGGCGGCGCTCGCGGGAATTTCCTACACCACCGTGTCTCACGTAGTGAACAAGACGCGGCCGGTCAGCGAAGAGGTGCGGCTCAAGGTTGAGGCGGCCATCGAGCGGCTCGATTATGTGCCCAGCGCGGTGGCCCGGTCGCTGAAAGCCAAGACCACGGCGACCATCGGTTTGCTGGTGCCCAACAGCCTCAATCCCTACTTTGCCGAACTGGCCCGGGGGATCGAGGATTACTGTGAGCGCAACGGCTATTGCGTGATCCTGTGCAATTCCGATGACAACCCGGACAAGCAGCGCAGTTATCTGCGGGTGCTGCTGGAAAAGCGCATCGACGGCCTGATCGTCGCTTCCGCCGGCGGCGACGTCGGTCTCGCTCAGGGGCTGACCAACGTGCGTACGCCCATGGTCATCGTCGACCGTGGGCTGGACGGCGTCGACGCGGACCTGGTGCGCATCGACCATGAACACGGTGCATACCTGGCCACCCGGCACCTGCTGGAGCTTGGCCACCGTGATATCGCTATTATCGGCGGCCCGGCGGACACCAGCGTGGCGCAAATGCGTTTGGCCGGTTACTGCCGCGCCCTGAAAGAAGCCGGGATCGAACTGCCCGTCGAGCGCATGCTCGAAAGCGATTTCACCAGCACCGGTGGTTATCAGGCGGCGGCCAGGCTGCTCGAACAACAGCCACCCAGTGCGATTTTTGCGGCCAACGACATGATCGGCATCGGTGTGTTGCGCGCCGCTGCCGAGCGCAATGTGCGCGTGCCCAGTGAACTGTCGGTCATTGGTTTCGATGACATTCAGATGAGCCGTTATGTCTATCCGGCGCTGACCACGGTGGGGCAGTCGATCCTGCAGCTTGGTGAGATGGCCGCTGAAGTGCTGTTGCGGCGGATCGCAACGCCGGGGCTTGCCACCGATCAGCGCATCGTGACGCCCAGCATTGTCTTGCGAGAGTCGACTGCACCGCTGTCAGGTACATTCGCCCAATACCGCTGAACCGAATTGATGAGTGAAGATGTATGCCAGCAAAAGTAGTGGTAATAGGCAGCCTGAACATGGACCTGGTGACCCGGGCACCGCGTCTGCCCAAGGGCGGTGAAACGCTGATGGGGCAATCGTTCTGCACCATCCCGGGAGGGAAGGGGGCCAATCAGGCCGTGGCTGCAGCGCGCCTGGGAGCGAAGGTGTCCATGGTCGGTTGCGTGGGCAGTGACGCCTACGGTCAGCAATTGCGCGGGGCGCTGCTGGCCGAGGGCATCGACTGCCAGTCGGTCAGTGTCGTGGACGGCTCCAGCGGCGTCGCGCTGATCGTGGTCGACGACAACAGTCAGAATGCGATCGTTATCGTCCCCGGTGCCAACGGCGCGCTGGGTCCTGATGTTCTGGATCGCTTCGATGAGGTGCTGCGCAGCGCCGATGTCGTTATCTGCCAGCTTGAGGTGCCGGACGCGACCGTCGGGCATGCACTCAAGCGGGGCCGGGAACTGGGCAAGACCGTCATTCTGAACCCCGCGCCGGCCTCCCGGCCCTTGCCGGCCGATTGGTACGCCTGTATCGACTATCTGATTCCCAATGAGAGCGAAGCCGCCGTGCTGAGCGGCGTGACGGTGGACTCTCTGGAAACCGCCGAAGCGGCCGCGACGCAATTGCTCGCCGCCGGTGCCGGCAAGGTGATCGTCACCCTGGGCGCCCAGGGACTGATGTTCGCCAATGGCGCGAGTTTTCAACACTTCCCGGCGCCACAGGTCAAGGCGGTGGACACCACGGCAGCCGGAGACACCTTTGTCGGCGGCTTCGCGGCAGCGTTGGCTGACGGCAAAAGCGAGGCCGAGGCGATTCGTTTTGGTCAGGTCGCCGCCGCGTTATCGGTCACCCGCGCGGGGGCGCAGCCCTCCATTCCCACCTTGCTGGAAGTACAGGCTTTCAAATCATGAAAAAGACGCCGTTGTTGAATATCGCGCTGTCGCGACTGATCGCTTCCCTTGGCCATGGCGACAAGGTGGTCATCGGTGATGCGGGGTTGCCGGTGCCTCCACAGGTCGAGTTGATCGACCTGGCCCTGACCCACGGCATTCCGGATTTTGTCAGCACCCTGAAAGTGCTGCTCAGCGAAATGCAGGTGGAGAGCCACGTACTGGCGGAAGAAATTTTCGATAAACAACCTGCGGCCCTGGCGACACTGGAGGCACTGCATGCCGATGGCGCGCTGGGGGCGCGGGAGCTGGTCAGCCATGAACAATTCAAGGCGGTCAGCCGGCAAGCTCGGGCGATTATTCGCACGGGAGAATGCTCCCCGTATTGCAACATCGTGTTGATTGCCGGAGTAACGTTCTAACCTTCTCAACCCTGCACAAGGAATGCGCCATGCACCGCTATGCTCAGAAAATGCGTCAACTGTTCCGGAGTCTGCTGCTTTTGTCACTGATCACTGCTACGAGCGCCCAGGCGGCGGAAAAAATCGACCTGATCATCGACACTGATCCGGGGGCCGACGATGTGGTTGCCCTGTTGTTTGCCCTGGCTTCCCCCGAAGAACTGAATATCCGTGCGCTGACCACCGTCGCTGGCAACGTGCGTCTGGACAAGACATCGCGCAACGCTCGCCTGGCCCGGGAATGGGCGGGGCGCGAAGACGTGCCGGTGTATGCCGGTGCGCCGAAGCCGATGATGCGCACGCCCATCTACGCGGAAAACATCCATGGCAAGGAAGGCCTGTCGGGTGTCGAGGTGTATGAGCCGAAGAAAGGGTTGGCCAAGGGCAACGCCGTCAACTACCTGATCGACACCCTCAAGGCGGCCAAGCCCCACAGCATCACCCTTGCCATGCTTGGCCCGCAGACCAACCTGGCCCTGGCGCTGATCCAGGAACCCGAGATTGTCCAGGGTATCAAGGAAGTGGTGATCATGGGCGGTGCGCACTTCAATGGCGGCAACATCACCCCGGTGGCCGAGTTCAACCTGTACGCGGATCCACAGGCCGCAGAAGTGGTGCTCAAGAGCGGTGTGAAACTCACTTACCTGCCGCTGGACGTGACCCACAAGATCCTCACCAGCGAAGCACGGCTGAAGCAGATCGCTGCCGTGAACAACAAGGCCAGCAAGATCGTCGGCGACATTCTCAACGAATACGTCAAAGGTGATATGGAGCACTACGGCATGACGGGCGGGCCGGTGCACGACGCGACGGTGGTTGCCTACCTGCTCAAGCCAGAGTTGTTTACCGGGCGTTCAGTCAACGTCGTGGTGGACAGCCGGGAAGGGCCGACCTTTGGCCAGACCATCGTTGATTGGTACGACGGCCTGAAGGCACCCAAAAATGCCTACTGGGTGCAGGATGGCGACGCTCAGGGCTTTTTTGACCTGCTGACCGAGCGCCTGGCGCGTTTGAAGTAACCCGTCTTGCCACACACCCGCAGGCCAAGGCCTGCGGGTGTGCTTCAATCCACTGCTTCAATGCTGCTGGGGTATCGTTCGAACGCTTGCTGGATAAAGTTCAGGGCGGCCTTCGTTCCCAGTTCCTTCACCAACAGTTCTATACCGATGATTGCCAGTTCTTCGGGGCTGCCAGGGCTGTAGGAGCTGTGGCCCTCCGACCATTTGGCATTGATGGTGGCTTCGATGCTGACGGTGCTCATGGTCGGGCTCGCGAGTTGGAAGGTCTGTAGGTTGAGTTAACCATTTTTGCTTGGGGTTTTGCACTGCGACTTAGGCATCAGGGAAGGGCTGTGCGACACTTGCTTTTTGACTTTCTGAAGAGGCCCCCGCCGTGCAGATCGATTTGAACGCTCCTGACGGGTTGACCCTCGACGCGGTTCGTCAGTTGCTGGCTTCGGCCAGTGATGACGAGCACACCCAGCTGCGCGTGACCAAGGGTGGTATCGCCTATTTGTCTTCGGGCGTGGTGGGCGGTGTGGACATCGACGGGCTATCGTTTCGGCTGGAAACGTGGGCGAAAGGTTCAGGCTACGTCGGACGGGTCGCCGCCAGCGACGAGGTCTGGGTCACGCAAATCTACAATGCGTTGAAAGACAACTGGCCGAATCCACCCTTTGACTACATCGATGTTTACTGAGCACCATTCATATTCAGTCACGATTCACCCCTGAAGCGGGATGTCGGCTCAGGCAAACTGCCTGTTTTCCTGATGAGGGCACCATGATAGCCCTTGGCTTGAAACCAAGCTTCGTTTGGGCTGTCGCACGCTCTCTGTTTAATCATCAACAAAAGGAGGCTTCATGCCTTGGAAGCTCGCGTCATTGGGTACTTTGCTGGCCGTCACGCTCTTGAGCGGATGCAGCAGCACCTCTGAATCGACCCCTGATCCGGTGGCAACAGAAACTGGCTACAGCCGCTGCGAAGCAAAAGGTGCCGAGTTTGCCATTGGCAAGAAGGCCACGCCGCAACTGCTGGAACAAGCCCGCACCCGTGCCGGTGCGCAGAATGCGCGGATTCTCAAGCCCAACGACATGGTGACGCTTGAGTACCGCTCGGATCGCCTGAATCTCAATACGGATGCCAATCTGGTCATCAATCGGGTGAACTGCGGCTGATTGAGTTTTCAATCGCCCATAAAAAACCCCGTCACATGGACGGGGTTTTTTGTGCTCGCCGAGTAATTACTCTGGGCGAACCTGTGCAGCTTGCATACCCTTTTGGCCTTTCTCAGCCACGAAGGAAACGGTCTGGCCTTCTTTCAGGCTTTTGAAACCGTCGCTTTCGATAGCTTTGAAGTGTACGAACAGGTCGTCACCGCCACCTGTAGGAGTGATGAAGCCGAAGCCTTTTTCATCGTTGAACCATTTAACGGTGCCGGTTTGGCGATTAGACATGGTGTATCTCCAAGAAACATATATTTTCAGTGTACTGTGCTGCTCAGGCCAACTGGGCACACCGGGGTATCATAGTCGAAATGTTCGATTTGGGAGCCCCCCGCAGGCGCTGTTTGCCAATCAGTCGCGTTTTCTTTACCGCCTGACCCGGCTGAAAGGCCCGGTTTTAAAGGCTTTCAGCCGAACGTAAAGACGATAAAAAAAGCTGTAAAACCTGAATAAATCGGTCAAAAAAGCCCGAAATCAGCGTTTTTTATCGATGCACGACTCCGTGCAAAGACCCAAATTCTTACTTTTTAGCCTTGCTATCGGGCTTGCATTTTGCAATCTGCCCCAGTGCTTTTTGCTGCAGATCCGGGGTGGCCTGGTTGTCCATCAGGGCCTGAATGTCCTTGGCCGGGTAGGACTTGATCGCATCGGCGCCACAGGCGCAATGGGATTTGGCCGCTGCCGCGCCGATCTGTGGCGTGGCCGCCTCGGTGCACTGGGCCATGTATTTTTCACGCTCGCCCTTGGGCCAATCGGCGTGAGCGGTCAGCGGAAGCAGCAGGGCGAGGGGGGCGACTACTGCAAATAATGTGTTCAGACGCATGCGAAGATGCTCCTTTCGGGTCAATGTCTTGTTATCTGAGGCGTAGCGGGCGGTACAGTTCAGCACTCTGGCATAAAAACCGTGGATTTACGTTCGCTTCAATCCGGGCGCGGCGATGACCGTTCATCTGTGCTAGCATGCCGGGCTCGGGTATTTTCAGGCTTCGGAGGACCACAGGTCCCGGCGGCGGCAAATGTTCGATTAACCCTGATTTGAATCCCAGTCACTCTGGTTCGGTTTTCCCGGTTGGCCGCAAGGCTCCTGCCGCTGTAAGGCAGGCGTTCGTCATTGAATGGCCTGGACTGGATCTTGTACTGGCTCATCCCAACCCACGTGACCTTTGGTAGGGGTCACCACTAGGAGAGGAGGCGCCATGCCAACTATTACTCTTCCCGACGGCAGTCAACGTTCATTCGATCATCCGGTCTCCGTGGCCGAGGTCGCCGCATCCATTGGCGCGGGTCTGGCCAAGGCCACCCTGGCTGGCAAGGTCAACGGCAAACTGGTCGATGCCAGCGACGTCATCGATAGCGACGCCACGCTGCAAATCATCACGCCCAAGGATGAAGAGGGGCTGGAGATCATTCGCCACTCTTGCGCGCACCTGGTAGGCCATGCGGTCAAGCAGCTGTATCCGAGCGCCAAGATGGTCATCGGGCCGGTCATCGACGAAGGCTTCTATTACGACATCGCCTTTGAGCGTCCTTTCACGCCGGAAGACATGGCGGCCATCGAACAGCGCATGCAGCAGCTGATCGAGAAAGATTACGACGTCATCAAGAAAGTAACCCCGCGTGCCGAAGTCATCGAAGTGTTCAAGGCGCGTGGCGAGGATTACAAGCTGCGTCTGGTGGAAGACATGCCGGACGAGCAGGCCATGGGCCTGTACTACCACGAAGAATACGTCGACATGTGCCGTGGCCCGCACGTGCCGAACACGCGTTTCCTGAAATCCTTCAAGCTGACCAAGTTGTCCGGCGCCTACTGGCGTGGCGATGCTAAGAACGAGCAGTTGCAGCGCGTCTACGGCACTGCCTGGGCCGACAAGAAGCAACTGGCGGCTTACATCCAGCGTATCGAGGAAGCCGAGAAGCGCGATCACCGCAAGATCGGCAAGCGCCTGGGCCTGTTCCACACCCAGGAAGAATCCCCGGGCATGGTGTTCTGGCACCCGAACGGCTGGACCCTGTACCAGGTGCTCGAGCAGTACATGCGCCAGGTCCAGCGTGAAAACGGCTACCTGGAGATCAAGACGCCGCAAGTGGTTGACCGTAGCCTGTGGGAGAAATCCGGGCACTGGGCCAACTACGCCGACAACATGTTCACTACCCAGTCGGAAAACCGCGACTACGCCATCAAGCCGATGAACTGCCCTTGCCACGTGCAGGTGTTCAACCAAGGCCTGAAAAGCTACCGCGAGCTGCCGATGCGCCTGGCCGAGTTCGGTGCCTGCCACCGTAACGAGCCATCGGGTGCGCTGCACGGCATCATGCGCGTGCGTGCCTTCACCCAGGACGATGCGCATATCTTCTGCACCGAAGAGCAGATGCAGGCCGAATCCGCTGCCTTCATCAAGCTGACCATGGACGTTTACCGGGACTTCGGCTTTACCGAAGTCGAGATGAAGCTGTCCACTCGTCCGGAAAAACGCGTCGGTTCCGATGAGTTGTGGGATCGCGCCGAAGCAGCCCTGGCCGCCGCACTCGATAGCGCGGGCCTTGCGTACGATCTGCAACCGGGCGAAGGGGCTTTCTACGGGCCGAAGATCGAGTTCTCGCTGAAAGATTGCCTCGGCCGTGTATGGCAGTGTGGTACCCTGCAGCTCGATTTTAACCTGCCGATCCGTCTGGGCGCCGAATACGTGTCCGAAGACAACAGTCGCAAGCACCCGGTCATGCTTCACCGCGCGATCCTCGGTTCCTTCGAGCGTTTCGTCGGGATTCTGATCGAACACTACGAGGGTGCGTTCCCTGCGTGGCTGGCGCCGACCCAGGCAGTGATCATGAATATCACTGATAAACAGGCAGATTTTGCCGCCGAAGTCGAAAAAACTCTCAACCAAAGCGGATTTCGTGCCAAGTCCGACTTGAGAAATGAAAAGATCGGCTTTAAAATCCGCGAGCATACTTTGCTCAAGGTTCCCTTTCTCTTGGTTATTGGAGATCGGGAGGTCGAGATGCAGACTGTCGCTGTGCGTACTCGTGAAGGTGCTGACCTGGGCTCGATGCCCGTCGCCGAATTCGCTGAGTTCCTCGCGCAAGCGGTTTCCCGGCGTGGTCGCCCAGATTTGGAGTAATTATTATTAAGCGTGAAATGAGACAAGATAAACGAGCTGCACCGAAAGCCCCGATCAACGAGAATATCTCGGCACGCGAGGTTCGGTTAATTGGCGCTGACGGCGAGCAGATTGGCATCGTCTCGATTGATGAAGCGCTTCGTATTGCTGAAGAAGCCAAGCTTGATCTGGTAGAAATTTCCGCAGACGCAGTCCCGCCGGTTTGCCGGGTGATGGACTACGGCAAGTCGATCTTCGAAAAGAAGAAGCAGATTGCCGCGGCGAAGAAAAACCAGAAGCAGATTCAGGTAAAAGAAATCAAGTTTCGTCCAGGGACGGAGGAAGGGGATTACCAGGTAAAACTGCGCAACCTGGTACGTTTCCTGAGTGACGGGGACAGGGCCAAGGTATCCTTGCGATTCCGCGGCCGTGAGATGGCCCACCAGGAGCTGGGGATGGAACTCCTCAAGCGGGTTGAACAAGACCTGCTCGAGTACGGTTCGGTCGAACAGCATCCTAAGATGGAAGGACGCCAGCTGATCATGGTCATCGCCCCGAAAAAGAAGAAGTAATCAACAGGGCACGGCAGGCCTTGCGATTATGTTTATCAACTGAATGCGGAGTATCCGAACATGCCAAAGATGAAAACTAAAAGTGGTGCTGCTAAGCGGTTTCTGAAAACTGCTAACGGTATCAAGCACAAGCACGCTTTCAAGAGCCACATCCTGACCAAAATGTCGACCAAGCGTAAGCGTCAACTGCGCGGTAGCAGCTTGCTGCATCCGTCTGACGTGGCAAAAGTCGAGCGCATGCTGCGCCTTCGTTAATTTTTGGATCAAGAATAGAGGAAGTAACTCATGGCTCGTGTAAAGCGTGGCGTCATTGCCCGTAAGCGTCACAAAAAAATTCTGAAACTTGCTAAAGGCTACTACGGCGCGCGTTCCCGCGTATTCCGTGTTGCCAAGCAAGCGGTAATCAAGGCAGGCCAATACGCCTACCGTGACCGTCGTCAGAAAAAACGTCAGTTCCGCGCTCTGTGGATCGCTCGTATCAACGCTGGTGCTCGTGTTAACGGTCTGTCCTACAGCCGTTTCATTGCCGGCCTGAAAAAAGCGTCCATCGAGATCGACCGTAAGGTTCTGGCTGATCTGGCAGTGAACGAAAAAGCGGCGTTTGCTGCGATTGTCGAGAAAGCTAAAGCCACCTTGGCTTAAGTACCCCCGACAGTCACCCGGCCTCACCTCTGTGGGGCCAGGTGTTAAACGTCATAAATAGGGGAAGAGCCTTCAAGCTCTTCCCCTATTTTGTATCTGGAGTCTGTACATGGAAAACCTGGACGCGCTGGTCTCTCAAGCACTAGAGGCTGTGCAAAGCGCTGAAGATATCAATGCCCTGGAGCAAATCCGGGTTCACTACCTTGGCAAGAAGGGCGAGTTGACTCAGGTGATGAAGACCCTGGGGAACCTGCCGGCCGAAGAGCGTCCGCAGGTCGGTGCGCTGATCAACGTTGCCAAGGAGCGTGTTACAGAAGTCCTTAATGCGCGCAAGGCATTGTTCGAGGAAGCGGATCTGGCTGCCAAGCTCGCCGCCGAATCCATCGACGTGACCCTGCCTGGCCGCGGCCAGACTTCCGGTGGTCTGCATCCGGTTACCCGGACCCTGGAACGTATCGAGCAGTTCTTCACCCACATCGGCTACGGCATTGCCGAAGGCCCTGAGGTCGAAGACGACTATCACAACTTCGAGGCGCTCAACATCCCAGGCCATCACCCGGCCCGGTCGATGCATGACACCTTCTATTTCAATGCGAACATGCTGTTGCGCACCCATACCTCGCCGGTACAGGTCCGCACCATGGAATCGCAGCAGCCGCCGATCCGCATCGTCTGCCCAGGCCGTGTGTACCGTAGCGACTCCGATATCACCCACTCGCCGATGTTCCACCAGGTCGAAGGCCTGCTGGTTGATCGCGACATCAATTTCGCCGACCTGAAAGGCACGATCGAAGAGTTCCTGCGGGTGTTCTTCGAAAAAGAACTGGCGGTGCGTTTCCGTCCTTCGTACTTCCCGTTCACCGAGCCATCCGCTGAAGTCGATATGGAGTGCGTGATGTGCAGCGGTAAAGGCTGCCGCGTCTGCAAGCAGACCGGCTGGCTGGAGGTCATGGGCTGCGGCATGGTTCACCCGAACGTGCTGCGTATGTCCGGGATCGATCCGGAAGAGTTCTCGGGTTTTGCTTTCGGCATGGGCGTCGAGCGTCTGGCCATGCTGCGTTACGGTGTAAATGACTTGCGCCTGTTCTTCGACAACGACTTGCGGTTCCTTGCGCAATTTCGCTAAGCCGCAGACCCGTAACGAATCTATTAGGAGAGCAGGATGAAATTCAGTGAACAATGGCTGCGCGGCTGGGTAAGCCCGCAGGTAAGCCGGGACGAGCTGGTTGCTCGCCTGTCGATGGCCGGTCTTGAGGTCGATAGCGTGACGCCGGCCGCCGGTGTATTCAGTAGTGTGGTGGTGGGCGAGGTGCTGAGCACCGAGCAGCACCCGGACGCTGACAAACTGCGGGTGTGCCAGGTCAGCAATGGCGCGGAAACCTTCCAGGTGGTCTGCGGCGCGCCAAATGTGCGCCCGGGCCTGAAGATCCCGTTCGCCATGATCGGTGCCGAACTGCCGGGCGACTTCAAGATCAAGAAAGCCAAGCTGCGTGGCGTCGAGTCCAACGGCATGTTGTGCTCCCAGGCTGAACTGCAGATTGGCGAGGGCAACGATGGCCTGATGGAGCTTCCGGCCGATGCGCCGGTGGGCCAGGACATTCGTGAATACCTGAGCCTGGACGATGCCAGCATCGAGGTCGACCTGACCCCGAACCGTGGCGACTGCCTGTCCCTGGCCGGTCTGGCCCGTGAGGTGGGTGCGTTGTATGCCGCCCCGGTGGCACGTCCAGCGGTCGCGACCGTGGCGGCGGTGCATGATGAAGTGCGCTCGGTTGAAGTCCTGGCGCCTGCAGCATGCCCACGTTACTTGGGGCGCGTTATCCGTAATGTCGACCTGGCCAAGCCGACCCCGCTGTGGATGGTCGAACGCCTGCGTCGCGCCGACGTGCGTAGCATCGATGCCGCAGTCGACATCACCAACTATGTGATGCTGGAGCTGGGGCAGCCACTGCACGCCTTCGACCTTGCCGAAATCAACGGCGGCATCCGCGTGCGCATGGCTGAGGAGGGCGAGAAACTGGTCCTGCTCGACGGTCAGGAAGTGACCCTGCGCAGCGATACGCTGGTGATCGCCGACCACTCCCGTGCCCTGGCGATTGCCGGCGTGATGGGTGGCGAGCACAGCGGTGTCTCTACAACGACCCGTGATGTGTTCCTTGAAAGTGCGTTCTTCGACCAGATCGCCGTGGCGGGCAAGGCCCGTTCCTATGGCCTGCACACCGATGCCTCGCACCGTTACGAGCGCGGCGTGGACTGGCAACTGGCCCGTGAAGCCATGGAGCGCGCCACTGGCCTGCTGCTGGAGATCACTGGCGGCGAAGCTGGCCCGATCATCGAAACCGTCAGTGAACAGCACCTGCCCAACATCGCACCGGTTACCCTGCGTGCCCAGCGCATCACGCAAATGCTCGGCATGGAAATGGACCCGGCTGAAGTCGAGCGCCTGCTCAGCGCCCTCGGCCTGAACATCAGCGCCGACGGGGCAGGGCAGTGGCGTGTCGAAGTGCCAAGCCATCGCTTCGATATCAGCCTGGAAGTCGACCTGATCGAAGAGCTGGCCCGTCTGTACGGCTACAACCGTTTACCGGTTCGCTACCCGCAGGCGCGCCTGGCCCCACAAGCCAAGGCCGAAGCCCGTAGCGACCTGCCGGAACTGCGCCGTCTGCTGGTGGCTCGTGGGTATCAGGAAGCGATCACCTACAGCTTCATCGATCCGCGTCAGTTCGAACTGTTCAACCCAGGTGTCGAGCCGCTGTTGCTGGCCAACCCGATTTCCAACGACATGGCGGCCATGCGTTCGTCCCTGTGGCCAGGCCTGGTCAAGTCGCTCCAGCACAACCTGAATCGCCAACAGGACCGCGTACGTCTGTTCGAGAGCGGTCTGCGCTTTGTCGGCCAGTTGGAAGGCTTGAAGCAAGAGCCGATGCTGGCCGGTGTCGTTTGCGGCAGTCGTTTGCCGGAAGGCTGGGCACAAGGTCGCGATGTCGTCGACTTCTTCGACGTCAAGGCTGATGTGGAAGCGGTGCTGGGCTTCGCCGGTGCGCTTGATGCGTTTACGTTCGTGCCGGGCAAGCATCCGGCGCTGCATCCGGGGCAGACAGCACGGATCGAGCGTGACGGGCGTGAAGTCGGTTATGTCGGTGCCATTCACCCTGAATTGTCGAAAACCCTGGGCCTTGATCGTCCCGTCTTTGTTTTCGAGCTGGTTCTGGCTGAAGTTGCACTGGGGAAAATGCCGAAATTCCAGGAGTTATCACGCTTTCCTGAAGTGCGGCGTGACCTGGCGTTGCTGGCTGACCGCGACGTTGCATCCAGCGCTGTGCTGGACGTAATCCGTGAAAATGCAGGCGAATGGCTCACGGACCTCAGGCTATTTGACGTGTATCAGGGTAAAGGCATTGATCCGCATAGAAAAAGCCTTGCAGTCGGCTTGACCTGGCAGCATCCATCGCGCACTCTTAATGACGATGAGGTGAATACCGCAACGCAGAATATCCTCACCTCGCTCGAAAACAGGTTGAACGCCACGTTAAGGAAGTGACGTATGGGGGCTCTGACGAAAGCTGAGATGGCGGAACGTCTGTATGAGGAGCTGGGCCTGAATAAACGGGAGGCCAAAGAATTGGTCGAACTGTTTTTCGAAGAAATCAGGCACGCTCTGGAAGACAACGAACAGGTCAAATTGTCCGGTTTCGGCAATTTTGACCTGCGGGACAAACGCCAGCGGCCTGGCCGCAATCCGAAAACGGGTGAAGAAATCCCGATCACGGCTCGCCGTGTGGTCACCTTTCGTCCAGGGCAGAAGTTGAAGGCCCGAGTTGAGGCTTATGCTGGAACCAAGTCATAACGACGAGCTACCCGTCATCCCGGGCAAACGCTACTTCACCATTGGTGAAGTCAGCGAGCTGTGTGCGGTAAAACCACACGTGCTGCGCTATTGGGAGCAGGAGTTTCCTCAACTCAACCCGGTCAAGCGCCGCGGAAACCGCCGGTATTATCAGCGCCAAGACGTGCTGATGATCCGGCAGATCCGCGCGCTGCTGTACGACCAAGGGTTCACCATCGGCGGAGCGCGCTTGCGCCTCTCCGGTGATGAGGCCAAAGACGATACAACCCAGTACAAACAGATGATCCGCCAGATGATCGCCGAGCTTGAAGATGTGCTGGTGGTGCTCAAGAAATAAATTTCTGCTTTTAAATCTTCCAGTTTTCAAAAGCTTGCGATATATTCCTGAGCGTTCCGTTGAGAGACGGAACAAGATTCACGCCTAGTCGGGGCGTAGCGCAGTCCGGTAGCGCACTAGCATGGGGTGCTAGGGGTCGAGTGTTCGAATCACTCCGTCCCGACCATATAATTCAATGACTTAGCCCGGTCCCAAAAGGACCGGGCTTTTTCATTTATACGATTGACCGTTTTTGGTTGCCAATTGAGATTGACTGCACAATAGTTCAGGACTGGCGGGCATAGCATCTAGGGTGGCGCATCATGGATAAGAGGCAGCTGTCTGAGCGGGATATTTGCACCAAGTTCATAACCCCAGCCATCCAGCAGGCAGGTTGGCAGCAGCATCAGTTCCGTGAAGAGGTTAATCTCACTGACGGCCGAGTTATGGTGCGTGGAAATCTTGCTGTGCGCATCAAGAATCCCGAAGCTAAAGGTGGTCCGAAGCGCGCCGACTTCGTGCTATATGCTCGTCCAGATGTGCCGATCGCTGTCCTTGAGGCCAAACAGGCTAAGTTTTCCGTTGGGCATGGCATGCAGCAGGCATTGTCGTATGCAGAAATGCTGGACGCTCCTTTTGCTATTAGCAGTAATGGCGATGGCTTCCTGATTCACGATCGTACCGGCCTCACGCAGCCCATTGAGCGTGAACTGCAGCTTAGTGAGTTTCCCTCACTAGATGATCTCTGGCCGCTGTATCAGCAATGGAAGGGATTGGCTGAGCCCGCTGCTGTAAAGCTCCTTGAGCAACCTTTCTACACCGACGGCAGTGGTCGCGAGCCTCGTTATTACCAGCGTGTGGCCATCAATCGTGCGATTGAGGCTGTGGCGAAGGGGGCGGAGCGTGTGTTGCTGGTTATGGCCACCGGCACCGGCAAAACCTACACCGCCTTCCAGATCATCTGGCGGCTGTGGAAAGCTAAATCCAAGAAGCGCATCTTGTTTTTGGCCGACCGCAATATTCTGGTCGACCAGACCATGCAGCAAGACTTCGCCCCATTTGGCGAGGTAATGCATAAGGTCACCAACCGCGAAATCAAAAGGAACTACGAGATCTATCTGGCTCTGTATCAAGCCGTGACGGGCAAGGAAGAGTGGAAGCAGATCTACCGCCAATTTCCTGCTGACTTCTTTGATCTGATTGTCATCGACGAATGTCACCGTGGTAGTGCAGCCGAAGACTCCGCTTGGCGCGATGTGCTTGATTACTTTAGCCGCGCCACCCATCTGGGCCTGACCGCCACGCCCAAAGAAACCAAGGAAGTCAGCAATACCAACTACTTTGGTGAGCCGGTTTACACCTACTCGCTCAAGCAAGGCATCGAAGATGGCTTTCTCGCCCCGTACAAGGTCATCCGCATCGCGACCGATGTCGATGCAGTTGGCTACACGCCCGAGAAAGGCAAGGTGGACAAGCTTGGCCAAGTAGTGGAGCAGCGGCAGTTCAACACCAAGGATTTTGACCGTAACCTGGTGCTGGAAAAGCGCACCAAGCTCGTTGCCAGCAAGGTCTGGGAATATCTCAAGGCCACCGACCCGATGGCCAAGACTATTGTCTTCTGCGACGACCAAGATCACGCCGAGCGAATGCGGCAAGAGCTGGTCAAGTTGATCCCGGCCGCTGCTAGCAATCGCCGCTACGTGATGCGCATTACGGGAGACGATAACGAAGGCAAGGCGCAGCTATCGTACTTTATCGACAATGATGAGCCTTACCCGGTTATCGCCACTACATCGAAGTTGCTTACCACTGGGGTAGATGCCAAGACCTGTAAGCTCATTGTGCTGGATCAGAATATCAACTCGATGACGGAGTTCAAGCAGATCATTGGGCGCGGTACTCGTCTACGCGAGGACTACCAGAAGCTGTATTTCACTATCATGGATTTCAAGGGTGCTACGCGCTTGTTCGCTGACCCGGATTTTGATGGTGAACCGGTAGTGGTATACGAGCCTGCGCCCGACGATCCCGTGGTACCGCCAGATGACAGCAACCCACCTGGTATAGGTGAGGCCGAACCGCCCCCCTATGGCCCAGGTGACGATGTACCACCCGGTCGCGGTGGCGGCGAAGGCCGCGTCAAATACGTGATTGGCGATGTCAACGTGAGCTTGGCGGTGGAGCGCTCGCAATATCTCGATGTCGACGGCAAGCTCATCACCGAGAACTATCGCGTTCTACTCAAGGACGACATCAGGAAGGCCTTGCAGGCCGAGTTCGGCAATCTAACCGACTTTCTGCGTCGCTGGAGTAGTGCGGAGCGCAAACAAGCGGTGCTGGAAGAGCTTGCCGAGCATGGTATCCCGCTGGAAATCCTGCAGCAGACCGTAGCCAATGGCAGTGAGCTGGATGTCTTCGATTTAGTTGCCCATGTCGCCTTCGACCAAAAACCACTCACTCGTCGCGAGCGCGCTAACAACGTGAAAAAGCGCGATGTTTTCGGCAAATACGGTGAACAAGCCCGCGCCGTGCTCGAAGCCCTGCTCGACAAGTTCGCTGATCACGGTGTGCAGGATATCGAAGACGCCAGGGTGTTGGAGCTTCCGCCCTTCGATCAGTTCGGTAGCAAAACACAAATACGGCGCGGCATTTTTGGTGGCGTCGAGCAATACACCCAGGCCGTGCATGAGCTCGAACAAGCGCTCTACGACAATTACGAACAGAAGAAGGCTTGATCGCGCATCAAGCCGAAAGATAAGAGAGTCAATCGATGAACCTCAGCAGTACCATCAAGTCCATCCAGGACATCATGCGCAAGGATGACGGTGTCGACGGTGACGCCCAGCGCTTGGGACAGCTTACCTGGATGCTCTTTCTCAAGGTCTTCGATCAGCGCGAAGACGAGTGGGAAGACGATAACGTTCAATATCAGTCTCCTATTCCAGAGCGTTTCCGCTGGCGCAATTGGGCTAAATATTTGCCCGATGCCGAAGGCAAGAAGAAACCGCAAGTCGCTGGCAGCGAGCTCATCGCCTTCATCAATAACGAATTGTTCCCAGCCCTCAAAGACCAAATCGACGCGAGCAAAAGCCCGCAGCATAAAGTCATCAAGCAGGTTTTTGAAGACGCCAACAACTACATGAAATCCGGTCCACAGCTGCTTGCTGTGATCGAAAAATTGGAAGAAGCGATCCACTTTGACGACTTTACACAGCGCGCCCAGCTGGGCGACGTCTATGAACAACTGCTGAATGATCTGCGCGGTGCCGGCAACGCGGGAGAGTTCTACACTCCGCGCGCCATCACCTCCTTCATGGCAGATCGCGTCAACCCGCGTTTGGACAAGCGTGAAGCCGTGATGGATCCAGCTTGCGGCACAGGCGGCTTCTTGACCGCCGTTATCGATCACTTCCGCAATCAGCTCACAATCAAATCCAGCGCTGAAGACAAACGCGCCATTGAAGAGCTCATCCACGGCATCGAAAAGAAGCAGCTGCCCCACCTGCTGTGCACCACCAATATGCTGTTGCACGGAATTGATGTACCGAGTCAGATCGAGCACCGCAACACCCTCGGCATCGGCTGGAACGAGTGGAGTGCTAACGACAAGGTCGATTGCATCATTACCAACCCACCCTTTGGTGGTTATGAAGAGGATGGCGTCGGCAGTGACTATCCGGCTGATCTGCGCACCCGCGAGACAGCCGATATGTTCATGGCCCTCATCATCAAGAAACTGTTGAAGGAAAATGGTCGTGCCGCCGTGGTGCTGCCCGATGGTTTTTTGTTTGGCACTGGCGTTAAGGATGAGTTGAAAAAACTGCTGCTGCGCGACTGCAATCTGCACACCATCATCCGTTTGCCTAAGGGGGTGTTTGCTCCCTACACCACCATCAAAACCAACCTGCTGTTCTTCACTAAAGGCACCACGGTGGATGATGGCACTGAGCACTTCCACACCGACACGATTTGGTTCTACGAGCACCCTTATCCGAATGGCTACAAGAGCTATTCCAAAACCAAGCCCATTCAGTTTAAGGAGTTCAAAGTCGAACAGGAGTGGTGGGGCGATGAAGCCAATGACTTCGCTGATCGTGTGGAAAACGAATTTGCGTGGAAGATCGATTTCAAAGCTAAGCGCGAGCAGGCCGAAGCTGCAGCGCAACCGCACTGGCAGCGCGCTGACGACCTGAATAACCAGGCCGCCGCGTTGGAAGGCGAAGCCAGCGATTTGCGCCGTAGCTTGATCGGAAGCACTGGTACGGCCTACCGCGAGAAGATCGATAATCAGATCGCAGGATTGCGTGCGAAAGCCGAAACGCTGCGCCTGCAAGCCCGCGATGCGAAGCTTGCAGGTGATCGCATCTACTGGCCTATCTTCAATCTTGATGAGCCAAATCCAAACAAGCCGCAAGAAGAAACCCACGATCCTGACCTGCTGTTGGAGAAATACAAAAAGCTGCTGGGCGAAATCGAAGAAACCGAAAACCAGCTCAAAAGCGAATTGGGGGCCGCACTGTCCCATCACTTCGTTGGTGAGGAAGCCTGATGGACGCAGAGCGGTTTTTGGCTGAGTTTGGGCATATTGCGAATGCGCCGGGGGGCATCCAACAGCTCCGTGAAATGGTTTACCAGTTGGCAATTACAGGCGCATTGACGCCTCAACACGGTATCGATGGTGACGCGCGCCAACTACTGGCCGACATCACAACATTACGGAATCGGTTGATTCGCGAGAAAGCCTACAAACGCCTGCCAAAGCTAGAGAGCGCAGCTCTCGATATCCCGTCATTTATAGAGCTTCCTACCTCATGGTGTTGGACGCGTCTTCTTGATATTGGCGAGATTAGCCCGAGAAACGATGCGCCCGATGAGGCTGCTGCTTCCTTTATACCGATGAGAGGTTTCTCTGAAACCCATATGGGGGCACTGGTGCCTGAGACTGCGAAGTGGGGAAGTATAAAGAAGGGGTTCCCTCACTTCAGAAATGGCGATGTCGTTATTGCCAAGATCACACCATGCTTTGAGAACGGTAAGGCCGCCGTTATTGCAGGATTGGAGCACAGCATCGGTGCCGGTACGACCGAGCTTCACGTATTCAGACCGATCCACGCTGGCATACTGCCGGGGTACATCTACTTGTTTTTGAGGTCGCCATATTTCGCTGTTGAAGGCGAGAAGAATATGACCGGTACTGCAGGTCAGAGACGATTGCCAACTGAGTACTTTGCGACCCGTGCTTTACCCCTGCCATCGTCTGCCGAACAATCCCGCATCGTCGCCAAAGTCGATGAGCTGATGGCCTTGTGCGACTGGCTGGAAGCGCAGCAGCAGGCTCGACGGAAGTTGCAAAACAACCTCCGCCAATCGATTCTGCAAGCCGTCACCAGCGCCAATAGTCCACACGAACTGCAAACCAGCTGGGCGCGCTTGGCTGAGAACTTCGGGCGGCTGTTTCATGTGCCGGAGGATGTGGCTGGGTTGCGCGAAGTGATTTACCAATTGGCTGTTACGGGTCGCTTGGTGGTTCAAGATTCTGCGGAAGGTGATGCGAAAGGGCTTTTAGCCGAAATTTCTAGTACCCGTCAGAAATTAATTGCGGAGAAAAAATATAAACGCGCGCTGAAATTGGAGTCTGAACCGTTGTTGCCCCCGGAGATAGGCCTACCTTCAACGTGGCAATGGAGTCGTCTGCTTGATTTGGGTGAAATCAATCCACGTAATAACGCCGAAGCCGATTTGACCGCTACCTTTCTACCTATGAGGGGCGTTTCGGAGCGACACAATGCTCCACTTCGCGGAGAGCCAAGACTTTGGGGTGAAATTAACAAGGGTTACACCCATATCTCCAACGGAGACGTTATCTTAGCCAAAATTACTCCTTGTTTTGAGAATGGAAAAGCTGCTGTCATTAGAGATTTAAATAATGGCTTAGGTTCAGGATCTACAGAGTTTCACGTTTTCCGCTCAATCCACCCCGGTGTATTACCTAGCTTTGTTTATTTGTTTCTTAAATCACCGTTGTTCCGTTTTCATGGTGAGATAAACATGGTTGGTACTGCAGGTCAAAAGCGACTTCCAACAGGTTACTTCGCGTTACATGCAATGCCATTGCCTACAACGATGGAGCAAGTTCGAATCGTCATCAGGGTTAATGAGTTGATGACATTGTGCGATTCCCTCGAATCAAAACTGCTCACCGGCAAAAATCTCGCGGAGCACCTTGCTAGAACTGCCGTTTCAAGTATCACTGGCATCGCTAACGAACAAGAGGAGGAACCCATGAAGGCCCCGCAAACTGATCTGATCGCCCCGTTGCGCTTGGGGGTGTCCCCAGCAGTCAATGACCAAGCGTCGTTAGCCACCATCCTGGCCCGCAACAACGGCGAGATGAACGCCAAGGACTTATGGCAGCGCTTTGGGGGTGAGATCGACGCCTTTTACGCGCAACTGAAAACCGAAGTGGCGCACGGCTGGATTCTGGAGCCCACAGTGGCCGAAGTGCACGAAAACCAGTCCAACACGGTGAGTGCCTGATATGCAACTACACCGCATCCGCATCCCGGCTTTCCGCAATTTGCGAGGCCTTGAGATCGCATTCGATACGCACTTGCAGTCTGCTGCGGGCGCTCCAGCGGATGCAGAACCTAAGCCCATCCGCAGTCATGCCCTAATTGGCCAGAACGGTATCGGTAAGTCCAACTTAATCGAAGCGCTGATCACCATCTTCCGCGATGTCGATTTGGACCGCGAAGCAGCTTTTGATTACACGCTGGAGTACAGCATTCGCGGGCACACCGTGCGCATCGAGGCCGATACCGCCAAGCAGAAGCGCCCCTTTGTGTGGGTGGATGGTGAACGTGTCAATCAAGAGTACCTGAATAAAAACGACCCGCCGGATAAAGAACCTCTTGACCGTCGTCGCGGGCCACGCTTACTACCGACACATATATTCGCTTATTACTCCGGACGAAATGAACGCATTGAGGCGTTGTTCCAAGAACATCAACGCCGCTTTAACCGGCTTCAGGAAATCACAACTGACGAGGTGCTTACAGAGCGTTTACTGGAGAATTTTGTCGGATCCGAAGCCGATATTCGCGCGGTGGACGAGGCCAAACGTCGCCGCGAGTCGCGCCTGAAGCAAGCGGGCGATGACCGCTTGCGTCGCCTGTTCTATTGCCGTGGCGGCCACAGCCAGTTGGTGCTGCTCGCGTGTTTGCTGTCGGATGACCCTGTGTTTCAGAAGGTTCTCAAAAACCTGCACATTGAGTCGCTGGAATCGGCCCTGTTCGTTTTGAAAGAGCCACACCGCCTGCGTGAAAAACGCCGTGGCGGCAGGTTCGACGAGCAGGAACTGAACGAAGGTGACCCACGCTTCTGGTATGCCCGTGGCAACGTGGTAAGTGAGTTTCTCGACAAGCTTTGGCAAGTGGCCTGGGCACCTATCGAGCAAGAAGCCACCAAGCAGATCGACTTCCGTGGTCGAACCGAGAAGCAGAAACAGCTTTATCTGTTTGTGCCGAGCCAGGGGAAGCTCAAACAACTGGGCGACTGGATGGGCGGCACCGATAGCTTCTTCCGCTATGCCGAAGGTGCCTATATCGGCGACTTGATCGATGAGGTGCGCATTACCGTCAAGAAACGTGATGAGCATGGCGGCAAGGTGAGTTTCACCCAGCTGTCCGAAGGCGAGCTACAGATGCTTACGGTGCTGGGCTTGATGCGCATCACCCGTGAAGATCACTGCCTGTTCCTGCTCGACGAGCCGGACACTCACTTGAACCCGATCTGGAAGCTTCGCTACTTCGACGATATTGAAGGTGTGTTGAGTTTGGAAAATGATTCACTGGTACAAGGCGAATCACAAATCCTGATCACCACCCACGACCCTATGATGGTGGGCTCACTTAGAAAAGAGCAGGTTCACATTATTCGAAAAAGAGATGGCAACACGCTGGTGGAACAGCCTGACGAGCATCCGCAAGGCATGGGTGTGTCGGGATTATTAAAGAGTGAAATGTTTGGATTACCCTCTACGCTTGATCGGCACACATTAAACGCCCTTCAACGTCGTAACGACTTACTGGCCAGAAGAAAACACGAAGGTTTGAGCCATGATGAGCAGCAAGAACTTGAATGTTTGGTTGTGCGCCTAGATGACCTGGGCTTCTCGAGAGAATACCGTGATCCGATGTATCAGCTGTTCATTGAGCAAATGTACAAAGTGCGCAGCAAGCCGCTAGATGAATTGTTAACCGAAGATGAGTTACAACAGCAAAATGCCTTGGCTGAGAAAGTTATGGAGCAGCTTGTGAAAGCTCAGCGAATGGATGATCTTTCCTCGCTTGCGCAAGAGCTATCTGAGAAGTTAAAGGGTTAAGCATGCGCAAGGTGATTATTACAGGTACACCACCAGTTGACTGGATCGCCGAAGCTGATGCTATTACTGCGCAAATACAAGCTGCCGCAGACGATGCATCCCGTCAAACGATACTCGATAGACATGAAGGTTTCTGGCGTGATGCTCGTATTCGTAATTGGCTAATGAGTCAATTTTCTAATAAATGTTGGTACACCGAGGCGGAGGAGTCTATCTCGCCGATTCACGTTGACCACTTTCGGCCTAAAGGTCGGGTAAAGAATCTGGATGGAAGTTACGATGATGGCTATTGGTGGCTAACCTTTAATTGGAAAAACTATGTCATTGCCGGTCACTTAATCAACTCTAAAAAGAGTGATATTTTTCCTTTGATGCATGGCGAACGGCGCGCCCCAGTGAACTGCTCAGAAGTGCAGCTTCGACTCGAAGGTGCGGTTTTAATTGACCCGTTAACGGATCAAGCACGGTTAATTTCCTACGATCGCGACGACGATGGTTGCATTGCCGTATTAGCTGGTGGCATTGATGATCTGGAGAGATTTAAAGCAGAAAAAACCATCGAAATTCTTGGCTTAAACAGAATTGATCGCTTAAATCAAAAGCGAGGGAAAAAATGGGATGAATGTCTAGCGGTCATTGAAGACTATCGTGGTGCTAGAGCCCATGGTGCTCAGGCCTTGGTTTGGATTATGAAGGAAACCTCAATTGCCCGCTTAAAGGAAAAGGTGAAATACGATGCAGAGTTTTCATCCGTTGCAGAAGCATGCATCCGTAAGCAAGCGCCTGAAGCTGTAATTGCCGCGGTATTTGAACGGTAGTAGCTACGGATATGACCAAACTTCCAATCAACCTCAACGTGGCACAGGAGCTTCGAAGCTTTTTGGGCGGTCGACATAAGGATGATCGATACCTTTGTTTGAGTACCGGTGGCTTCAGCACGGATGCCCAGCACGAGGCTGGCCATGCATCTATCCTGCTGGTCATGTGGACCTTAGATCATGTGGTGCGTGCGTGATTGAGCACTATGGTGCAACCGTCTCTGAGACAAAACGCATTGTTCCCCTCAAGCGCCTGTATTGGCCTGCGTTATTATTGGTTCAGTCATGAGGATTATTCGTTTAAAAGAGGTCATCAACACGACTGGCCTCGCACGATCCACAATCTATAGGCTCATTAGTTATAGGGCGTTCCCGCAACCAGTACCTCTGGTTGGCCGCAGTGTTGGCTGGCTTGAGAGTGAGATTCATGAATGGATCAAGAGCAGGATCGCCGAAAGAGATTGCGCAAAGCCTTCGATGAATTGAGGCCGATGTAGAACCAGCTAAAGCCCAGTCGCTCATTTTGGGCATTACCTACATTACAAGGCAGTAAAAGGGCAAAAGTTACATGACTTCAATTCCAGAAGCATCAGCTAGCGGCCTGGAGTCGTCACCTACAAGGGCGGTTGAGCGGCTTATGCATGAGCGCATCTCGCACTACATGGCCGCGCGTAGCGATCCGAGCCTCTATCAAAGTGTTCGAAACATGTCGCAGTTCGTCTCTGACGATTACGGCAACCGTTTCCTCGTAGAGCTTATCCAGAACGCTCATGATGCCCACGATCCATTACGCTACGACGGTGAGATTGTCGTAGTGTTGGATGCCTCCGAAGAGAATGGATGTCTCTACGTTGCAAACCGTGGTGCCGGTTTCGCCGGCAATAATCTAAAGGCTATCACCAACATTGCTCTAAGCAGTAAGCCAGTCAACGCAGGCATAGGCAATAAAGGCCTCGGCTTTAGAAGTGTCCTGCAGGTTTGTAATTGGCCCGAGATCTACTCGGTTCAGGGCGAAGGTGGAAGCGGCACGTTCGATGGCTACTGTTTTCGCTTCGCGACCACCGACGACTTGCGCAGCCTACTTGGTGACGATTCGGGCGACATCGTTGAGGAGATGGCGCGTAATCTTCCGTGCTGGCACTTGCCTGTTCCCACCGAACCTGGTGCCAGCGTGGCTCGATTCGCCGAGGCAGGTTTTGCCACTGTTGTTCGCTTACCGCTGAAATCATTCGACGCCCTTCAGGTTGTGAGGGCGCAGTTCGAAGCGTTGAAAAGTCTCACTACGCCGCTTCACCTGTTTCTCGAGCGTGTTGGGCGCATTTCGCTTGATCTCGGAGAGGGGGAACCCTTCGTATTGGATCGTTCGGTAGTGAAGACTTGGACTTTTGAGCCGCCGGGCTGCAAGGTCGACCGCCCCATCTCGGTGACGCAACTCAGGCTCGGTACCGACGAGTTCGTAGCGGCCCACTGGGACATTAATGACGGCCTTTTCAGGCAAGCACTTGAATCGAGTCTAGAAAAAGGTGAAGTCCCGGAAAGCTGGAAAGCTTGGGATGGGACTGCCCGGATTAGCGTCGCCGTCCCGCTTGGTGCACCTTTGGACGAAGGAAGACTGTACTGCTTTCTTCCGCTTGGGGTGGAGGGTAAGGCCCCATTCGCCGGCTACATCAACGCAAACTTCTACACGAAGATGGATCGACGGGCCGTCGACGCCTCTATTCAACTCAATAAAACCTTCATGCAAACGGCCGCTTGGTTAAGTTGTCAGTTGATAGGTTTCTTGGTTGAAAGCGAGTGGCCACAGGCCCCAAGCGCAGTTGTCAGTCTCCTCTGTTGGGAACAGCCGTATCTGGAGCAACTTAAGCTCGCAATGGGCGACAAAGGTCAAGGTATCTTGAGTCGCGAGTTCCTCCCCGTTCGCGGACAAGACGACACGATTACTTGGGCTTCGCCCAAGGAAACGTATGCATGGTCCGCTCCGCACGACGCGTGCCTATCACCTAAGAGCATCTGCGAGGTCGGTGGTGGCCGCATTCTGGTCGACTCTCTCACCTTTAAACAACGAGCGGCGCTGGACCGGCTGTACGTACAACTTCGCTTTACCGACTTCAAACCGCCTCCTGATGTTGTCGCGAGCTGGGTGGAGAGAGTTGCTGGAAAAATGCATGAGAAAAGTGTTGCGCCCGAGCAGTGGGCCGCGTTCTACGACGAGATATCTGTCGCATTGGCTGGTCATGCATCCACACTCTTCGGCAGGAACTTTTTGCTCAGCGTGAGCGGTGATCTTATCAGTAGCGAGCCTCCCTCTAGCGGCACCTCTGGCCGCAGGCGGCGCGCAGCGGACGTCTATTTTGCTCCGGTATTGTCTGTCGACGCAGATGTTGACGATGACGTTAGCAAACAGTCACTGCCATTGGAGAGTCTGCCTGCGACCCTGCGAAAGGGGTTCGCCCTCTTAAGCCGCGACGTGCCGTGGCTGGAGGACGATGGTGGCTATCGTCCTGGCCGCACCTTCCTTATTGCCGGCAAGCTGGCCCGTGAATACGACACTCGTGACGTGCTACGCACTCTTGCTGGCGTGACTCGCACGTCAGGTACCGACAGCACCCGCGCACAGGCGCTCGAATGGGCCTTTCGCTTATGGAGTAGCGGCCGGTCGCTGTCTGACAAGGAGACACGCTCAGCTGCATTCTTCGTTCCGACGCTCGACGGCTGGATCGACGCCGAGGCCGCAATGTTTGGTGATGGCTGGGCGGTTCCGAATGGCAAGAAGTTGCAAGCGCTGCTGCGAAGCACGTCCAGCGTTTCTGAGGATTTGACGCAATCACTTGCACGTCTGCTCCCCGCGCATGCGGCATGGCCAGTCCGCCATGGAGACCAGGCCGATTGGGTGCGATTTCTCACTGCAGCTGGAGTAATGGATTGTCTGCGCCCCGTCGGCGGTGAAGAGGTCACATCAAAACCCTCCGGTAATTCCGCCTATCTGCCGATTGCTATCTCGCGTGAAGTGACTGGACTCACCGACGCGTTGCGCTCGCACTGGAGAACGCAGCTTACGAAGGACTGCGCGCGCATGTTTATTTCACGTCAGTATCGTGCCGAGCTTCGGTCTTGGCGCATCCCTGGACAGTGGGACTATGAGTCATTTCCGATTGAGGTGCGTCGCGACTATTCGGTTCAGATCGCACTGGCCATGCGAGCGCTTAACGACGAGCACCTATGGTTTTCCGCTGTCCGTGCAGACTCTGGCGCAGCCGCCGAGCGACACAACTTGTCGACACCGTTGCAGGCCTTCCTAACTGGCGCAGAGTGGCTGCCTGTCACACGGCCGGGTGGTCAGTTACGGTTTGTCAAACCTTCTGAGGCTTGGTATTTCAATACTGATGAGGAGCGGCCACCACGTTTCGTAGATTTCGTGCAGCACCAAGTGGCCGGCGCGATCAACGCTACAACGCTCGAGTGGCTACAGAGCCGCGCAGAGTTAGGACTGTTCAATGATGAGCGGCATGCCGAACGCGCTCTATTTGCTCTATCTGAAGCCGCTTCTGCAGGGATCTCCGATATTCGCGATGTCCGGCGATTCCAGGAGTTGTTTAAGCGTCTGTGGGCCATCGCATGTAGGAAAGGGGTGCCTAAGCCTAGCCCGTGCGTACCAGTTCTCGTGGGAAGAGAAATTAAGGTTGTTTCCGACGCAACGGAAGGCATCGTTCAAGCTTACTTCGATGATGAGAGAGATGGACTAAAGAAACAGCTGCTTTTCGACGTTGGCGAACCTGTCTTCGATTTTGTGCACGGAGATACGGCGGTTGCATGGGAGTGGGTCAACGCCAGCGCGCCGGGTAAATTCCGTCGCATTTCTGATGAGCCGGCCGAGGTTTATGTTGACGACATAAAGTTCGATGACGGAATGCCAAGCCGCCTGCTGAGCGACATCGTTGGGCCATGGATCATCGAGTTCCTTGTCAACGTGGCAGCGCACAAGAGCAGCGCATTCGTGCAAGCAACGCAAAATATGCTCGGAAGGGTTCGGCACTCGGCGAGGGCGTTGGCCGTGGTCAGTGGGAGAAAGGTTCAGATCGCGCATGGCGATATGAGAGTTGCCCTGCCTCCAACGCTGCGTGGCTCACTCGCACTCCATCGAGCCGTTGGCCCGGTATTGATCATTCAGGCAGAGCACGGATCTTTGACTCTTGAAGATCTTGCAGGAGCTGCGGGGCAACTCGCGGTAGCTCTTGGCGCGCGTGAGCTGGCTCACGGGCTCGAGGCAGCCTTGTTGCGGCTCACAGCTGCTCGCGTCCAGTTCGAAGAAATACCCAGTGACCAGATCATGGCCGCCGCTCTGGGCGTCGAGCCTGAGGCCATTCGTCAAACGCGCTGCCTTGCAAGTGGGGACCTGATTGGGATACTTGATCTCGCTATCCCCCTATCCCTCTGCATTGGTGCATTCGAGACCGCTACGCTCTTGCAGGAACTCTCTACACGGGACCAGCCTCGTGATGAGGAGCTACGCGCTGCATTCGAGGGCTTGGCTCTCGCTCTCGAGACTTCACTGGTTGATCTCGAAGAACGCATGATACATCTCGTTGATCTATCTGATTTAAAAGCAGAATTTTCTCTGCCTATCGCTCGGCTCAATGCCGCCATCTCAGGTTTAGGTGATCGCTACAAACCCGTGAGCAATGAGCGAATGCACCAGGATGCTTGGGCGCGTCATTTGCGTCAGCGTCAGCCCGAGGTCGCAGACCGGCTGCGTTTACGTGCCTCCGGGATGTTCGATAGGCGAGAGCCACTAAACCCTTATGTATCCGCTAGGGATAGCGCACTAACCGCATCACCTGATCCAAGTTGGTTCACTACATATGACGAGCTGCCTGAGCTTGTGATGGATGCTTACATCGATAAGTGGATCGAAGAAAGCTTTCTGGCTGAAGCTCCTCAAATGCCGCTGGAGCACACCCTAACTGAGTGCAGGTCGATCAACGGCGCCAAACTTCGCGACTTTTGGGGCAAGTTCTTGCCAATTCTTTCCGCGAGGTGTCGTGCTCCCGGCAAAGCCTTGGATTCTGAGTTTCGTAAGGTATGGGGTAATTCAGAAGCATCACACGATGCTTTTATGGCGCGTGCACGAAGCCGTGGTTGGCTGGATTTTCGCGTACTTGATGAAGATCAGATCGCTTACCATTTATCCGTTGACGGGATTTGGCCCGTTGGCCATCCGCCAAGCACCGATTTAGTGTCATGGGGATTGTCTCTAGAGAGCTTTGCCCGTAGTGAGGAGCGCGCGAGAACGGAGCATGCCGAGCGGCTGAATAGCCGAGTACAGGTGAAGTTTGCCGGGGTCATCATGTCCGCGCTTTCGGATAAGTACGCGGACATTGCGGCTGCCGTTGGTGACGCTGTTGCTAAAGCGCCCGCTCTGAACTCCGTCTCGTCGAAAGAGACGGTGCTACAGCCAATGGATCCCACCGCGTGGAGTGGAGGTCATGGTGGAGGTAGTTCTCGCGGAGCACCGAAGTTGCCTGAGACCAGCATGTCGGACGAACAGAAGTTGGCAGTAGGTCTGATGGGCGAGCTTTGGGCTCGCGAATGGTTACGCCGCCGTCACAATCTCGAGTCAGTCGACGAAAGTAATTGGGTATCCTGTTATCGCGATGCAGTCCTGAACACAAGCGGGGGCTTAGACACATTGGGCTACGATTTCATCGTCGCAACGAAGAGTCGCACCTACTACTACGAGGTAAAAGCTAGTACTGGTAACCCACAGCGATTCGAAATGGGCCCCACTGAGATATTCACAGCACAACGCTATCGAGCTGATCGAGAGCATCAGTACCGAATCCTGTATTTGGCTAATGTCGACGATCCGATACGAATGACTTGGATGCTGCTTGCAAACCCTTTCTCGGCCAAAGGGGAGGGTGCATTTCGAACCGTTGGAAGGGGCAGCGTGGTCTACGCGTTCGAGCCGACACCTATCGACGGCGCTTGATATTACGAAGCGCAGCTGGGATGACAGATTTTCCGTAGAGGTGATTCATTTACCCCAGCTAGTGCCTAATGGAACGCTTCAGATTCAGCAATGCATACCACTACAGTTTTTCTCCTCAAGATGGTCAGCGCCGGTCCTCGCGAATCGGTTGCCGACACTTTGTTCGCCTCCATAATCAACTGCTCCAGCTCTGCGGTAGAATAGTAGCTCGTAACGCTGCCATTCTTGTGCCCTAAGAGCGCCTTCCGATCCTCCAGTGTCACGCCCGCTGCACGAAGCCTTCTGCCAAAGGTGTGCTTGAGGTCGTGAATCCTGATCGATCTGAACCCAGGGTGTGCCGGTGACTTGTGTTCCATCCCACTTTGCCGCTGCTCTCACCCTGGCCTTCTTCCACGCTGTGTCATTTATCCGGTGCATGGCGGTTGGCCTATGTTCGTCAGGCTGCCCGTACGGAAAGACATACTTCGAGTGCAGACCGCGCTGGCCATCGATGACTGACATCGCCACCTTGTTCAGCACCACCAGCCTCTCGTCGCCGTTCTTCACGCCAGATTTTTCACTCCGCCCGCCAAAGTCAGCAGGAATCAGGAACACACTCGTTCCCAGTTCCGGCACCCGAATCTCCAAATCCCATTGAAGCTTGCAGACTTCCTGCTCCCGGCAACCGGTGTTCATCTTGTAGAGCGCCATCCTCAATAGGTGATCAGGGATTTCCGAGAACAGCATCGACTGCTCTGCCCAAGACATCGGGTAGCCGCGGCGTATGCCTGTGCCTTGACGGTTTTCTTGTGTTCGTTGGGATTGATCTGCTCGTTGATGAGCGCTCGGGCCTGGTTGCGGGCCTTGCGGATGTCCGCCAGGGATCCCTGTTCCAGCTCGGTCGGGCCATTGCGGCTGCCGAAGTTGGGTAGATTGATTGCGGATTGCACCAGGGTCGGCGCCATGGACGAGCGCGGGCGTTTGTCTGTGCTCGACATTGAATTACCTGTTAGCGCTCGATGTGCTATTCCCGGGCGCCCCATCTGGAACTGTCGTGCTGTTTCAAGCAATCGATTTTGTCATTTTACGATCCCTATCCAAGCACCATTGAGGTGCTTAAACCAAGGGTGTCAGGGCTCATCGGGATTTCTCTCAAAAGCAATAATGGCAAGTTGACTCTCCCCTTAAGGGGAGACTTTAGACTCCCGCGCCTCGATAGATTTGGCCTGAAAACAGCTTTTTTGGCCCGATGACTTTATTCATTTAATGCTGTTTTTGTAGGGGAACAATCAATGAACAATCCATTGGAATTGGACAGCGTTATCAACAGTACGCGGGAGATTCTTGCGCAGTTGTTGGTGATGGATATGGGCGACGTGGCAGAGCACAGCAGTATCGTTGACGACCTCAGCGCCGACTCGCTGGACATCGTCGACCTGAGCTTCCAGCTGGGCCGCCAATACGGTTGCACCTTGCCGAAAACCAGCGTGCTGGATCACGCGGTCGCGGTGTTCGGCGACGCGACCCGGTTTGTCGAAAAAGGGCGCATCACGCAGGACGGCGTAGCCTTGCTGGAACAGAGCCTCAGCGCTTATGCGCCGGGTCAGTTGCGCGTGGGCATGCAGCCGGGTGATGTCTTCGCGGCCACCACCGTGCGTAATTGGGCGCAGCAATGCCATAACGTTTTCAGCTATCTCCCCGAGACCTGCCCGGAATGTGGCGCGGTTCACGCCCAGCTCAATGAGCGCAAACAAGTGGTGTGCGGCGGTTGCAGTGCTCGCCTGACCCCTCTGGACGGTGATTCGATCTCGCGTCTGTTGGTTGAGCAGTACGCGGCCACTCAGTTACAAGCCTCGGCGTAGGGGCTGACTTGATGCAGGCCCGAGAAGTTCTGGTCACCGGCTACGGTCTGGTGGCTCCCACGGCACTGGATGCGGCCTCGCTCTTCACGACGATCAGCAAAAAGCGTTCCTGCATTCGCCAGCACCCGGCGTTTGTCGAGCTGGGGTTTGCGAACCCGGCGGCCGGATTTGTCGATGAACAACAATGGCAGGTCATCGCGGCGGCTTTCCCGGGCGATCTGCAGACCACCTCCCGCCAGGAATGGCTGGCGCATTACGTGGCCTGTCAGGCGCTGGCCCATGCCGGGTTGGCCGATGGCGCATTTGCCCGGATCGCCAGCGGCATTTTTGTCGGAGCCAACAAACATTGCGTGAGCGGTGATCTGCGCGACGCCAGCCGTTACATGGACGATCAGGGACGGGTCGATCTCGACCAATACCTGGATAACCACACCCTCAGCGGTGGGGCGTTTGCCCGGCGGGTCGATCAGCAAACCCGCCATCTCGCCGAATGGCTGGGTGTACGTGACCATATTTCGACCCATTCCGATGCATGCGCCGCCGGCACCATGGCCATCGGCAGCGCCTATCGGGCGATTGCCCGTGGCGAGATCGACCTGGCGTTGTGTGGTGCCGTGGAGTTGATGGCCCACGAACTGTCCTATTACAGCTTCGACGGACTGGGTGCACTCTGCCAGCGAGTGGATTTTTCCCCACAGGAACAGAGTCGGCCGTTTATGCCGGATCGCTGCGGTTTTGTCCTGAGTGAAGGGGCCGCGCTGTTGGTGCTGGAATCCCGCGAGCATGCCGAGCGTCGTCAGGCCCGCCCGTTGGGTCGGGTACTGGGTTACGCGAACCTGTGCGAGGCAGAAAAAATCACCTCCAGCAGTCGCGACGGCAGCAAGTACGCCGCCTGCATGGCTGCGGCCCTGACCGATGCCGGACTGGCCAGCGCTGCTGTGGACCATGTGAATGTTCACGGTACGTCGACTCAGGCCAATGACCGTTGCGAGGCCCTGGGTTTGGCGCAGGTCTTCGGTGAAACCATTGAACAGATGACGTTCACCGCCAACAAGTCTGCCGTTGGGCATTCATTGGCAGGCAGTGGCGCCATTGAGGCGGTGCTGTCGTTGATGAGCATTCAGTTGGGCGTGGCTTTGCCGACCCTCAATTTTCAGCCGGAAAAATCCCAGTTTCCGGAGCTGAAATTCCTTTGCGAACCGTTGCAGCAACCGATCAATGTCGTGCTCTCCAACTCCTTCGGGTTTGGTGGCGTGAACAGTTCGTTGGTGCTGGGCAGGGCATGAAATGACCAGATCCAATTCGACAGCCGTTTACATCACCGCAGCGTCGGTACTCAACGCCGCCGGGACTGAATGCGTGTCTCGCGACAGCCAACCGCAGACCGCGCTACCACTGGACTTCGACACGGCACGCCTGGCCCATTGCGTCACAGCGCCCGCGTTGCCGGCCGGGGTATACGACCGCAAGTTGTCCCGCAGCCTGGAGCCTCAGGGCGCCCGTCTACTGTATTGCGCCGGCCGTCTTGCCGAGACCTTGCGTAGGCTGGAACTGCCCGATGAGCGGATCGCGTTGACTGCCGCCATCCCGGAAGTGGATGGCCCGAGTTCGTGCTGGGACGCGGTGCAGGCCATTGGCGAACAACCGGCGGACCTGCTGGCGCAATTCTTTGCCCACACACCGCCGCTGCATGCGTTGATGATGCTCAACAGCAGCGTCATGGCCCACGCGGCCGAGGCCTTGCATTGCAAGGGTCCCATGGGCGGCTTTTGCTCCCAGGGCAATGCGGGACTGGATGCCTTGATGGAGGCCGCAGCCCATCTGAGCGAAGGTCGCGCCGATGCCGCCGTGGTGGTCAGTAGCAGTCCGAACATCACCCCTGCGTTGTACCTGCGTGACGTTACCCACCCACCCGTGAACCCCGGCCCGTGGATTTTCGGTGAAGGTGCGGCAGCGTTGTTACTGAGTACCGGCCCGGCCAAGGGTGCTCAATCAGCGTTACGCATTGCCGGTTTTGCCCGTGGTTACAGCGCGCAGCCCGAGCGTGGAGTGGCGGTTGGTCGCGACGTCATCGAACGTGCCTTGAGCAACGAAAAGCTCTGCCTCAGCGATGTCGGGCAGGTCGTCGCCGATGGACAGGACCCACAGATTGCCGCGTTGTTCACCTCAGCGGGACACGCCCTCGAACACTCAAAGGCGTTGGTAGGCGACTTGGGCACTAGTGCCTTGCTCACCGAAATCGCTGCGACGTGGGCACTGGACTCCAGCCCTTACACGCTGCTGCTCGAGCACAGCCGAGGCGGGCATTGGGGTGCGGTGCTGCTGGCCAGAGCGCTGTTGGACAGAGAGACAATGGAGAGTTACCCATGAGCCCCACACGGATCGTGATCACGGGCATGGGCGCCGTCACCGGCTTCGGTTTCGAGTGGCAGTCCATGTGGCAAAAGATGTTGGCCGGCGAACATTGCATTCGGCCATGGCAACCGGAAGGCGTCGAGGCGAGCGCGTTCCCTTTGCGCTACGCGGCGCCCGTGGATATGCGCTTGATGCCAGCACACTTGCAGGACCATCCGGCCTGGGGTTTATCGCTGGAAAAACGCACCCGTTTTGGTTGGATTGCGGCCACTCAGGCCATTGCCGACGGTGGCTTGAGCCCAGAACAGTTGCGCGGTGCAGCGGTATTGTCGGCTTCCGGCGCACCGGCCCATCGTTTGCAGGACATGCTGCTGAGCCTGCCGGACAACCCGGCGCAGGCGCCGTCATGGGCTCAATTGATGACGCGACAAGCGCAGGTCGATCCCGATAGCTCGCTGTGCCAGAGCAACGACCGCCTTGCACGGGTGATTGCCGATGGCATCGGCAGTGAAGGCCCGGTGATCAATATCAGCAGCGCCTGCGCGGGAGCGTCCCAAGCCATTGGTAACGCGTTTCAGATGATTCGTCGCGGCGAGGTCGATGTGGCCATTGCCGGGGGCGCCGATTCGGTGCTGAGCCTGGACACCATGACCGCGCTGTATCTGCTCGGCGCCGCCAGCAGCGAACAGCGTTGGGGCACTGAACTGTGTCGGCCCTTCGACCGCCATCGCAGCGGCTTGATCGCCGGTGAAGGCGGTGGTTTTGTCGTGCTCGAAACCCTCGAACGGGCACTGGCCCGGGGGGCCACGCCGTACGCCGAAGTGCTCGGCTTCGGCAGCAGCCTGGATGCCTATAAAGTCACTGCGCCCGACCCGGAGGGCCGGGGAGCGGTGCTGGCGATGCAGGCGGCCCTGACGGATGCCGGTCTGGCGCCCCGGCAAGTCGATCTGATCAATGCTCACGGTACGTCGACACCCCTCAATGATGCCGCCGAAACCCTGGCGATCAAGACCTTGTTTACCGAGCGCGAGCATTATCGCCGGCTGCTGGTGACGGCCAACAAATCCCAGTTCGGCCACCTGATTGCAGCCGCCGGAGCCCCGGAGTTCATGCTCACGGCTCTGGCCTGCCGGGACGATCGGGTCACGCCGACCCTCAACCTGCATGATGCCGACGAACAATGCGACCTCGACTACTGCGCCCATCAAGCGGTCAAGCGCAAGGTCGATGTTGCCCTGAGTAACTCCTTCGGTTTCGGCGGCCTCAACACCTCGCTGGCGCTGGGCAAGTACCGGGAGCCTTCGCGATGAAAAAAACGGTCGCGATTGCCGGCGCAGGTTGCGTGCTGCCCAGCGGATGGGGTGTCGAGTCATTTTGGGCGGCTGCGAACGAAGGGCGCAGCGCCATTACGGCGCTGAACACCCGACGGTTCCACAGCGAGCGCGTGGTGGCGTTCGGGCAAATTCAGGACCAGGACCACCAACGTAGCCGACAAGACCTTGCGCAAAATCTTCAGCGTTATTGCACGCCGGCGGTGATCTGGGGCGTCAGCGCAGTACGTCAGGCGTTGGATGAAGCTGGCCTGACGGGCGAGCAACCGGGTGTTCGTTTCGGGTTGTATTGCTGTCAGGGCGGGTACACCCATCCGTCTCTGGAATCCTATGCCGAGTTGCTCCACGGCTGTCGGCAGGACGGCGTCGCCGATATGGCAGCGTTCGCTAAACGGATCCTGCAAGACCGCGCCCAGGACCCCTTTTTGGTACTCAAAGGGTTGAGCAACTGCCTGTTGGGTGTCACCAGCCTGGCGCTGAAACTGGTGGGCGAATGCAACGCCTACATGCAAGGCGTCGCCGGCAACCTGGCGGCCTTGCGTGAGGCCACGGCCGCTTTGCAGGCCGGCCGAATTGACGCGGCAATCATCGTCGGCGCGGGCAGCGAGCTGGATACACTGGCGCTGTCTGGATTGGTCCAGGCGGGCGTCATCAGCGCCAATGGCTCGGACACCCTGTTGCCGTTTGACCTTCGGGGCATCGGCGGCATTGCCGGGGAAGGCGCGGCAGCATTGGTGTTGCGTCGGCGCGAAGACCTGCCGGCAGGCCCTCAAACCTGCCTCGCCGACATGACCGCCCATGCCATCCTCGCTCGCTTGAGCCTGCCCGACAGGCCGACCGATGTGTTGGTGTGCAGTGGCACTGGCGATCCGCATAAAGACCGCGAGTTGTGCCAAACACTGGCCCGTACGGGCGCCTCGCACATCACCAGTGGCCTGGCGATCAACGGCATTCTCAGCGCTGCGCCGAGCCTGGTGGATCTGATCCTCGCCCGTGGTGCCTTGCAGGCTCAGCAGGTGCCGCCGATCGCCGGTTTGCAGCAGCCGGTGGCCAACCTGCCGTTTGTCCAAGGTGCGCCTCACCCGGCGAGCCTTGCACATTGCCTGGTGCTGAACCGCGACGACAACGGTTTCAGCGCTGCCTTTCAATTGTTCTACAGCGCAGAGGTCCCTCAGGACTGACGCTGCCGACCGGCTCTTTTCTACTTTCAAGGGATATGACTGTCATGGATTATCGCGATTTCGTTCGGCCCAAATTCGTCGGCCTGCTCCAGGCGCTGGGCTTGGAGTGTGAGTTTCAGCGCGCACTCGGTAGCCAATTGTTCTACCGCAACCCCAAGGGCGACATGGTCACGGTCACCGATTTTCTCGGCGGCTACGGTGCAGCCCTGTTCGGTCACAACGACCCGCAGTTTGTCGATCAGCTCTGCACGCTGCTGCGTAGCGACGTGCCGTTCAACGCTCAAATGTCGATCCGCGGTGCGGCCGGGCAATTGGGGCGAGAACTCAGCGACGCGTTCAATCGCGAACTGAAGAGCACCGAACGCTATATCACGACCTTCTCCAACAGCGGCGCCGAGGCGGTGGAAATTGCCGTCAAGCACGCGGAGTTCCGTCGCCAGAAAAACCTGCAAAAGCAGTTCGATGACATTGACTTCACCCTGGCCGGCTTGACGGCGAGCGAACGCGCTTACCGCGAACTGGATGTGGCCGACCTCGACCTGCCTGCAGGTGTCCTGCCGGCAACCCTGAACAGCGTGACCTTGCGTCAGGTGGTTGAAGCCGTTCGCCAACACAACCTGGCGCAGTTGCACATCGAACCGGTATTTGTCGCCCTGCGCGGCAGCTTTCACGGCAAATTGGTCAATACCGTGCAACTGACCTACGGCCGTCAGTATCGGGCGCCGTTTGCCCGTTTTGGTCTGAACGTCGAGTTCATCGACCCACACCAACCCCATCAGTTGCAGGAGCTGCCCGCCCGGCATACGCACCATTGGTTGAGCCTGCAATGGGACGGCGAACACCTGAACGTGCTGCGACTGCCGTTCAGCGCAATCACCGCCGTGTTGATGGAGCCGATTCAGGGCGAAGGTGGCATCAACGAGTTCGCGGCCGAGTTCTATCTGGGCCTGCGCAAGCTGTGCAACGAGCAGCAATGCCCGTTGGTGGTCGATGAAGTGCAGTCGGGTTTTGGCCGTGCCGGGACGTTTCTCGCCAGCAGCCAGTTCAACCTGCAAGGCGACTATTACTGCCTATCCAAGGCCCTCGGCGGCGGCTTGATGAAAATCGCCGCAACGGTGATCCGCAGCGGCCACTACGAAGGCGAGTTCAGCTACATCCACAGCTCGACCTTTGCCGAGGACGATGCGTCCTGCCATATCGCCCTGTCGGCATTGCGTCGACTGTTCGCCAATGATGACGCGATGCTCAAGGAAGTCCGCACCAAGGGCGCCTACCTCAAAGCCTCGCTCAATGAACTGAAGACGGCTTATCCGGATGTGATCGCCGACGTGCGTGGGCGCGGCTTGCTGGTGGGTTTCGAATTGCACGACTTGAGTGTCAGCAGCTCGCTGGTTCAGGCATCGGCTCAATACAACGATGCCCTGGGTTACTTGATCGCCGGTTACCTGTTGCAGTTCGAAGCGTTCCGGGTAGCACCGTCGGGGAGCAACTCCAATGTGATTCGTCTGGAGCCTCCAGCCTGTATCACCCTGACCGAAATTGACGGGTTGATCGGCGCCCTGCAGCGGGTGTGCGACATGTTGCGCCGTGGCGATGCGTTCCCGTTGGCGGCAGGTATCTGCGCAGACTCGATCCCCGCGGTGCCAGCCCGTCAGGACGACTTTCGGGTAGCCGAGCCTGCTGAAAAAGCCGATTCCGATGTTGAGGTGGTCGCCCGCGTGGCGTTCATCAACCACCTGATCGACGCCGATATCCTCGGTGACGTCGACCCGTCGCTGGCGGCCCTGAGCCCGGAGCAGAAACGTACGTTCATCAACCGCACCAAGCCTGAACGCCGCGCTGCGCCGGTCGGCCCGGTGATCATTCGCTCGCGCCTCGGCATGGCGGTGGAATTCACTTTGTACCCGCTGTGCATGGATTCCGATGCCATGGCCGAGTACATCCTCAGTGGTGATCTGGACACCATTCGCGATGAGGTCGGCAAGCGTGTCACCGATGCCCGCGCCGATGGATGCACCATTGCCGGCTTGGGGATGTACACCTCGATCGTCACCAACAATTGCCAGGCGTTGAAAATTGCCGACATGGCGCTGACGTCCGGCAACGCCCTGACCATTGGCATGGGGCTCGAAGCCATCGAGCAAGGCTGTGTACAGCAAGGTCTGGAACTGCGCGAGCAAACCGCCGCCGTTGTCGGTGCCGCCGGTAACGTTGCGTCGACCTATGCCTCGGTGCTGTCCGCCACCGTCAATCATCTGATTCTGATTGGCAGCGGCCGTGACGGTTCGGTTCGGCGTCTGGAAAAAACCGCCCAACTGATTTACGCCGATGCGGCCCGTTCGATTCTCAAGGGCACAGCCGAACATGACCGGTTGGCGCAGCGCTTGCTGACCCTCGATGGTTTTCGCGACCTGTTGCACGCCCATGGGCACAAAACCGACCTCGGCCTGCACATCGCCCGTCTGGTGGATGAGCGCCTTGGCGCGAACGCGTTCATCACGGTCACCAATGATCTCGAGTCCCTCAAGGGCGCACGGATTGTCCTGTGTGCGGCCAATGCGCCTCTGCCGTTTCTCGGCGCCGGGCATTTCGCCGAGCGCAGCGTGATCTGCGATATCGCCGTACCGCTGAACGTCCATCAAGACCTGCCGAGCCAACGCGAAGATGTGCTCTACATGCACGGCGGCATCGTCCAGACGCCGTTCGACGACGGCCTGGCGCCCAACGTGCGGGCTTATCTGAAACAAGGTCAGCTGTATGCCTGCATGGCCGAATCGGTGCTGATGGGCTTGTCCGGCATGAGCCAGCACGGTTCCTACGGCGATATCAGCCGCGGGCAAGTCCAGCAGGTGCGCGCACTGGCGGCGACCCACGGCTTCACCCTCGCGCAATTCAAAACTCAAAACTCTCTGTAAGGAACGGCCATGACTCAGAAAATAGCTGTCGTGACCGGCGGCAGTCGCGGCATTGGCAAGTCCATCGTGCTAGCTTTGGCCGGCGCGGGTTATCAGGTCGCGTTCAGCTATGTCCGTGACGAGGCGTCTGCGGCTGCATTGCAGGCGCAGGTCGAGGGGCTCGGTCGGGAGTGTCTGGCCGTGCAGTGCGATGTCAAAGATGCGCAGAGCATTCAGGGTTTTTTTGAGCGGGTGGAACAGCGTTTTGAATGTATCGATCTGTTGGTCAACAACGCTGGTATTACCCGTGACGGTTTGCTCGCCACGCAATCGTTGAACGACATCACCGAGGTCATCCAGACCAACCTGATCGGCACCTTGTTGTGCTGCCAGCAGGTGCTGCCCTGCATGATGCGCCAACGCAGCGGGTGCATCGTCAACGTCAGTTCGGTGGCCGCGCAAAAACCCGGCAAGGGTCAGAGCAACTACGCCGCGGCCAAAGGCGGTGTAGAAGCGTTGACGCGCGCATTGGCGGTGGAATTGGCGCCGCGCAACATCCGGGTCAACGCGGTAGCGCCGGGCATTGTCAGTACTGAAATGAGTGAAGCCCTGGTGGGGGCCCATGAACAGGAAATCCAGTCGCGGATGTTGATCAAACGGTTCGCCCGGCCTGAAGAAATTGCCGACGCGGTGCTGTATTTGGCCGAGCGCGGCCTGTACGTCACGGGCGAAGTGTTACCCGTCAACGGCGGGTTGAAAATGCTATGAGCCAGGAACGCACGATTGTGATTACCGGCGCGGCCAATGGAATTGGCC
>NZ_JABWQV010000159.1 GCF_014268615.1 Pseudomonas tehranensis | reverse complement strand
CGCGGCCCGAGCCTTCGCCAGCTCCTACAGGACCGAGCGGGAGCAGGTTCGCTCGCTCAGTGAGACGTGCCTTCGGCGAACTCGATCTTGTTGCCCACGTTGTATTTGCCCGAAGGCTTGTTCATGGGCAGGCGTTTGACTTCCTTGAGGGTGTTGCTGTCGTAGACGATCAGCGCGCCGTCGGTGTCCCAGATGCTCAACAGCAGGTAACGGCCGTCATGGGTAAATTCGACGTGGGCGGCGGTTTTGCCGGGCATGGGGCGCAAGGTATGGGCGATTTCCAGGGTCTGTTTGTCGATCAGGTGGATGGCATCGTTGCCGGGAGCGAAGAACACGTCGGTCCAGGCATAGCGGGAATTGGCGTGGCTGCGCAGGAAGAAACCCGGTCCGAGGGTAGGGATCTGCCGGATGACTTGCCAGGTGCCGATATCGATCACCGACACCAGGCCTTTACTGATATTGGGTGTCGCGAACACCCAGCGGCCATCGCGCTGCCAATAGGTGCCCGAACCCAGATGCGGCATGCCCGGCAGGCTGATGTCGGTGACCACCTGGCCACTGTCGAGGTCGATCACCTGGCCACCCTGGGCCTTGCGCGAGGTGGCGAGCAACTGGCGGTAATCGGGTGAGAAGGAAAAGTCATCCAGATGATCCTGGACCTCGATGCGCCTGGGCACGAAGTCCGGGTTCGGACCGGTAGACAGTTCCCAAACCTCGTTCACATCCTTTAGTGCGACGATGAAGCTGTTGCGCGGCGCAGCGGTATAGACCGCGCTGACCCGGGAGGCCTGGCCATCACTGCCCAGCGTCGCGATCGTCTTGACCAGTGACAAGTCCCGGGCATCCAGCACCGCCAGGTTGCCAGGCAGCGAGTTGCCCACCAGCACCCAGCGGCCGTCCTTGCTCACCGCCAGGTTGCGCGTATTGAGTCCGGCCCGCACTTCGGCGATCAGTTTGAGGTTGTGCAGGTCATACAGACTGATCCAGCCATCGCGCGACGCCAGGTAGACAAAACGTCCGTCCGGGGAAAACTTGGGTCCGCCGTGTACGGCAAAGTGCGAGGCGAAACGCGCGAGCACTTCGAAGCGATCACCGTCGACCACCGCGACGTGATGATCGCCGGCTTCCACCACCACGAACAGGTTCAGCGGGTCGGCCCGGTGTTGCGGTTGGTTGGGCAAGGTGGCGACGTCCACCAGAACACGATGGCTTTGGCGAATATCCGCTTCATTCCAGTTTGGTGCGACGCTGGGCGGGCGCTGGAGATACAGTGCCAGGGCGTCGATTTGCGCAGGTTCCAGCAGCGCACCGAACGCCGCCATCTGACTGGCGGGGCGGCCGTTCTCGATCACCTGGCGGATTTCGCCGGGTTTGATCCGGCCCAGGCTCTGGGGCAGCAGCGCAGGCCCGGCGCCGCCGATGCGGTTCACGCCGTGACATTGTTGGCAGAGCTGCTGGTAATTGCGCTCGGCCTGCTCCAGGTCGGCGCCGGCGGTAACGGCGCCATGGCTTGCACCGATCCACAGCATGGCCACCCAGCAGCGCCTCATAGCGCCACCTTCAAAGCCTGGGGGAGGGGATGAACGCGCGCCGGATGCTGCAACGGCTGCAGGGCAAACAAGCCGACCACTTTGCCGATCACCGTCAATGTTGGCAGACCTTCGACGCAATCTCGTGCCATGGCCGGCAGTTGTTGCAGGGTGCCGCGAAGCACTTGCTGGTCGGGGCGAGTGCCGTTGCTGATCAACGCCGCCGGAGTATCCGCGGCCAAACCTGCCGCCATCAACCGTGCAGCAATGGTGCCCAGGTTCGACAAGCCCATGTAAAACACCAGGGTCTGGCTGTCATCCGCCAGGCTTTGCCACGGCAGGCTCAAATCACCTTCGCGTTGCAAGTGGCCGGTGATGAAACGGCAGGAATTGACCAGGTCACGATGGGTCAGCGGAATGCCGGCGTAGGCGCTGCAACCGGACGCGGCGGTGATACCGGGCACCACCTGGCAATCGATACCTCGCCCCAGCAAGTACTCCAGCTCTTCGGCACCGCGACCAAAAATGAACGGGTCGCCGCCCTTGAGCCGCACAACCCGCTGGCCCTGATCAGCGAGATCGGCCAGCAGTTCGTTGATCTGCGCCTGGGGTAGGCTGTGGCAACCGGCGGCCTTGCCGACGTAATGCCGGGCGCATGTCAGCGGGATCAGTCCCAGCAGTTGCGCGCTGATCAGGCGGTCGTAGACCACCGCGTCGGCCTGCATCAACAGGCTCCAGGCGCGCAGCGTCAGCAGGCCGGGGTCACCGGGACCGGCGCCCACCAGGGCGACTTCACCCGGTCTGAAGGGCGATTGCAGGGCAGCGGGCAGAACGATAGAGGCGGGCATGGGACTTCCTTGGTTCATCATCAGGTTCGCCGTCGGGTTATCGGGCACAGGGCAATGCAACGCTGGGAATCAAAGCGCTGGGGATTGCCTGCACGCCAATTTCGTCATCGCTGAGGTGGCAGCCGGGGTCCTGGCCCCACAGGTCACCGTCGGCCCAGGCGCGTGTGCGGGTGTTGCCGTTGCAGATGGCCAGCCAACGGCACTGTCCGCAACGGCCTCCCACGCTCCGCGGATGCTCGCGCAGTTTTTGCAGCAGGGCGTCGGGACGTTCGAGCCAGAGTGTGCGAAACGGCGTTTGGCGGACATTGCCCACCGAGTGCTGCCACCAGTAGGTGTCAGGGTGCACCTCGCCGGTGTTGTCGATGTTGGCAATGCCGCTGCCCGAGGCATTGCCGCCCCAGGCCTTGAGCAGGCGTTCCAGTTCGGCGTAGTGATGGGGCAGGCGCCCGGCCGCCCATTGCAACAAAAGCACCGCATCGGCATCGTTGTTGCCGCTGACGAAGTCCGTCTCGCGACCCTGCAGAACGTCGTCCCAGGCCCGCTCGAAGATCAGGACCATGGCTTCGCGGCTCATCTGTTGCCGGGCGTCGAGCTGGCGACTGCGCTTGCCGCGGCCGCTGTAGTTGAGGTGCGACAGGTAGAATTTCTGCACGTCGTATTCAGTCATCAGATCCAGCAGTCGTGGTAACTGGACGTGGTTCTGCTGGGTCAGGGTGGTGCGCAACCCGACCCGGATCCCTCGTTCGCGACACAAGCCGATGGCCGCCATGGAACGGGCAAAACTGCCCTTGAGCTGGCGGAAGGCGTCGTGGGTCGCTTCCAAGCCATCGATGCTGATGCCCACATAGTCGAAGTTCGCCGCCTCGATCTGCCCAATGTTGCTCGGGTCGATCAACGTGCCGTTGGTGGACAGGGCGAGGAAAAAGCCCTTGCCCCGGGCATAGGCGCTGAGCTGGAACAGGTCCTCGCGCAGCAACGGTTCGCCGCCGGACAGGATCAATACCCGTACGCCCGCGTCATGCAGGTCGTCGATGACCTTGAGTGCCGCCGTCGTGTCCAGCTCATCGCGAAATACGCTGTCGGCCGAGGTGGCGTAGCAGTGTTTGCAGGTCAGATTGCAGCGCCTGAGCAGGTTCCAGATCACCACCGGCGGCCGTGTGCTGCCCGGTGGCGCCACACGCGGCGCGGGGCATTGGCCAGCCAGGGCGCGCAGGTAGTGGCTGATCCTCAACATAAGTCGCTCCTTCGTTGTGGGAGCAAGGCTTGTCCGCAATGAAGCCGATGCAGTTCCTCAGAAACCGAGGCGGCTGTTTCGCGAGCGAGCTTTGCTCCCACAGGTGACAGGCGCAAGCCGGTTTTTTTCAGGATGCGGCTACTCACCAGCATGTCGTCAGCGCTACAGGCGTCACCCAGCAGATAGCGCAAGTGCTCACGGTAGCTGTCGATTTCCTCGCGACTGCGGCCATGGACCATGGCAAACAGGTTGTAGCGCCAACCGGCCCGGCGCGGGCGGCGGTAGCAATGGCTGACAAAAGGCTGCGCACCCAGCAGCGCGCCCAGGCGCGGCACGTCGGCGTCACATACATCCCAGACAGTCATGCCGTTGTGGCGATAACCCAGGCGATAGTGATTGGGCACCGCGGCGATGCGGCGGATTGCCCCTTCGGCCTGTAAACGCTTGAGCAGGTCGAGGGTCGATTTCACGCTCAGCCCCAGTTGCTCGGCCAGCCAGGCCCAGGGATCTTCGAGCAAGGGCAGGCCGTCCTGGGTCAGTTCCACCAGCCGCAGGGCCAGAGGCGTTTCCTCCAGGCGAGGTAGCGTTTGCGGCAACGGCTCAGACTGGGAAATACAGGCCGACATGGTAGGTCTCCTCCTTGGGCAGGTTCAGCGGCTCCAGGCCGGTCAGGCGTTCGATACGCAACAAGGTGTCGCTGATCGCCTGTTCGCTGGGGCAGGCAAGCACGAACCACATGTTCCAGCTGTGCTCGCGGCGGTAGTTGTGGGCCACTTCGGGCATGGCCGCGAGCAACTCGGCGATGGTCTCGAAACGCGGTTCGGGCACCGCCAGAGCCGCCAGGGTGAAGGCACCGCCCAGGCGGTCGATGTCGAACATCGGGCCGAAGCGGGTGAGTACGCCGTCGTTGAGCAACTCGTGCAGGCGGTCGAGCAGTTCGCTACTGCTGCTCTCCAGTTCTTCGGCCAATGCCTGCCAGGGATGACGTACCAGCGGCAAACCCAATTGCAGGCGATTGATCAGGCGTCGGTCCAGGTCATCCATCAATCGCCACTCCGGCCGGCGTGGCGTAGCGCCCGCCACACTGCTTGAACAGGTGGGTGCTGAACAGCAACTGGTGCGGTAGATCACTCAGCAAGTGCGCCTCCAGCAGTGCCTGGACCTGGGCCTCAACACGATCGCGCTGACGACCGTGGATCATGCAGAACAGGTTGTATTGCCACTGGGGCAAGCGTCGTGGTCGTTGATAGCAAAGGCTGATGCCGGGCGCCTGACCGAGGCGGCGACCGACTTCGTCGACCAAGGCATCCGGCACGTCCAGCACCAGCATGGCGTTGGCGGCAAAGCCCAAGGCGCGGTGGTTGACCACCAGGCCGACGCGGCGGAACAGGCCTTGTTCATGCCAGTCTTGCATCTGGTCAAGAATCTGCTGTTCGCTGGCGTCGATCTGTTCGGCCAGGGCCTGGAACGGGCGTGGTGTCAGGGGCAAGCCGGTCTCCAGTAGACGGCGCAGTTGCAGTGACTGGTGGTCACTTAAGGTCGGGTTCATGGGGTAGCCTCCAGGGCAAAGCCCAGGTCGATGCGGTAAGCGGTCAGCATGGGCAGGTCCAGCGGCGTGAGGCCGGTGTCGTTTTCCAGTTCCCGGAGAATGTTGTCCAGGTGGGCACGATCAGGACCGGTCAGCACGAACCACAGGTTGTAGCGGTGTTCACGGGCGTAGTTGTGATTGACTTCCGGGTACTGGCTGACGCGCGCCGCCACCTGCTGCAATCGGTCCACGGGCACTGCCAGGGCGGCGAGGGTGCTGGCCCCGGCTCGGGTGTGTTCGAATACCGGGCCGACCCGTGACAGGGTGCCCGCCAGTTGCAGGTGCTGCAGGCAATCGAGCACCTGGGCCTGGCTGCAACCCAGGGCATCGGCCATTGCCCGATAGGGTTCGGCGCACAACGGCAGGCCATGCTGGAACTGATCGATCAGGCGGCGGGCGAGTGGGCTTGGTGTCATGGTCAGTACCCCGGTTTGTGCGCACGGCTGCTGAAGAAGATGCCGCTGGGGCTCAGGGCCGGCAGGCTGCTCAGGCGTTCGAGCCGATACGGATCCCAGACCTGCACCTCGCCACCGTCGCGGGCGGACAGCCACACCTGATCGCCGCGAGCGGTGAATTCCATGTGCAGCACCGCAGGCCCTGGCCGCAGGTCCGCGATGATGGCGTGAGTCTGGGTATCGATGACCTGCACCCGGTCGTTGTCCGGGTAGGCGAAGTTGACCCACAGTTGGCGGCCATCGGGTCGCGCCGTGACGAACACTGGCTGGCCGGCCACGGCGATCGTGCCGGTCTGCTGCCAGGTGCGGGCGTCCATCACCAGCACTTGATGGTGCCCGACGGCGGGGACAAAGGCCTGTTGGCCGGCCATGGCCCAGCCTTCCAGATGGGGCATCTTGTACACCGGGAGCCGGGCCTCGCCGCGTCCATAGTGCCCCAGCACCCGTTTCACGCCGTGTTCGGGATGCCAGAGATCGAGTTGCGCCATGCCGTCCTCGCCAAACAGCCCGGCCATGTAATAACGCCCGTCCGGTGTTATCAGCGCGTCGTAGGGTTGCCGGCCGATGGCGGTGAAGCGTTCGATGCGTGGCGTTTGGTTTTGGCTGAAGTCTGCGGTCCAGATTTCGCCGGTGTCGAACAGGCTGAAAACGAAGCGCTGCCCCGGCGCGTCCACCAGGCCGACCACCCGCGAACGTTTTTGTCCGTCGGGCAGGGGTGTGGCCGGAATGTCCGCGACCGGTTCCAGTGTCTGCGCGTCGAACACCTTGACGCCGCCGGGTTCGTAGTTGGAGACGGCGATCAGCTTGCCGTCCTGGCTGATGGCGCCGCCGATGCTGTTGCCGCCCTGAATGATGCGGCGGTCGATGCGTGCGCTCAGCAAGTCGACCTTGCTCAAGCCGCCATCGCGGCCAAATACATAGGCATAACGTTGGTCGCGGGAGAACACCACCGAGGCATGCGACAGATCCCCCAGCCCTTCGACGCGGGCGAGGGCGGTGCGCGTGTCGCTTTCGATGATTTGCAGGCTGCCGGTGGTACGCTCCACCACCACGCCCAGGTCGCCGGTGCCGCGCAGCGCTGGCTGGGCACATGCCGAGAGCAACAGCGCGCAGGCGGTGAGAGACAGCAGAGATCGGATCATGGGGCGGGAGTTCCTTGAAGGAGCCGGTCCACCAACCAGCGAATATCGTCGGGGCCGAGCAGCGGCGCCCAGCCGGGCATGGCACTGCCGGGCCGTCCTTGGGTGACGGTGGCGATGAGGCTGTCGCGGGATTTTCCGGCCAGGGCCTCACGGGTCAGGGGTGGGCCAAGGCCACCGGTCAGGTGCAGGCCATGGCAGGCGCCACAGTCCTGAACCAGCAGGTGTTGCAGTTGCGCCTGGCGCGGGTGGTCGGGAGCGGCCAGCACCGGGGTACAGAAGACGAAGAGGAGGGTGGTTATCCGGGTTGCACAGCGGTGTCGGTCCATGACGTCCTCCTGAATTAAAGTCGTGCGTGCCCCTGTGGCGAGGGGATTTATCCCCGTTGGGCTGCAAAGCAGCCCTAAAACTTGACATCGCGATGTGTCAGGCAGATAGGTTCTGCTCTTCTGGGGGCTGCTTCGCAGCCCAGCGGGGATAAATCCCCTCGCCACAGAGATGTGCTCCTTAAACGTTTATTTAAGGGTCAAGACCCACGCTGCTAGGATCTTGGCTTCTTCATCGGTCACCGGATTGGCCGGCATCGGCATCGGCCCCCAGTTTCCTTGAGTGCCTTCCTTGATGTGCTTGGCCAACAGTTCTTGTGCTCCGGCGACGCCGGCATTCTTTGCCGCCACCTCCTTGAGCGCCGGTCCTACCAACTTGGTGTCAATGGAGTGGCAGGCGCCACAGGGTTTGCTCTTGAACAGCGTCGGGCCGTCCTGGGCCAGCGCCGGTTGCAGGCTGAAGGCGGCACTCAAGGTCAGGGCAAGCAGAATAGGCTTCATGGTTTTTCCTCTTATTGATGGGGCTCAATAGATGTCGTGTTGAGTGTTGTAGACGTTGAATTTTCCGGTGGGGGTGATCAGGCGTTTGTCCTTGATCACGCTCTTGAGCTTGAGGGTCTTGTCATCGATCACCACCAGCGCCGACTCGTCTTCCTGGCCGCTCCAGACCGAGAACCAGACTTCATCGCCGGCCTTGTTGTATTCCGGTTGCACCACGCGCATCGCCCCCTTCTTGATACCGGCGTACTCGGCAATCGGCAGCACGGTGTAGCCGGCGTCGAGTTTGTCGATGTCGAACACCGCCACCGATTGGCTGAGCTTGGTGTCGGGGCTGAGGGTGGTGTCGACGTACAGGTGACGGGACTTGGGGTGGGTCTTGATGAACAGCGAACCGCCACCCTGGCCCTGAAGTGAGGCCACCTGTTTCCAGGCATATTGCGGATGCTTGACTGGGTCGGTGCCGATCAGCGAGACGCCGGCATCGCCCAGATGGCTGGTGGCCCAGACCGGGCCGTAAAGCGGATGGGTGAAGTTGGCGCCGCGTCCCGGGTGCGGGGTTTTACCGACATCCACCAGGGCGGTGAGCTTGCGTTCCTTGGAGTCGATGACCGCAACCTGGTTGGAGTTGTTCGCCGCCGTCATGAAGTAGCGATGGCTGCTGTCCCAGCCGCCGTCATGCAGGAACGGTGCGGCGTCGATGCTGGTGATGGTGAGGTTCTTGATGTCCTGGTAGTTGACCAGCATCACCTTGCCGGTTTCCTTGACGTTGACGATGAACTCCGGCCATTCATGTGACGCGATGATCGCCGCAACCCGGGGTTCGGGGTGATATTGCTGGGTGTCGACGGTCATGCCGCGGGTCGAGACGATCTGCTTGGGCTCCAGGGTCTCGCCGTCCATGATGGTGAACTGCGGCGGCCAATAGGAGCCGGCGATGGTGTACTTGTCTTCGTAGCCCTTGAACTTGGAGGTTTCCACCGAGCGCGCTTCGATGCCTACTTTGATTTCCGCGACTTTGGTCGGCTCCTTGGGCCACAAGTCGATCATGTCGATCTTGGCATCGCGGCCAATCACCAGCAGGTAGCGGCCCGATGCCGAGATACGCGAAATGTGCACCGCGTAACCGGTGTCGATCAGCTTGACGATCTTTTTGCTGTCGCCGTCGACCAGGGCGATCTTGCCGTCATCGCGCAGGGTGACTGAAAACAGGTTTTGCAGGTTGAGCGAATTGAGTTGCCGGGTGGGCCGGTCTTCAGGCTTGACCAGCACTTTCCAGGTCTTGAGGGTTTCGGCCATACCCCATTCCGGTGGGGTAGGCGGGGTGTGCTGGATGAACTTGGCCATTACCGTGATCTGGTCTTTGGTCAGGGCGTTGGAGGTGCCCCAGTTGGGCATGCCGGCGGCTGACCCGTAGGTAATCAGCGCCTCCAGATAGGCCTGGCCGCGGCCCTGGGTGATGTCGGGTGTCAGCGGTTTACCGGTGGCGCCCTTGCGCAGCACACCGTGGCAGCCGGCGCAGCGCTGGAAGTAGATTTGCTTGGCCGAGTCGAAGTCGGCCTGGCTCAGGTCCGGTGCGCCTTCGGTCTTGACCATGCGGGCGTCTTGCGGCGCAGCGGGTGGGTTGGCGAAGGCATTGAGTGCAGCCAGCGCCGTACACAGCGCCCCGACCCCCATGACCCACGATTTTTTGTGGCTGATCAGCATTCCATTTCTCCTCAGGCATGACCCGCGCGGCCCTGCAGTTGACGTTCGGCGCGCAGATTCTTGGTGCGCTGCAAGGCTATGCCCAGGCCGGTGGTTACCTGCTTGACGGCGATCAAGTTTGCCGGCCACAGCCCTTGCCAGGTTGTCGCAGGGGCCCGTAGCGTGGCTGGCAATCGTGTTATCTGATCAGGTCATGCCATGAACGCTATCCACACCCTTGAACACCCGGCCGAACCTTTTTACCAACCCCAGGACAACGAGCTGGCGTTGTTCGAACAGGCCTGGCGGCACGGCATGCCGGTACTGGTCAAAGGCCCGACGGGCTGCGGCAAGACCCGTTTTGTCCAGCACATGGCCCATCGACTGAAATTGCCGTTGTACACCGTGGCTTGCCACGATGACCTGAGCGCAGCCGATCTGGTGGGGCGCCACCTGATTGGCGCCCAGGGCACCTGGTGGCAAGACGGGCCGCTGACCCGAGCAGTGCGCGAGGGCGGTATCTGTTATCTGGACGAGGTGGTGGAGGCACGCCAGGACACCGCGGTGGTGTTGCATCCCTTGGCCGATGATCGCCGACAGCTGTACCTGGAACGCACCGGCGAGGTTCTTCAGGCGCCGCCTTCGTTCATGTTGGTGGTGTCGTACAACCCCGGTTACCAGAACTTGCTCAAGGGCATGAAACCCAGCACCCGCCAGCGTTTCGTGGCGATGCGCTTTGGCTATCCGACGATTGCCGATGAAGAGCGCATCGTGGCTCGCGAGGCCGGCGTGGATATGGCTCTGGCGGCCCAGGTGGTGCGGCTGGGGCAGGCGCTGCGCCGGCTCGATCAGCATGATCTGGAGGAGGTGGCCTCCACCCGTCTGCTGATTTTCGCCGCGCGCATGATCGGATCCGGCATGGACCCGCGCCAAGCCTGCCTGGCCTGTCTGGCCGAGCCGTTGAGCGACGATCCACAGACCGTGGCCGCGCTGATGGATGTGGTCGATGTCCACTTCGGCTGAAGCCGATGCGCTGTCCACCCGGCGTTTGCCAGGGGACCTGGCGATGTGGTTTTTCATCCTCGCCGAACTGACGGTGTTTGCCTTGCTGATCCTGGCGTTCGCCGTCGCCCAGGCATTGACCCCGCCTTTGTTCAGCGAAGGCCGGCAATTGCTGGACCGCTCCACCGGCCTGGCAATGACCCTCAGCCTGCTGAGCGCCGGGTTGTTCGCAGCCTTGGCCCAGGAGCAAGTCCGGCAGGACCGGCCACGCCAAGGGGCGCTGCTGTTGTGGCTGGCCTTGCTGGTTGCCGGCGGCTACGTGGCGCTCAAGCTCATTGAGTACGCCCACTTGTTGGCCAACGGCCTCGGGCTGGAGCACAACACCTTTTTCACCTTGTACTGGATTCTCACCGCGTTTCATTTCCTGCACGTGCTGCTGGGCATGGTCATCCTCGGCTGGCTGGCCGAGGGCTGCCGGCGCCGTCGCTACGGTTCGCAGCAGTGCAGCGGGCAGGAGTCCGGCGTGCTGTATTGGCACATGGTGGACCTGGTCTGGGTGCTGCTGTTTCCGGTTGTCTACATTCTTGGTTGAGCGGAGGTGCTCATGTCGGCTTCCCGTGTCTTGATCATTTGCTGGATGACACTGGCCGTGTTGAGCATCGGCACCGTTGCCCTGGGCCAGGTCGCTGCCACCGGGCTGGTGTCCGTCGCCATCCTGGCGGTTGCGGTGACCAAGGCCTGGTTGATCGCCGACGGCTTCATGGAACTGCGCCATGCGCCGCGCTTGTGGCGCTGGTTGGTGTTGAGTTGGGCGGTGCTGTTGGCGGTACTGATTGCCTCGACCCTCCTGTCAGGTACATAACCTGTGGCGAGGGAGCTTGCTCCCGCTGGGCTGCGCAGCAGCCCCTTACGCAACAACCTTTTTCTACCTGAGATTCCGTGCCTGTCAATTTTGGGGCCGCTTCGCGACCCAGCGGGAGCA
>NZ_JABWQV010000158.1 GCF_014268615.1 Pseudomonas tehranensis | reverse complement strand
CAGCGGGAGCAAGCTCCCTCGCCACGAGGTTGTGGCACATCGGGCCTACCGATGCAAAATCACCTGTGCAATCTCCTGCAACCCCATTACCCGCTGCGCGGCGTTGAGTTTGATCGCTTCCTTGGGCATGCCGAAGACCACGCAGCTGGCTTCGTCCTGGGCCACGGTGCTGCTGCCGGCGTCGAGCATCTCTTTCAGGCCGCGGGCGCCGTCGTCACCCATGCCGGTCATGATGATGCCGGTGGCGTTGCGGCCGGCGAATTTGGCCACTGAGCGAAACAGCACATCCACCGATGGGCGGTGGCGGTTGACTAGGGGGCCGTCCACCACTTGTACGTGATAGAACGCGCCGCTGCGGGTGACCATCATGTGTTTGCCGCCCGGGGCGATGAGGGCCAGCCCCGGGTGGATGCGGTCGTTGTTGCGGGCTTCGCGCACTTCAATCTGGCACAGGCTGTTAAGTCGGGCAGCAAACGAGGCGGTGAATTTTTCCGGCATGTGCTGGACGATGACGATCCCTGGGCATACCCGTGGCAAGGCGGTCAGCACCGCTTCCAGGGCCTGGGTGCCGCCAGTGGAAGTGCCGAGCGCCACGATGCGCTCGGTGGTCTGGGCCATGGCATGGCCGTTGGCGGCCGGCAGCATGGCGTCGGCGGTGAGTTTGATGGCTGGGGTCAGCGGCGCCGGAGCAGGGCGCTTGCCCAGATTTCTGACGTTGACCTGGGCGGCGGCGCGGATGGCTGATATCAACTCCGGTGCCGACTCCAGCAGGAAATTCTTCAGGCCGCTGGTGGGCTTGGTGATGATTTCCACCGCGCCGGCGGCCATGGCTTGCAAGGTGGTTTCGGCGCCGCGGGGTGTCAGGGACGAGCAGATCACCACCGGCGTGGGCCGCTCGCTCATGATTTTCTTCAGGAAGGTGATGCCGTCCATGCGCGGCATTTCCACGTCCAGCACGATCACGTCGGGCCACTCTTTGGCCAGTTTGTCCATGGCGAAAATTGGATCGGACGCCGCGCCCATCACATGAATGTCCGGCGTGTCGCTGAGGATCGCCAGCAGTACCTGGCGAACCACGGCAGAGTCGTCCACCAGCAGTACATTTATCTTTTTTGACATGGTTAATGCCGGGTCCTTATCGGTTGATGCCTGACCCACACGTCGCCGCTGCACAGGTCAAAGATGATGCTTCGGTAACCGGTACTGCCCATGTCGTGGGCGATCAGGTCCAAGCGGTACAGCGCGGCCATTTCCAGCGCTGCGTTGACGTTCATGCGCGCCACGTCGCCGAACGGCACCTGGCGTTGCAGCTCCGGGAACATTTCACCGCCGCCGAACAGCTTGAGCTGGTAATCCTCGGGTTCGGTACGATGGGCCTTGGCCTGGCGGACGAACAGTTCGATGGCTTCGTCGGCGTACATGCCGTTCAGCGCCGTGGAGCAGCGCGCCCGGCTGGGCAACATGTAATGGCACATGCCGCCGATCTTGCGCTCCGGATGCCACAGGGTGACGGCTACACAAGAACCGAGAATGGTGCGCAGGCGAGTCGGGCTGGTGGCGAAACGAAACTCGCCGGGCGCCAGATACACCTCGGGCATTTGCTTCAGCGCGGCGCTCATGGCTTGCGATAAATCGAAGGTGCCACCAGTTTCAACGCATCGGATACGCCGTTGAGGCTTTCGGAGTGGCTTACGATGAAATACCCGCCGGACTTGAGCCGCGGGAGCAACCTGGCGACCACTTTACTTTTGGTGGGCTGGTCGAAATAGATCATGACGTTGCGCAGGAAAATCACGTCGAACTCCCCCAGTTCCGGCAGGGTGTCGTTGAGGTTGACCTGGATGAAATTGACCCGGCTGCGCAACGTCCGGTCAATGAGGAAGGTTCCTTGCTGGCGGCCGGTGCCCTTGAGGCAGTATTTCACTAGCAGCGATTGGGGTAGATTACGGGCGCGCTCCATCGGGTAATGCCCGGACCGGGCCTTGGCCAGCACCTGGCAGCTGATGTCCGAGCCAATGATTTCCCAAGGGGTGGTGCCCAGGTCTTCGGCCAGGGTCATGGCCAGGCTGTAGGGTTCTTCCCCCGATGAACTGGCGGCACTCCACAGGCGAAAGGTTTTGCCCGGCGTTGCATGGGGCAGCACATGCTGGCGCAGGAAATCGAAGTGCTTGGGCTCGCGGAAAAAGTAGGTTTCGTTGGTGGTGAGCAGATCCAGCGCCACCTGCAATTCCTCGGTGCGCTGGCCGTTCATGATCAGCTTGAAATATTCCCCGTAGCTGCCCAGCTCATAGTGTTTGAGACGCTTGAACAACCTTCCGGCCACCAGCGCCTTCTTGGCCGGGGACAGATTGATGCCCGCGGCCTGGTACAGCCAGGACTGAAACTGACTGAACTCCCGGTCATTGAGCGTCAGTGAGTTCACAGTGCGTTCCGTGCAGGTGTCGGTGTTCATTGCGTTTCAACTTCCAGGGCGGTTGGACTGGCCTGGGCCAACTGCGACATTTCATCGATGGACAGCACCCGATCCACCTCCAGTACGATCACGAACTTGCCGTCGACCTTGGCCATGCCACTGATGAAGTCGGCGCGAATCTTCGCCCCGAAACTCGGTGGCGGTTCGATCTGCGAAGCCGGGATCTCCAGCACCGCCGACACGGTGTCCACCAGCAGGCCGATGTCCTGGGCGTGACCATCCTCGGTGCTGGCCTCGATGATCACCACGCACGAACGCCGGGTGATTGCCGAGTTCTGTCGGCCGAATCGGGCCGACAGGTCCACCACCGGCACGACCGCGCCGCGCAGGTTGATCACCCCGCGCACAAAAGCCGGCATCATCGGCACCACCGTCAGGTTGCCGTATTCGATGATTTCCTTGATGCACAGGATGCCGATGGCAAACATCTCCGTGCCGAGCATAAACGTCAGGTATTGCGCGTCTTCTTCAACCGCGATGGCGGCTTGGCGTGTGGTCGCGATGGCACCCATGCCTTTTTCTCCTTTAAGCGAGCCTGTGGAAACGCACCGTCAAAACCGGGTGAATTCGGATTCGTCGGGTGCGCTGGCCATGTTGTAGGCAAACGCCTTGGGCATCACCGTCGCGGGAGCACGCACTGCCTTGCGACTGGACGGGCCGGGGGTGTTGTCCACTTTCAGTGGCTGGCTGGCCGATTTGGCCGGCGCGTCGAGGGTGAAGAAACTCATGGCCTGTTGCAGTTGTTCGGCCTGGCTGCTCATCTCTTCTGCGGTGGCGGCCAATTCTTCGCTGCTGGAAGCGTTCTGCTGGGTCACCTGGTTGAGCTGGGTCATGGCCGTGTTGATCTGCGCCACCCCGGCGGCCTGCTCTTCGGAAGCGGCGCTGATTTCCTGCACCAGGTCCGAGGTCTTGTTGATGGACGGGACCATTTCGTTGAGCAGGTGCCCGGCCTTCTCGGCCATGTCGACGCTGCTGGAGGACAGCTCGCCGATCTCCTGGGCCGCCACCTGGCTGCGTTCCGCCAGTTTGCGCACTTCGGCGGCGACCACGGCGAAGCCTTTGCCGTGCTCACCGGCGCGGGCCGCTTCGATTGCCGCGTTGAGCGCCAGCAGGTTGGTCTGGTAGGCGATGTCGTCGATGATGCTGATGCGCTGGGCGATTTTCTTCATCGCCACCACGGTCTGCTGCACCGATTCACCGCCGTCGGTGGCTTCCTTGGCGGCTTTGCTGGCCATGCCGTCGGTGACCTTGGCGTTTTCGGTGTTCTGGTTGATGCTGGCGCTCATCTGCTCGATGGAGGCGCTGGTTTCTTCGACGCTGGCGGCCTGCTCGCTGGTGGCCTGGCTCATGGATTGCGCGGTGGCGCTGACTTCTTCGGAAGCACTGGCCAGGTTGTCGGCGGCGTTGCGCACTTCACCGATGATATGGGACAGCTTGCCCACCATGTTCTGCATGGCGTTGAGGACCATGCCGGTTTCGTCTTTGGAGCCGCTTTGGATTTTCGCGTTCAGGTTGCCTTCGGCCAGTTGCTCGGCGACCGAAACGGCCTGCTTCAAGGGGCGAGAAATGATCCGGGAAATGAACAGCGCCAGGCCCAGGCCCACCAGCAGGGCGGCAATCAGCACGGCAATGATCGACAGGCGCGCGTTCTCATACAGCTCAGTGCCGTGTGCGCTGGCCACATCGGCCCCGCTGGCATTGAGCTCGACCAGTTTCTGCAGGTCGGCGGTCACCAGATCGAAATGACGTTTGGATTCGCCCTTGAGCAACGTCTGGGCTTCGGTGGTCAGGTTTTGCCGGGACAGCGCGAACAGGTCTTTGCTGACGGCCAGGTAAGCGACCCAGTCGCTGCGAGCGGTGTCGAAAAGCTGGCGATCCTCTGCGCTGGAGAGCAGCTTTTCATAGGTTGCCAGGCGTGTTTCGAAGCCCTGTCTGGCTTCCTCGGCTTCTTGTTCAATAGCCGTGCGCTCCTGCTCGGAGTCGGCCGTAATCTGGCGATTTTCCTTAAGGCGATAATTCGCCGCGTAGAAACGCATCCCTGAGGCGGCGCGCATCGAAGCCATCCAGTTTTCGCGGATATCGATGGTGGTGCCGTTGACCTCGTTGAGTTGGATGATCGAGAACACCCCCATGACGGCGGTCAACGCGAGCACCACCAGAAATGAGGTGATCAGTTTGGTGGCGATTCTAAGATCGTAGAACCATTTCATTGGGAAGTACCTCTCCATGGAATTGCTAAAGCGTCAGCGAACAGTGGCTTGTTGTAATGGGGGTGTGGTGTAGCGGTTGTCGGTTTGGGCGATCTGGGTCAGTAGCGCCGGCACGTCGAGAATCAACGCCACCGCGCCGCTGCCCAGAATGGTCGAGCCGCTGATGCCGCGCAGCGCGCCGAACAACTTGCCCAAAGGTTTGATCACGGTCTGGAATTCACCGAGCAGGTCATCCACCACCAGCCCGGCCTTGAGTTCGGCGTAGCGCACCACCACCACGTTCTGCCGACGTGAGGCCGGGCCTTCGTGGTTGAAGTGATCGCGCAGGTACACCAGCGGCAGCACTTCGCCGCGCAGGTCGAGGTAGCCTTGTTCGCGGCTGCAAACCCCGTCGTCCTCGCTCAGCTCGATGCATTCCTGAACCATGTCCAGGGGGATGACGTAGGTGGACTGGCCGATGCCCACCAGAAAACCATTGATGATCGCCAGCGTCAGCGGCAGGCGGATGCGCACCACGGTGCCCTGGCCCGGTTGGCTGTCCAGATCGACGGTGCCGCGCAGCAGGGTAATGTTGCGCTTGACCACGTCCATGCCGACGCCACGCCCGGAAAGGTTGGTGACGGCCTGGGCGGTGGAGAAGCCGGGTTCGAAGATCAGGTTGTAGATTTCCTGGTCGCTGGGGCTGGCGCCGGGGGCGACCAGGCCGCGTTCCTGGGCTTTTTCCAGAATCCGGTCACGGTTCAGGCCGGCGCCGTCGTCGGCGATTTCCAGCACGATGCTGCCCGAGTCGTGATAGGCATTGAGGTGCAGATGACCCTTGGCCGGTTTACCGGCCGCCAGCCGCGCCTCGGCGGTTTCGATGCCGTGGTCCATGGCGTTGCGCAACAGGTGCATCAGCGGGTCGCCGATTTTTTCCACCACGGTTTTATCCAGCTCGGTTTCCGCACCGCTGATGATCAGGTCGATGTCCTTGCCCAGTTCCTGGCTGACATCGCGCACCACTCGGCGAAACCGATTGAAGGTTTCCCCGATGGGGATCATGCGCAGACGCAAGGCGCCGTCGAGAATTTCTTCCACCAGCCCGGACACCGTTGAAGTCGATTCCTGCAACGAGTCGTCGTTGCAGTGGCGGGCTAGGAGGCTGGCGCCGGCGCTGGCGATAACCAGTTCGCCCACCAGGTTGATCAACTCGTCGAGCTTGTCGGCGTTGACCCGCACATAGGCGCCGTCCTTGGCTTTGCCGTCGCTGGTCGCCGGTTGCTTGTCGGGCGTGACCTGAGCGGGCATGCGCGCAGCCGAACGCTGGTCCGGCATCAGTTGGCCGGTGGTGACCATTGCCGTGTTGGGGTCATCCTGCTCTTGGAAGGTTGCAACCAGCCCGGTGTTCATCGGCGGCACAGGGTCATCAATGGCGACGATCTGGATCTGGCAATCTTCGCGCACGAAATCGAAGACTTCGTTGATCGCTCCGTGGCCGGCAGCCGAACTGAACTCAATGTCGAACCCCAGGTAGCAGGACTCGGCATCCCAGGTTTCGGCCGAGGGCATTGCGTCGGTCAGCGTGGTGATGTGGATGATCTCACCGAGGGTTTGCAGGTAACGCAGGAATGACAGCGGGTCCATGCCGTTGCGGAACACCTCCGGGCCAAAACGCAGGACGATGTGCCAGAGGCGCGTTTCGGCGGGCGCTTGTGGGTCGCTTGCTTCGGCGGCCTTCGGGGCTTGGACAGGCGAGGGCGTCTGATATTCCTGAAGGATCTGGCACAGCTCCATTTCCCGGGCCAGGGCCGGGGGCGCCAGTTTCGCGCCCTGGTTGGCCACCACATTGATCAGCTCCAGCATGTGATCACTGGACTTGAGCAACACGGCGATCAGGCCGGCGTCCACTTCGACGCTGCCGTTGCGCAGCCGATCGAGCACGTCTTCGACGATGTGGGTGAAACTGACGATGGGTTCCAGGCCGAACAACCCGGCCGAGCCCTTGATCGTATGGGCCGCCCGGAAGATCGCGCCGATGGCATCATCGTCGCCCGGATCGCTTTCCAGCTGCAGCAGGGACTCCTCCATCGCCTGCAACTGTTCTCGTGCCTCGACGATGAACGTTTGTTGTGCCTGATCGAGATTGATGCTCACGCTCATATCCTTTGTCGTGTCCCACGTGTTGCGAGGTCTCTATACAACCAGGTTGCACAGGGCGAGTGTTTCGGTGACGGCCTTGCTCTGGCCCGTTATCTCCAGCCGGGTACCGGCCTTGGGGGCCTCGCGCTGGACCATCAGCAGCAGTTGCAGGCCGGCGCCGTCCATTTCCGTGATCTGCGACAGATCCAGCGCCATGCGTGGCGTCGCTCCCAGGCGCGGCAGCCACTGCGCGGCGAGGTCGGCGGCGGTATAGATCGTCAGTTCGCCGTCGATCTGCACCTGCGCGGTGTCATCCTGTGTTTCGTACAGCAACGGCATTTCACTCTCCGCGAATCAAGGAAGAATCAGCTTGGACACCGCCGCCAACATCTGCGCCGGCTGGAAGGGCTTGACCACCCAGGCCTTGGCACCTGCCGCCTGGCCCTCGAGTTTTTTCGACTCCTGGGATTCGGTGGTGAGCATGATGATCGGCGTGAACTTGTAGCTGGCCAGCTTCTTGACCTCCTTGACGAAGGTGATGCCGTCCATGTTCGGCATGTTCACGTCACTGATGATCAGGTGCACCTTCTGGCCATTGAGCTTGCCCAGTGCATCCTTGCCATCGCTGGCCTCGATTACGTCGTAGCCGGCACTTTTCAGCGCGATGCCGACAACCTGCCGAACGCTCGCGGAGTCGTCGACAACCAATACACTTTTAGCCATGAACGGCTCTCCTAGAAGAAGGTTATTTCCTGTGAATTCTGTTGCGCGCCCGATTCGCCATGATGGTTGCGGCGTTGTTCTTCGGTGGCGTAAGTGGTTTCCATGCGCGCCAGCCATTGGCGGGCATCGATGGAAACGGCCTGGTCGGGCGACTGACTGGCCTGCTGCATATGCACATGCAGGTCCTCGATGTTGTCGCGCACGTGGCTGAGGATCTGGCTGACCCGATCCTGGAATTGCAGGTTGACCAGCACTTCGGTGAGCTCGTCGCGAATACCGAAGCTTTCCTGTTGCAACATGTCGGCCGATTCGGCCAACCGCCCGGTGACGCTCTTGAAGCGTTCCAGCACGCGCTGGATGCTGTCCTCGGAGACGGTGACCGACTGGCTGTCCTGATCCGCGCCGCTGGAGGCGGCCTGGACCAATTGAGTGATGGCGTTATTGATGATGTCGACCTTGGCCGACATCTGCTGGCCGGTCTCGCTGGATTTGCTCGACAGACTGCGCACGGCGTCGGCCACGACCGCAAAACCGCGCCCGGCTTCGCCCGCACGGGCGGCTTCGATGGCGGCGTTGAGGGCCAGCAGGTTGGTTTGCGCGGCAATGGCCGCGACATCGGCGGCCATGGTCCGCAGCTCGCCAGTGTAGGCGGTGAGGTTACGCACCTGGGCCAGGGTTTCATCGCGGCTGGCCTGGGTGGCTTTCAGGGAGTCGATGACCTGGACCAGCTCACCTTCGCTTTGGGCCAGTACCTGTACGGCGCCGCCACTGCTTTTGCCGGCCAGCTCACCGGCGGCCAGTTGCGAGGCTTGCACGGTGTCTTCCAGGCGTGAAGAAATACCGGTGAAGCGACTGGTCAGCGAGACAATCGCGGTTTCGGTCTGCTGCCGGGAGCTTTCCACCTGCTTGGCCCAGATCGGCATGGCACCGAGGATGACTTCGTTGAGTTGCGCGCCGGCCTTATGGCTCAGGTGGTCGGCGGCGTGCAGCGAGTGATGGGCAATGGCGGCGGCGACGGCTCTGTCGATCTGCTGGTGCTGGGCGCGGGCAGCCCACACGCCGACCCCGGCGCCAATGGCCAGGAGCACGGCGCACAACCCCAGGTTTTGTGTACTTGGACCGTTGAGAACCAGCAGGCCGACGCTCGCGATCAGGGCCACAAACAAGCTGGACCAAAGAATGCGCGGCGGAGTTTGGGATTGGGAATGACCGTGTGAATACGACGTCATGGTTCGGTCCTTGAACAGTGTTGCTAACAGGTTATTTGCGAATAACTGGTTATCTGCGACCCCACCCCGGACTTTAAGACCGGTCGTCCGATTCAGGCATGGCCGAGGGCGTTGACCTGCCCAGTGAGTGGCACTGTGCTACTTCAGGTTAGACGCAGTCCCTGAAATGTCGAGGCGCACTGACGAACAGATGAGTCGCGCACAACCCCCTCTACGTAGAGGGACTCTGTGGGGGCAAGCCTTGCTCCCACAGATATTCTCGCCACAGGGTTGGATTGAGCTAAATTACTTCCCACCGGATTTTGAACCTGCCATCACGAGCCCTCATGCCCACCCAGCCTCTCTGGAAAATCTACCTGCTGTTCCTGGCCCCCATGGTCCTGTCCAATTTCCTGCAATCCATGTCCGGCACGCTCAATAGCATCTACATCGGCCAGATGCTCGGCACCCAGGCATTGGCGGCAGTGTCGGGCATGTTTCCCATCCTGTTTTTCTTTATCGCGCTGGTGATTGGCCTGGGCGCGGGAGCGGGGGTATTGATCGGGCAGGCCTACGGCGCCAGGGAAACCGGCACGGTGAAGGCGATTGCCGGCACCACGTTGCTGCTGGCGGCGATCATCGGGCTAGTGGCGGCGGTGCTCGGCAGTGTGTTCGCGCGCCAGGCGCTGCAGGGGCTAGGGACTCCGGCCGATGTGCTGGAGGACGCGGTGTCCTATGCCCGGGTGATGATGTGGATCCTGCCGATATTGCTCGTGTTCGTGGTGTTTACCCAGTTGTTGCGCGGGGTGAGCGATACGCTGTCGCCCATGCTGGCGCTGCTGGTGTCCACCGGTGTCGGGCTATTGCTGACACCGGCGCTGATTCGCGGTTGGCTGGGGCTGCCGCAAATGGGCATCCAGAGCGCGGCGCTGGCGGGGCTAGTGGGTACGGCAGCGGCCATGGTCATGCTGGCGTGGCGCCTGAACCGTCGCGAGCATGCGCTGGCGCCGGACCGGGCGTTATTCGCGGCGATGCGCCTGGACATGGACATCCTCGGCAAGGTGTTGCGCATCGGCCTGCCCACGGGGTTGCAGATGGTGGTGATCTCGCTGTCGGAGCTGGTGATCCTGGCGCTGGTCAATGGCCACGGTTCCCAGGCCACGGCCGCCTATGGCGCGGTGACGCAGATCGTCAATTATGTGCAGTTCCCGGCGCTGTCGATTGCCATCACCGCCTCGATCCTCGGCGCCCAGGCCATCGGCGCCGGGCGTCTGGAGCGCCTGGGGCCGATCCTGCGTACGGGGCTGTTGATCAACGTCTGGCTCACCGGTGGACTGGTGGTCTCGGGGTATCTGTTGTCTCACTGGCTGCTGGGGCTGTTCATCACCGACCCGGCGGCGCGAATCCAGGCTGAGCACCTGCTGCACATCATGCTCTGGAGCCTGCTGGTCTTCGGCTTCCAGGCCGTGATCGGCGGCATCATGCGCGCCAGCGGCACGGTGCTGATGCCGGTGGCGATTTCGATCTTCTGCATCGTCGGCGTTCAGCTGCCCGTGGCTTACCTGCTGGACGCGCACTTCGGTCTGCAAGGGGTATGGATGGCGTTTCCGGTGGCTTACTTGAGCATGCTGGTGTTGCAGACCCTGTACTACAAGATGGTCTGGCAGCATCAGCGGATTGAGCGGTTGGTGTAGCTCACCGCTTTCTGACACAACAAAAAACCTGTGGGAGCGAGCCTGCTCGCGATAGCGTCGGCACATTCAGCATCGATGCGAGCTGACCCACCGCCATCGCGAGCAGGCTCGCTCCCACAGGGATTCGATGCTTGGCGATGTTACAGTGGCCGGCATTCTTCTACCGCCATCACCGAGGATCTCGATGTCTGCCCGCCCGCCCTCCAGTGTTTCCTACCGCGCCTTTCTCTTCGACATGGACGGCACGCTGCTCAATTCCATCGCCGCTGCCGAGCGGATCTGGACGCGCTGGGCCCTTCGTCACGGCGTGGAGGTGGCGAGCTTTCTGCCGACCATCCACGGCGTGCGCGCCATCGACACCATTGCCCGCCAGCACCTGCCAGGGGTAGATGCCCTGGCCGAGGCCGAGCAGATTACCCGCGAGGAAATCGAAGACGTGGAAGGTGTGGTGCCCGTGCCCGGTGCTGCGGCATTTCTGAACAGCCTGCCGCCCCTGCAATGGGCCATCGTCACCTCGGCGCCCATGGCGCTAGCCTTGCGCCGTATGGAAGCGGCCGGCATTCCTCGTCCGGCGGTGATGGTCACCGCCGAGGATGTCAGCGACGGCAAACCCAACCCTGCCTGTTATCGACTGGCTGCTGAGCGCTTGCAAGTCGCACCACAGGATTGCCTGGTGTTCGAGGATGCCGAAGCAGGTATCAAGGCCGGCGAAGCGGCTGGGGCGGATGTGCGGGTGGTGACGGCGACGCATACGCATCCGGTGGCCACCCCCCATCCGCTGATCAAGGATTACCGTGAGCTTGGCGTTGAGGTGGATGAGGCCGGACGGATGCGGCTGAACCCGACGCTGTGACCGCAGCAGAACCCCTGTGGGAGCGGGCTTGCTCGC
>NZ_JABWQV010000157.1 GCF_014268615.1 Pseudomonas tehranensis | reverse complement strand
AAGGCCGTTTTCCATAGAAAACGGCCTGTCCGAAGTAGCTAAAGACCGGCGAAATTCTGTTAAGTTCCGCCCATAAAACAATAACTTATCGAATTGTGCACAAGTCGTGTTACTCGTCGGATTTCGATTGTAACCAAGCGAAGCCAGCCTCAGGATCGCGCCGTCATCCCTTTGAGGCTCCTCTATGAAGTTCTCCTCGATTCTCTTGTTGTCCCTTGGCCTGGTCAGTGGCGTAGCCTCTGCCGGTGGCACCACCGAAGCAGGCGTGGGCGGCGCATTGGGCGGGGTTCTGGGTTCTGTGGTCGGCCAGTCCTTGGGCGGCAACACCGGGTCCACCATCGGCGCAGCCTTGGGTGGCGCGGGTGGCAGTGCGGTCGGTGCGGACAAACGCAGCCGCGGCGAAGCAGCGATTGGCGGTGCGCTGGGCGCAGCCGGCGGTAACGTGGTCGGCCGTAGCGTAGGCGGCACCACCGGCAGCCTGATCGGTGCTGCAGCAGGCGGCGGCGCTGGCGGTGCACTGGGCAACTATATGGGCAAGGACGATGACGACGATCGTCGTTATGACGGTCGCCGTGGTGATCGCCGCTACTACCGTGACGGCCATCCGGGTCGTGGCCATGCCTACGGGCATCGCAAGCACAAGCACAAACATCGCTATCACGACGATTGATCACTGGCTCTGACCAGCCGTCGATAGAAAATCGCAGTCTTCGTCAGCGCTTCTCAAGAGCCTGACAGGAGACTGCGATTTTCGTTTAAATCACCAGCCGTTCCAAAGCGGCGCGCAAACGATCCGGAATCGCCACTGGCCGATTCGAAGACCGCTCCACAAAAACATGCACAAAGCGCCCCGCCGCGCAGGCCTCATCCTCCCCCGCCTTGAACACCGCCAACTCGTACTGCACTGAACTGCTGCCCAGCTTCCCCACCCGCAGACCGATTTCAATCCGGTCGGGAAAGGCGATCGAGGCAAAGTAGTCGCAAGCCGAACTCACCACGAACCCCACCACCTCTCCGTCGAGGATATCGAGGCCACCGACCTCGATCAGATAAGTGTTCACCGCCGTGTCGAAAAAACTGTAATAAGTCACGTTGTTGACGTGACCGTACACATCGTTGTCGTGCCAGCGTGTGGTGATCGGTTGCAGGTGCGGGTATTCGCTACGTTGGGGCATCAGGTGTCCTTTACGGTTGCTCAATGGTTCATGCGTTGTTCAGGATTTTGAGGCCTGGTGTTGTGCGAATCCCTTGCCCTGTGCCGCCAGCCCCCCGATCAGACGCGCGGGCTTCCAGTGGTCCCCCTGCTTCGTTTCGAGTTCCAGCAACCGTGCATGGATGTCTTCAAGTCCCTGATGGTCGGCCCAGGCCATCGGGCCGCCCTTGTCTGCGGGAAAGCCGTAGCCGTTGAGATACACCAGGTCGATGTCGTGAGCCGACTCGGCAATACCTTCCTGCAGAATTTTTGCGCCCTCATTGACCAGCGCCAGCAAGCAACGCTCGAGCACTTCCTCGGGGCCGATCTCGCGACGCTGAAAACCCAACGTTTCACTGACCCGCTGCACCAGCGCATCGACCTCTACATCATGCTCGGCCTGCCGACTGCCGGCTTCGTAGTGATAATACCCGTCGCCGCTTTTCTGGCCGAACCGACCCAGCTCGCACAAACGGTTGTCCACCTGCACCTCGGGTGCATCCTGTCCTTCTCCCGCCAGTTCCCGAGCGCGCCACTCAAGGTCGATGCCAACGACGTCGTACATGCGAAACGGCCCCATGGCAAAGCCGAAACCTTGCAATGCGGCATCCACTTGATGGGGAAACGCCCCTTCCAGCAGCATCTTGCGCGCCTCCAGCACATAGGGGTGAAGCATCCGGTTGCCGATGAACCCGTGGCAGTTGCCCGAGACCACGCTGACCTTGCCCATGCGTTTGCCCAAGGCCAGGGCTGCATCCAGCACCGCTTTGGAGGTTTGCGCCCCCCGAACGATTTCCAGCAACTTCATGATGTGCGCCGGGCTGAAGAAGTGCAGACCCAGCACCTGGGTGGGCCGGCGGGTGACGGCGGCAATCGCATCGATGTCCAGCGCCGAGGTGTTGCTCGCCAGAATGGCTTGCGGCTTGAGCAAGCCGTCCAGCTCGCGGAAGATCTGTTGCTTGAGCTCAAGGTTCTCGTAAACCGCCTCGATGACCAGATCCACATTGCGGATCGCCGGGTAGTCATCTGCCCGCGTCACCCTGGCGATTCGGGCATCGGCTTCACCCTGGTCGATACGGCCCTGGCGCACGTTGTGGGCATAAGTATCGGCCACGGCAGCCAACGCCTGTTCCAGCATCTGCGGGTTGTTGTCGACCCACTGCACCGTCACGCCGGCGTTGGCCAGGCACATCACGATGCCCCGCCCCATAGTGCCTGCACCGACTACGGCGGCGCGCTGAATATCGAAGGGTGTCTGGCTCATGTTTGCTCTCTTGTTGGCGATCCAAAGACAGCTCTCACCTTAGTCAGCCACAGAATATTTTTGAAATTTATTCGTGTGATGGCGGGCATTCATCGGATGGATGCGGATTACAAAGCCGCTTGAACCCAGTGGCGAACTTCGGCGTATGGGTAATCTTCCAACTGCGCATATCCTGGAATCGTCCGCGCCTTCAGTTTGGTGAACAACGGCACGCTGATGCCGCAGAGGAACCGGGTCACCCGCTCCGCAGAGGGTGCACTGCCAGTATGCTGCTCGTGCCTGTTGATAAAGGCGCTACACAGCGCGTTGAAGTCTCTGTCCACCAGTGCCGGTAATGCCGGCGGCTCCGGCAGATGGGCAACATGTCCATGGCAGACCGAACAATGACCGCAACGCTGCGGAGCATCTTCATCGCCGAAATACTGCGCCAACCGATAACCGAGGCAACGATCAGTGGCGAACAGCTCGAGCATGGCGTTGATCCGCGCGATTTCCCCACGCTCGTGCCGGGTGAAATAGTCGTGCAACTCGGCGCTCAGCGCCTGGACGTCGAACCCTGCCTCAAGCACGTTATACACCTCGTTCATCTGCTTGCTTTCCAGCTCGATCCAGCCCTTTTCCTGAAAGTAATCCAGCGCCTTGACCACGCGGTTACGCTCGGCGTGATACTGCTGGTGCATCCCGTCGAAATCCACCGTGGCCCAGGTACGGGCACGGCTGGAGGTCTGGATGATGGCCGAGACGAACGCCTGACGCTCACCTTCGAAGTGCTCGAGCAATGCCTGCGGCTCGATCAGAAACTTGAAGCGATACTCCGCGAAATAGGCATAACGCGGCGCGATCAGCCGACGCAGCTCCAGTTGCACCAGCAGCGTCTTGAGCGGCAGTTGCCGGATGTTGCTCTTGTCCGCCAGCGGCCCCAGCAAGAACTCCCACTGCCCATCGGCAGCGGCGGCCTTCAACTCATCAAGCACGCACCGAATACCCGCCAGCTCCGGCGTATCACCATAAACAAAGTTTTCCAGCACGTTGAGGCTGTCGCGGTTGGCCAGTACCAGACAATCGGACGGTAACCCGTCACGCCCCGCCCGGCCGATTTCCTGGCTGTAGTTCTCGATGGATTTAGGCAGGTCGAAATGCGCCACGTTGCGGATATCGCTCTTGTCGATACCCATGCCGAAGGCAATGGTCGCGACGATGCAATTGGACTGCCCGCCCATGAACCGTCGCTGGATGGCTTCGCGTTGTTCATGAGGTAAACCGGCGTGGTAAGCCTCGGCCCCGATCCCATGCTGGCTCAGATGCTCGGCAATCTGCTCGGCGGTTCGCTGCAAGGTGACATAGACGATGCTCGGTTGCCCGGCTCGCTCGCCCAGCCATTGCACCAGTCGCCGCCGCTTATCCGCACCGCGCACGGGCTCCACCAGCAGGTTGAGGTTGGATCGATAGAAGCCGGTGGTGACCACATCGTCGGGGGCGATGGAGAACTTCGCCTGCATGTCCGCGATGACTTTGGGCGTTGCGGTGGCCGTCAACAGCAACACCTGGGGAATGTCGAACTGACGCTGATAATCGGGGAGCTTGAGGTAGTCGGGACGAAAGTTATGCCCCCATTCGGAAATACAGTGGGCTTCGTCCACCACCAGCAACGAGATTGGCACCTGCTGCAGGAAATTGCGGAAGCGCTCGTTCTTGAGCCGCTCCACTGAAATCATCAGGATTTTCAATTCGCCGGAGCGGGCCCGTGCCATGACCTCGCTGGCTTCGTCACGATGCTGGACTGAATCAATACTCGCCGCCGCGATGCCATGGCGATGCAAGAACGCCAGTTGGTCTTGCATCAGCGCCAACAGCGGCGAGACCACCAGCGTCAAGTGCGGCAATAACAGCGCCGGCAGTTGATAACACAGGGACTTGCCCGAGCCGGTGGGGAAAATGGCTGCTGCCGACCGTCCGGCAAGCACGGCGCTGACGGCAGCCTCCTGACCGGGGCGAAACTGCGGATAACCGAAAACCTGTTCCAGGGTGCTGTGCATAAGCGGTCACTCCTTGACTGCTGCGATGCCAAAAGCCTAGCCGGACAGCGCAGGGAGTCGAGAAAAGGTTTGGGAGAAAACGATACCGGATGATACAGCCTCAGCGCCCTTATGCTTTGCCATGAAGTGATACAAATCCAGGCACTTTGATGTCTCGTTCCCGTTTCGCTTGCAAGGTAAGGTGCGCCATCCACATGCGCTGCAGGCCAGGAAGCCTGGCGCTCAAAACTTCGTTCAAGGAATGAACCATGCCACATCCTTTTTCCGCACTACGCACCCTGGCGCTAACATCGGCCTCACTGCTGGCCGGCTGCTTGACCCTTCCTGAACAACCCCACACGGAAGCCGCCGCCTTTGAAACACCGGAATACCGTGCCCAGCAAGGTCTGGAGATCGTCAAGGCCTCAGCGCTTTATGCCCGAGGCGGCACCGGCCAGAACGTGATCGTGGCGCTCATCGATTCTGGACTGAACAGCAACCTGACGGAGTTCGAGGGCAGGCTGAGTGACCCCGGATTCGACCATGTCGAAAACCGTCCCGGCACCGTTGACCGTGTCGGTCACGGCACGCAAATGGCCGGCATCCTCGCCGCGAACAAGGACGGTCAGGGGATGCATGGCATGGCGTTTGACGCCCGGTTGATCCCCTTCCGTTTCGGCGACGACAACGAACCGTTTTTCTTCGACAGCGAAATCGCACAATCCTGGCAAAGCGGTTTCGACAAGGGCGCCCGCCTGTTTAATAACTCCTGGGCCAACGCCATTCCCGCCACCGAAATCACTGAAGCGCGTTACAACCAGGTGATGCCCGACTCCCTGGCCGTTGCCCGAAAACTGGTGGAAGACGGCGCTGTGTTTGTCTTCCCGACAGGTAACGAACTCAAGCGTGAGCCCCTGGCCGAACCGGGGTTGCCGGTGGCCTTGCCTGAATTGGAAAAAGGATGGATCGCGGTGGTTGCACTGAAAAACGATGGCAGCGCAATCAATGGCAAATCCAACTATTGCGGCGTTGCAGCCGCCTGGTGCATCGCCGTACCCGGCGGCGACGCGGGCCCACAGGCGGGCCTGTTAACCGTAAGCAAGGATGGCCGTTACGTCCAAACCGCAGGCACATCCCCGGCCGCTGCGTTGGTCAGCGGCGCCCTGGCGGCGCTGCAAAGCCTCTACCCGCAGCTCAACGCACAGCAAGTGCGCGAACATCTGCTGGCCACAGCCAACCGCACCGGCATCTACGCCAATAGCGAAGCCTACGGCAGAGGGCTGATGGACCTGGAGGCGGCCTCGCGACGCATCCCTGGGTCGTTGGCTAACTGAACCCAAAGCCGCTACCGCTCGCGACTGTCGAAGCTTCAGGCGCGAGCATTATTCCTGCACTTTATTTTTGGGTTCAGGACAGTTCCGAGACTGTCGTGGAGTATTTCTTCTTTTTCCAATTGGGAAAAATTTCGCCCTAAACTTCCCACCTTTACAGACGCCCCTCAGCCCCGGACATTTTCCCATGCGCCTCGCTCCAGACTTTCCCGACGACCACGCCATGCGCCAGCTCATGGAACTGCTCCATGAAGAAATCGGTCTGCCGGAGCGCAAGACAATCCGTCTGGACACCGCCATCAATCTCGACCTGGGCTGTGACGGCGCGGACGCTCGGCATCTGATGGAAGCCTTGGAGGAGCGGTTCACCATCGACCTCATCGACTACGACGCTTACCGCTACTTTCAGCCGGAAGGATTCGATGTGTTTCAAAAACGCAGGGCCAAGGGCCGTGGGAACAAGATGCCGTTGACCATTGGCATGCTCTACAAGGCCATCAAGGCACAACGGTGGGATACGCAGGAAGTGGAACAGGACTAGTCGGTCTGGATGCCTTAAGTGGCATTATTCTGGCTGTTTAGCTCGATTTCAGATGGAATAATGGCAGTTCCAAACCTTACACGTACAAATAGCCTCCCATAAAAAAACCGCCCTGAAGAGGGCGGTTTTTTCATTCGCTAACCAATCCTTACAACTGCGGTCCAGCCGCCTTGATCGCGTCGCTCACTTCAAACTTCTTGAAGTTCTCGATGAACAAGCCAGCCAAAGCTTTGGCCGCTTCGTCGTACGCAGCCTTGTCGGTCCAGGTGTTGCGTGGGTTCAACAGACCAGTCTCAACGCCCGGAACAGCCAGCGGCACGTCCAGGTTGATGATGTCCAGGTGCTCGGTTTCAGCACCGATCAGCGCGCCGCTCTGGATGGCCGCGATCACCGCACGGGTGGTCGGGATGTTGAAGCGCTTGCCGACGCCGTAGCCACCGCCGGTCCAGCCGGTGTTGACCAGATAGACCTTGGAGCCAAAGCCACGGATACGCTTGATCAGCAGCTCAGCGTATTCACCGGCAGGACGTGGGAAGAATGGAGCGCCGAAGCAGGTGGAGAACGTCGACTTGATGCCGCTGCCCGAACCCATTTCAGTCGAGCCCACCAGTGCGGTGTAGCCGGACAGGAAGTGGTAGGCCGCTTGTTCTTCACTGAGGATCGACACCGGCGGCAGTACGCCGGTCAGGTCGCAAGTCAGGAAGATCACTGCGTTTGGCTCGCCACCGAGGTTTTTCGGTGCGCGTTTTTCGATCAGTTCACGCGGGTACGCGGCGCGGCTGTTCTGGGTCAGGCTGTCGTCGGCGTAATCGGCTTTCTTGGTGACCGGATCCAGGACGACGTTTTCCAGTACGGCGCCGTGCTGGATGGCTTTCCAGATAACCGGCTCGTTCTTCTCGGACAGGTCGATGCACTTGGCATAGCAACCGCCTTCAATGTTGAAGACCACGCCAACGCCCCAGCCGTGCTCGTCATCACCGATCAGGTAACGGCTTTCATCGGCGGACAGAGTCGTTTTACCCGTGCCCGACAGGCCGAAGAACAGGGTCACATCGCCCTCTTCGCCCATGTTGGCGGCGCAGTGCATCGGCAATACGTCAACCGCTGGCAGCAGGAAGTTCTGGACGGAGAACAGTGCTTTCTTCATTTCCCCGGCGTAACGCATGCCAGCGATAAGCACTTTCCTGGCCGCGAAGTTGATGATCACGGTGCCGTCGGAATTGGTGCCGTCGCGCTCAGGCTCGCAGACGAAGTTCGGCGCGTTGAGGATCTGCCATTCATCCTTGCCACCGGCGTTGTACTGCTCGGGGTTGATGAACAGGCAGCGGCCGAACAGGTTATGCCAGGCAGTCTCGGTGGTCATCTTGACCGGCAGGTAGTGCGCAGGATCGGAACCTACATGAACATGGGAGACAAAACGCTCACGCTCGCCCAGATAGGCTGCTACGCGGTCCCACAGGGCGTCGAACTTGTCGGCCGGGAACTTGCGGTTGATCGGGCCCCAGGCGATGGCGTCCTGGGTGGTCGGCTCTTCAACGATGAAACGGTCAACCGGTGAACGACCGGTACGATGACCGGTGCGAACAACCAGCGCGCCAGTATCGGCAAGCTCGCCTTCACCGCGACTCAGGGCTTCTTTGACCAGATCATCGACACTCAGATCGGTGTACACGGCGTTATTGGCTTGCGTCATGAGATTCCCCGTCGGCCTGTGGCCGAGTGCTCCAAACGTTTTGTAGTAGGAAGTCGCGCACTACTACCCGAAAAAAGTGGGCCGGATTATGCCAGAAAAGCCCAAAAAAAGTAGGGCCCTCCCGTCAGTACGGCGTAAATCCGGCGTTTGCCAGGAGATTTACCTGCGCTGAACCGTTTTAGTGACGAGTATCTGACGGTGTGTCGACACCCGCACCGGCGAACAATTGGGCGATGTCCGCAGCGTCGAACAGGTAGCGCTCGTTGCAAAACTGGCAATCGATCTCGATGGCGCCACCATGTTCGATCACCAATTGCTGCGCATCTTCCAGACCCAGACTGACCAGCGCATTGCCGGAACGTTCACGAGAGCAGCTGCATTGGAAGCGCAACGGCTGACCGTCGAACAGGCGCACCTGCTCTTCGTGGTAGAGGCGATGCAGCACGGTTTCGTTGTCCAGGCTCAGCAGCTCATCGGCGCTCAGGGTGCTGGCCAGAGCGGTGATGTGCTGCCAACTGGCGTCACGTTCTTCCGGGTCGCGAAGGCGGTCGGCGGGCAATTGCTGCAGCAGCAGACCGCGGGCGCGCCGCCCGTCGGCGTATAGCCAGAAGCGAGTGTTGGTCTGTTGCGACATGACGAAGTAGTTGGTGAAGCATTCAGCCAGGGACGTGCCATCGAGATCGACAATGCCTTGGTAGCGCTTGCCGTGGGTTGGGTCGACCGTCAGGGCCAGCACGCCATCGGGCATCATGTCGACCAGGCTCGCGTCGGGGGCGATCTGCTCAGCGTGATAACGGGCCAGGCCACGGATCTCGCGTTCGCTGGAGCATTCGATCATCAACAACGGCACCGGGCCTTCGGAACGGGCCTGGAGAATCAGCAAGCCATCGAACTTCAAGGTGCCGACCAGTAGCGCCGCAGCCGCCATCAGTTCACCGAGCAGTTGGGCGACCGGTTCCGGATAGGGATGCTTGGCAAGCACTTCGGCGTAGCTACGCTCCAACGCCACCAGCTCGCCACGAGTGTCGCTGTCATCGAAGATGAAGCGTTGGGTGTAGTCGGTATCCGGCAAATCAGTCATAGGGTCTGGTATCTGAGGTGATGACAAAGGATGGCGGGCATTTTATGGACATTCCGGGTGGGTTCCAAGCAACGCAAGGCTTTGTCTGACGATGGGCTGACTGCTCATCTGAGCCACAGGCACTCCGGGCCCCAATGGCCGATCTTTTATTCGCTGTTGCTACCATGAAACCTGAACAGGTCCCGCCGCTGCTTCTTGCTGGGCTTGCCATCGGTGCTGACCCCCAGGGCGCCGGCCTTGCGTTGGGCGGCTGCGGCTTCACGCTTGGCAATGCTGGCTTCGGTTTCGCGATACAGCGTCTGGGCTTCAGGCGCGCCGCGGCGCACGATCGACAGGGCTTGGACCACCACGGTTTTTTCGTCGAACCCGGCGCGAATGACATATTCGTCGCCGATGCGAGGCTCCTTGCCCGGTTTGCAGCGTTCACCCCGGTGATGGACCTTGCCGCTTTCGATGGCGGTCTTGGCCAGGGCACGGGTTTTATAGAGTCGCGCTGCCCACAACCATTTATCGAGACGGACCTTGTCGTCTTCTTCCTTTTTTTGTGCCACTGCAATTCCTCTTTCAGCCAATAGTCAGAACTGTACTACCGTTTTTGTCGGGCGCACGAATTCGGTCCGACGGATAGAATGTCGGCCGAACCGACTGGCGGCTCGATGCGCGCCGCTGTCGGTCACGAGCGCAAACAGGTGTGTAGATAACTGTCGCCATTTTGTGATTATTCTGCGTGAATACCGCAATTCGCGGGCTCCACGATCCGATGTACTGATCGCAGGTTTTTTTATTGAAGACTTTTGACCATCTGACCGTTGTCGGTCTGCGCGAGTGGGTGGCGCTCCCAGACCTGGGTGTCGCGGGCCTGCGGGCAAAAATCGACACCGGCGCCAGCACCTCCAGCCTGCACGCCACCGACATCGAGCCGTTCGAGCGTGACGGTGAAAAATGGGTGCGCTTCACCGCGCATCTGGGAACGGTGGTGCAGTTGCGCCATCGTCGCTGCGAAGCTCCATTGGTGGCGCGCAAAACGATAAAAAGCTCCAACGGCCACGCTCAGGTTCGCTACGTGATCAGCACGACGCTGGCACTGGGGGATCGGATCTGGCGAGTCGAGTTCACGCTTGCCTGCCGCAAGTCCATGCGATATCGCCTGTTATTGGGTTCCAAAGCCTTGATCGACGGCCAGTTGGTGGTCAATCCGGGCATCAAATACGTTCAAGACAAGCCGGTGTTCCCGGTGTCCACTACCTCTGCCACAGGTGTTGCATGAAGATCGCTGTGCTGTCGCGTAATCCGCGTCTGTATTCCACTCGTCGCCTGGTTGAAGCCGGGACCGAACGTGGCCATGAAATGGTGGTGATCGATACCCTGCGCGCCTACATGAACATTGCCAGCCACAAGCCGCAAATCCACTACCGTGGAAAACCGCTGGAAGGGTTCGATGCGGTGATCCCGCGCATCGGTGCATCGGTAACGTTCTATGGTTGTGCCGTGTTGCGCCAGTTCGAAATGATGGGCGTGTTTCCCCTCAACGAGTCCGTGGCCATCGCCCGCTCCCGGGACAAGTTGCGCTCGCTGCAATTGTTGTCGCGCCGTGGGATCGGCTTGCCGGTGACCGGTTTTGCCCACTCTCCCGACGACATTCCCGATCTGATCGCCATGGTCAACGGCGCGCCACTGGTCATCAAGGTGCTGGAAGGCACCCAGGGTATCGGCGTAGTGCTATGTGAAACCGCGACGGCCGCCGAGTCGGTGATCGAAGCGTTCATGGGACTGAAGCAGAACATCATGGTCCAGGAATACATCAAGGAAGCCGGCGGCGCGGACATTCGCTGCTTCGTGGTCGGCGACAAGGTGATCGCTTCGATGAAGCGCCAGGCCAAGCCCGGGGAATTTCGCTCCAACCTGCATCGCGGCGGCAGCGCCAGCCTGATCAAGATCACGCCGCAAGAGCGCATGACGGCCCTGCGCGCCGCTAAAGTCATGGGCCTTGCCGTGGCGGGCGTAGACATCCTGCGCTCCAATCACGGGCCACTGGTAATGGAGGTCAACTCCTCACCAGGTCTGGAAGGGATCGAAACCACCACGAGCAAGAACGTGGCGGGGATGATCATCGAGCATCTGGAAAAGAATGGCGGGCCGAACATGACCCGGACCAAGGGCAAGGGTTAGGTGATATGTGGGAGCGAGCCTGCTCGCGATGGCGG
>NZ_JABWQV010000156.1 GCF_014268615.1 Pseudomonas tehranensis | reverse complement strand
GCAATCGCGAGCAGGCTCGCTCCCACAGAGCGAGGTCGGCGTCACTCACATAAAAATGCCCCTGATCGCGAGATCAGGGGCATTTTTATGGCCTGGAGAAACTCAGCGATTGCGGGTCAGCAGTGCCGGCTTCTCGCCCCGTGGACGGCTTGGCAGTTGGTCCAGCTGTTCAGGCGTCGGGAATCGATCGACCTTCGATTCCTTGTGCATGATCTTCGGCTGGTTGCCACGAGGGGCTTGCACGGCGGGTTCCTGACGAGGCTGATCGTCACGCGCCGGGCGGCGAGGGCGGGAGTCTTCGCGGCGGGCCTGACCGTCACGAGGCGCGCCGTTGCGCGGGCCGCTTCGCTTGGCCGGTGGGGTGCCGGTGGACGAGCCGTTGCTGTTGCGCGGGCCGTTCTGACGCCCCTGGGACTGGCCGCGGGGAGCACCTGCGCCCGCACCCTGTGCCGGAGCGCCCGGACGACGTCCGCGACCCTGGGCTGGTTTTTGCTGCGGCACGTAATCGACGCGGTTGCCGAAGTTATCGATATCGTCGTCCAGGAATTCGTCCGGTGCGCGATCGGCAGCGGCACGTGGTGCCGGGCGCTGCTGTTCACGGGCCGGGGTACCTTCGCGAGGCTTGTGCTCGCGGGCCGGGCGTTCGCCGCGACTGGTGCTGGCCGATTTTTCCTTGCCCTTGTCCTTGCCTTTGTCTTTACGGCCGCCGCCGCCACCACCGCCGCCATTTGGACCGTCACCGCGAGGGCCACGGGCATTGCGTGGGTTGCGCACGTCCGGACGTTCACGCACTTCAGGCTTCTCGGCCTCGATGGTACTGGCATCGAAGCCCATCAGGTCGCCATCGGCGATTTTCTGCTTGGTCATGCGCTCGATGCTTTTGAGCAGTTTCTCTTCGTCCGGCGCGACCAGCGAGATCGCTTCGCCCGAACGGCCGGCCCGGCCAGTACGGCCGATACGGTGTACGTAGTCTTCATCGACGTTCGGCAACTCGAAGTTGACCACGTGGGGCAACTGGTCGATGTCCAGGCCGCGGGCGGCGATGTCGGTAGCAACCAGAATGCGCACTTCACCGGCCTTGAAGTCAGCCAGGGCCTTGGTGCGGGCGTTCTGGCTCTTGTTACCGTGGATCGCCACGGCCGGCAGGCCGTGCTTGTCCAGGTACTCGGCCAAGCGGTTGGCGCCGTGCTTGGTGCGGGTGAACACCAGGACCTGTTCCCAGGCGCCGGCGGTAATCAGGTGCGCCAACAGGGCACGCTTGTGGCTGGCCGCCAGGCGAAACACACGTTGTTCGATGCGCTCGACCGTGGTGTTTGGCGGTGTGACTTCAATGCGTTCCGGGTTGTGCAGCAGCTTGCCGGCCAGGTCGGTGATGTCCTTGGAGAACGTCGCCGAGAACAGCAGGTTCTGACGCTTGGCGGGCAGGCGGGCCAGCACTTTCTTCACGTCATGGACGAAGCCCATGTCGAGCATGCGGTCGGCTTCGTCCAGCACGAGGATTTCCACGTGGGACAGATCGACGCTGCCCTGGCCGGCCAGGTCGAGCAAACGACCCGGACAGGCCACCAACACGTCGACGCCACGGGCCATGGCCTGGACCTGAGGGTTCATGCCAACGCCGCCGAAAATGCAGGCACTGACGAATTTCAGGTCGCGAGCATAGATCTTGAAGCTCTCGTGTACCTGGGCCGCCAGTTCGCGGGTTGGGGTCAGGACCAGGACGCGCGGTTGGCGCGGGCCGTGACGCTGGGATTTGTCTGGATGACCGTTGGGGAAAAGCCGCTCCAGAATCGGGAGGGCAAAACCACCGGTTTTACCAGTGCCTGTCTGCGCCGCAACCATCAGATCGCGACCTTGCAACACGGCGGGGATGGCCCGCTGTTGCACCGGGGTAGGCTGGGTGTAGCCGGCAGCCTCGATGGCGCGGACTAAAGCCTCGGAGAGACCGAGGGAAGCAAAGGACATGAGTAATCCTGTTTTAGTGAGGGCCTGGCCCAATGGGATAGTCTTGCCGGGCGCGAATGACGTTCAACAAAAAGACGTCATCCCGTCCGGTCCTGCCGAGTCTGGAAGGCAGGTCCGGGCAGGGCTCGCGCGGGCTGGAAGCTGCGCTGTAGCGGTGTCGGGATGCCTTTTGCAAGACCGGGCGTCCGGGCGTGAGCCTGGCGGGAAGGCCGGAGTATAACAGAGCAAACGCCGCGCGCCGCTTTCCTGCTGCTCAACGGTTTATTTCAACGCTGCACCGGGCTGGACGGTTCGGTCCTGGCAGACGGAACGGCGCCATAGCGGGCGATCAGCTCGGCATAGGCCGGTTCGCGCTTGAAACGCTTGAGCTCGGCGCTGAAGCGCTGCACCAGCAGATCCATCCCGGCGTTGCGCCGCACCGCCAGGTATTGGCTTTGACGGCTCACAACCACGGGGTTTTCGGTGATCTGGTCGCCCAGTTGCATTTGCTTGAGTACGTGCCGACCCACCCGACGGTCGGTGATGAGCAGGTCAATCCGGCCCAGTTGCAACTTGCCGAAGTTGGCTTCATGGGTGGGTGCCGTCTCACGTTTGAACAGGGGCGATTCTCTGAAGGCCTGGCTGTACAGATAACCGGGCGACGTGCCCACGGTCAGGCCGCCCAAGTCGTCAAGGGTACGAAACGGATGGGGACGGGCGTTGGCGTAGAACATCACGAACTCCACGTCCGACAGCGGTTCGCTGGGGTAAAGCAGCATGGCGTCGCGTTCGTTGCTGTGGAAAATGTCCAGCGCACCGTCCGCCAGGCCCTGCTCAAGCATTGCCAGGCAACGCTTCCAAGGCAGCAGTTGCCATTGCACATCAATGCCCAGGCGCTTGAACACAATGGCGGTAGTTTCGTAGTCGAGTCCCAGGACCTGGCCGTTCTCTTCGTAGACATAAGGCGCCCAGGGCTCGGTGACAATGCGCAACTTCTCGGCCCGGGCATCCATGCTCAGGTACAGGAGGACAAAGGTGGTCAGTAACCGGGTGATGAAGGGCATGGCCTGAGGTTACGACGAGAGCTCATCAAATAGCTAGAGCCCTCTGGCCCGCGGCTTAATTGCCTTTTGCCTGCATTAGATGCCGATAGATGGCTTCGCGGCGTTCGCCCAGCACCCAGCGAATCAGTGGGTGGTTGAGCCATCGTTTGAGTTCATGGTCTTTCAATGGCTCTTTCAGGCGATCTTCAACGTTCTCCCTGGCCTTTTCCCACCAGACCGGGGCGCAGGCCTGGTCGAACGGGTTGGTGTGACGGTAGCAGCCGTAGAGAATTTCGCGCATGAATTGCCGTTTATGGCTGGGTAGCGCCACGGTAATCATTTTATAAGCCAGACGGCGCAATGTGGGCGGTCGGGGTAACGTTGCGGTGACTTGACGGGTTTCATCCAGGGCCAATTGGCACATGGGCGCGGCATGATGTTTGTCGAGCCAGGCCTTGGTTTTGGCGCGGAACAGCTGTTTGCGGCTCCAGTAATGGTGAATCAGGTCGGGACATTCGCGCACGTGCACCGAGCGATAGGCTGCAACCGAAAGGCAGAACTCTTCCAGCGTGTAGGCGCCGTTCGCCATGGGATAAAACTCGTCCATCAGGGCTATCGAGCGATCCAGAACTGATGCGTCGCTCCAATGAAGACCGATCACGCCTGAGTTCAGCAGCGGCATGTTGTCATCCGCCAGTTGCCGTCGTTGCAGGGCTTGCGCCAGCGCTACGTAAAGTACTGCATCCTTGTTGGCGCCATAGTTCAGATCTACCGCGTTGCAGAGCAGCGTGCCGGGCTGAATGCGCCGGAACAGCTCCAGAGGAGAGCAGTGGAAGAAGGTGTCGGTGTCGATCAGCAGTGCCAGCTCGACTTCCTCAAGCACCTTTTGCATGACGACATGCTTTGCGCGAAAGTGATAGCCGTGCGGCTCGATCCAGGTCTGACGGGTTTCGTTGTCGAGGTGGCGTACGCGCACCGGGAGTCCAGCGTAGGGCATGGGATTGTCGGTAAATACTTGGATGTCCAGTGCCTCACCCGGGCTCTCGCGCAGTCCGGCCAAGGCGCTGGCAATGCTGAACACGGCTTCTTGATGATAGGTCTCGGCCCCATAGACCAGATAAATGAGTTGTGGGGTCGTTAACCTTTGACCAATAGGCATCTACTGCATCCCTCCAGATATTTCAGGTAGAAAAAAGGCCTTGGGTTTTCGCCAAGGCCTCTTTGTACCGCCCAATTAAGACATTAACGCGGCAGTTTGAGGTTATTCCATACGGCGAGGCTGGGCTCGGCCTGATTCAGGGTATAGAAATGCAACCCCGGCGCCCCGCCTTGTAACAAGCGCTCACACATTTGTGTGATGACTTGCTCTCCGAAGCTTTGGATGCTGGATGTGTCGTCGCCGTAGGCTTCCAGCTGCTTGCGGATCCAGCGTGGGATTTCTGCCCCGCAGGCGTCGGAAAAACGCGCGAGTTTGCTGTAGTTGGTGATCGGCATGATCCCCGGCACGACAGGAATGTCGACCCCCATCTTGCGTACGCGGTCGACAAAGTAGAAGTAGCTGTCGGCGTTGAAGAAGTACTGGGTGATCGCGCTGTTGGCGCCGGCGTTGGCTTTGCGTACGAAGTTGAGCAGGTCGTCTTCGAAGTTGCGTGCCTGGGGGTGCATCTCTGGGTAGGCTGCCACTTCGATATGGAAGTGCTCACCGGTTTCTTCACGAATGAATTCAACCAGGTCGTTGGCATGGCGCAGTTCACCGCTCGCCATGCCCATACCCGAGGGCAGGTCACCGCGCAGGGCCACGATACGGGTGATGCCGGCCGCCTTGTACTGGCTCAACAGGCTGCGCAGATCGGCTTTGCTGTCACCCACGCAGGACAGGTGCGGGGCGGCGGGGATTTTGACTTCGCTTTCGAGCTGCAACACGGTGTTGATCGTGCGGTCACGGGTCGAACCGCCAGCACCGTAGGTGCAGGAGAAGAAGTCGGGGTTGTAGCTCGCCAACTGACGGGCAGTGGCGATCAGTTTTTCATGCCCAGCATCGGTCTTCGTCGGGAAGAACTCGAAGCTGTAGCGACGGTCTTGGGACATGGTCATATCCTTGGAAACTCGTAGGCCGGTGAGGCTTGCATAGCCCTTGCGGGAGTGGACTCATGTGGGAGCGAGCCTGCTCGCGATTGGCATCACCTCGGTCTGAGAGTCAGATCAAGGTGTCTGCATCGCGAGCAGGCTCGCTCCCACAGGTCCGCTCCACCAAGGAAGCAGCGCCGATCAGTAGCGATAAGCGTGCGGCTTGAACGGGCCTTCGACGGTCACGCCGATGTAGTCAGCCTGTTGCTTGGTCAGTTTGGTGACCACGCCGCCGAAACCGCGGACCATTTCCAGGGCCACTTCTTCGTCGAGTTTCTTGGGCAGCACTTCCACGGTCAGGCGCTCGGCTTTCTGGGCCGGCGACAGGTCGGCGTATTTCTGGCCGAACAGGAAAATCTGCGCCAGGACCTGGTTGGCAAACGAGCCGTCCATGATGCGGCTTGGGTGGCCGGTGGCGTTGCCCAGGTTCACCAGGCGGCCTTCGGCCAGCAGGATCAGGTAGTCATCGTTCTGTGGGTCGAAGCTGCCGGTGCCGGTGCGATGCACCTTGTGGACCTGTGGCTTCACTTCTTCCCATGCCCAGTTCTTGCGCATGAAAGCGGTGTCGATTTCATTGTCGAAGTGGCCGATGTTGCAGACCACAGCGCGCTTTTTCAGGGCCTTGAGCATGTTCGCGTCGCAGACATTGACGTTACCGGTGGTGGTCACGATCAAGTCGATCTTGCCCAGCAGCGCTTTGTCGATGCTTGCTTCGGTGCCATCGTTGTTACCGTCGATGAACGGCGAAACCAGCTCGAAGCCGTCCATGCAGGCCTGCATGGCGCAGATCGGGTCGACTTCGGACACCTTGACGATCATGCCTTCCTGGCGCAGCGACTGGGCCGAGCCCTTGCCCACGTCACCGTAGCCGATCACCAAGGCCTGCTTGCCCGACAACAGGTGGTCGGTGCCGCGCTTGATGGCGTCGTTGAGACTGTGACGGCAGCCGTACTTGTTGTCGTTCTTGCTCTTGGTCACCGAGTCGTTGACGTTGATGGCCGGGATCTTCAGTTCGCCCTTGGCCAGCATGTCCAGCAGGCGGTGTACGCCGGTGGTGGTCTCTTCGGTCACGCCGTGGACGTGGTCCAGTACGGCTGGGTATTTCTTGTGCAGCAGTTCGGTCAGGTCGCCGCCGTCGTCAAGAATCATGTTGGTGGCCCATGGCTGGCCATCCTTGAGGATGGTCTGCTCCAGGCACCATTCGTATTCCTCTTCGGTCTCGCCCTTCCAGGCAAATACCGGGATACCGGCAGCGGCAATGGCGGCAGCTGCCTGGTCCTGGGTCGAGAAGATGTTGCAGGACGACCAGCGTACTTCGGCACCCAGGGCAACCAGGGTTTCGATCAGCACGGCGGTCTGAATGGTCATGTGGATGCAGCCGAGGATCTTCGCGCCCTTGAGCGGTTGCTCGCCGGCGTATTTACGACGCAGACCCATCAGGGCTGGCATTTCGGATTCGGCGATGATGATTTCGCGACGACCCCAGGCGGCCAGGGACATGTCGGCGACTTTGTAATCGGTAAAATCTGCAGGCGTGATAACAGCGCTCATGAAGAGCCTCCATTCGTAATGTATGCGAATGGGCGCCGTTGTGCGTTTAGTGTCCGTCGGGGTGCCCCGTACAAACAACGCCCCATCCGAGCCTGACAGGTCGAACCTGCTGCAGCGCCCCTCGGACAGGTGGCGGGAACGGTCCAAAGCGTGGACCGAGGTAAAGCGGTGGCGATTATAGCGGGCTAATCGGATCTTCCAAAGGGTTTCTGTCGGCAAATCAAAATTGCCGATGAGCGTTATTAGAGCCTCGACATAGAGCCACGCTGCCCGGTCTGCCATGATGCCGGCATCCATCGGCCAGACGCTCAGGAGTGAACATGAATTTCCACACCCGCAAGTGGGTCAAGCCCGAAGACCTCAACCCCAACGGCACGCTGTTTGGCGGCAGTCTTTTGCGCTGGATCGACGAAGAAGCGGCGATCTATGCCATTGTCCAGCTCGGCAACCAGCGCGTGGTGACCAAATACATCTCCGAAATCAACTTCGTCAGCGCTTCGCGCCAGGGCGACATCATCGAACTGGGCATCACCGCCACCGAATTCGGCCGCACCTCCATCACCCTGACCTGCGAAGTGCGCAACAAGATCACCCGTAAAAGCATCCTGACCGTGGAGAAGATGGTCTTCGTCAATCTTGGGGAAGATGGCCTGCCGGCGCCGCACGGCCGGACCGAGATCAAGTACGTCAAGGATCAGTTCCAGGACGATATTGCCGGCGCGTGAGCTCGGCGGTGTCTCCAATCGCGAGCAGGCTCGCTCCCACATGGACTTGCGGGTGTCTATCGCCAATCCTTTGTAAGAGCGAGCCTGCTCGCGATGGCGATTCCAAAGTTTGCGTGAACAAAGGCCCGCTACTGAACAGCGCCGCACGCTGCGTGTCGTAGGTACATCACGCTACCGGTTCAGGAGCTCCATGGACACTCGCAAAGACGGCAAGACCCCTGATCTTTCGGCGCAGGAAAAGCACGAAGTCGACCGCAATCAGCCACCGCGGGCCGCGGTACTGCATGAAATTATCCGTACCCAGGGCAATCAGGAACTGGAGCGCAGTGTCGCCGCGCTTTGGTGGTCGGCCCTGGCCGCCGGGTTGACCATGGGCCTGTCGCTGATGGCGATGGGGCTGCTCAATTCCCGCTTGCCTGAGGGCGAGGCCTTCAAGGTGATCGCCAGCTTCGGCTACTGCGCCGGTTTTCTCGCGGTGATTCTTGCCCGCCAGCAACTGTTTACCGAAAACACCTTGACCGCTGTGCTGCCCATCATGAGCAAACCCACCTTGGGTAACTTCGGCCGTCTGTTCCGGCTCTGGGGCGTGGTGCTGGTGGGCAACCTGTGCGGAACCTTGCTGGTGGCCTATGTGATGCTGCATCTGCCGATTTTCGACCGGCGCACCGATATGGCTTTTCTGGAGATCGGTCGCAAGGTCATGGAAAACGACACCGGCCAGATGTTCGCCAAGGGCATCATTTCAGGCTGGATGATCGCCACCATGGTCTGGATGATTCCTTCCATGGAGAGCGCCAAGATGTGGATCATCATCCTCATCACTTACCTGATGGCGCTTGGCGATTTCACCCACATTGTCGTCGGCTCTGCCGAAGTGTCCTATCTGGTGTTCGCCGGCCAGCTGTCGTGGGAGGACTTCTGGATGGTGTTCGCCGCGCCGACCCTGGCAGGGAATATCATTGGTGGCAGTTTCATCTTTGCGCTGCTGAGTCATGCCCAGGTGCGGAGCGAGACCGGCCAGCCTAGTCGGCCGCACCCACCAGGGCGTCCTGACGACGCTGACGATAAATAAAATACAGTGCCGTCAACACGGTCAGCCCGCTCACCAGAGCGCCGGTCCATGGCAGGTCGGCCAGATCGGCGCCGCTGGCCACCACCAGGCCGCCAATCCAGGCGCCAGCCGCGTTGCCAAGGTTGAACGCGCTCTGGTTCAGGGTCGAGCCCAGGTTCGGCGCTTCTTGGGCCTGGTCGATGATCAGCAATTGCAGGATCGGACACAGTGCAAAGGCGAACACACCCCATAGGACCAGGGTAATAGCCGCTGGAACCACCGACCGGCTGGTCTGGCTGAACGCGGCCAGCACCAGCACCACCGCCAGGGCCATGGCTACCAGCGAAGGCAGCAGGCGCCGGTCCGCCAGCCGTCCGCCGAGGAAACTGCCCGCTGTCAGGCCGACACCGAACAGCAGCAGCATGAGCGTGATGCCGTGGGGGCTGACACCCGTGATGTCCTGCAGGATCGGCGCGATGTAGGTGAACACGCTGAACAGGCTGGTGGAGGCCAGTACGCTCATGCCCAGGGCCAGCAGCACGTTGGCCTTGCCCAGCACCCTGAACTCGCTGGCCAGATTGGCCTTCTCCATGGGGATTTCCCGGGGCAGCCAGACCCATTGGGCAAGGGCGGCAATGATCCCGATGACCGATACCGCCCAGAAGGTCGAGCGCCAGCCGGCGTACTGCCCCAGCGCCGTGCCCAGCGGCACACCTAGCACATTGGCCAGGGTCAGCCCTGTGAACATCATTGCAATGGCCTGGGCCCGTTTGTTCGGCGCCACCAGTCCGGCTGCAACCACCGAGCCGATACCAAAGAATGCCCCGTGGCACAGTGCGGTGATGACCCGGGCGGCCATCAGCGTGGCGTAGTTCGGCGCCAGGGCGCAGAGCACGTTGCCGACGATGAACATCAGCGTCATGCCCAGCAGCGTTGCCTTGCGCGGCATGTTGGCGGTGCCGATGGCCAGGATCGGCGCGCCGAACACCACGCCCAGGGCATACCCGGTAATGAGCAGCCCGGCCTGGGGAATGCTCACGGCCAGATCACGGGCGACATCGGGCAACAGCCCCATGATGACGAATTCGGTGGTGCCGATGCCAAAAGCGGCGACGGCCAAAGCAAGCAAGGCGAGTGGCATGCGCAAGGTCTCTGTCTGTAGTCTTGACGCTCTGATCAGGCATACGCATGCCGATGCGCCGGTTCGGATGAAACGGGGCAGCAGCAAAAATTATTGGAATTGGTTTATGCGCAACTGAGTGCGGCGTGGTCGTTTGCAGTATAAACGGCTGCTGATGGATGGCGAATCAATTCTCTGGACGCAATTAAGGAGCGTGCTGTGCTGGCAACGGCCTTGGTATTGGTCGCCGCGCTGTTGCATGCGGCATGGAATACGCTGATCAAGTTCAGTGGCGAGCGTTTGCTGGTGGTGGCGTGCATGGACAGCGTCGCGTTGCTGTTCGTGGTCCTGGCGCTGGGCTTCGTGGCGTTGCCACCGCTGGAGATCTGGCCGTGGATCCTGGCGTCGGCGGCATTCGAGTTGTTGTACCGCTATCTGTTGATCCAGGCGTATCGGGTGGGTGACCTGGGGCTGGTCTATCCGTTGATGCGTGGTTTGTCGCCATTGGTGGTGCTGGCTTTGACGTTGATCTTCGCCGGGGAAGTGCTGACGACCCAGCAGATCATCGGCATCTTGCTGATCCCGTTCGGCATGCTTTGCCTGTTGTGGCAGGGCGGTGGTGGCGAGCGGTTGCCCTGGTCGATGTTGCCGGTGGTGGCGCTGATCGGCCTGTGCATCGGCTGCTACACCTTTATCGACGGCCATGCCCTGCGGCGCTGGCCCCTGCCACTGGATTACCTGGTCTGGGTGACGCTGCTCAGTGCCTGGCCATTTCCGTTGCTGGCGCTGGTGCGCAAACGACCCGCGTTCATGTTGTTCTGGCGTGAACAATGGCGGCTGGGGTTGGCGGTCGGATTTTGCGTACTGTTGAGCTACGCTTTGGTGCTGTGGGCCATGCAACTGGGCTCGATCGCCGAAGCGGCGGCGCTGCGGGAGATCAGCGTGATCCTGGTGGTGCTGTTTGGCATGCGTTACCTGAAAGAACCTTTTGGCCGGCCGCGGCTCTTAGCCTGCGCTCTGGTGCTGATTGGCATGCTGGTGATGAAACTCTGACCAGCACCCCGATTTTCGATTTCTATAACACTCAAAGAAGGAACTGCTTCATGACGGTTGCCCTGTGGTGCATTTTGATTGCCTTTCTCCTGCCTTACCTGTGCATTGCGATCGCCAAGGCCGGTGGTAAATACCGGTTGCGCGACAACCACGACCCTCGGGATTTTCTGGACTCGCTCGAAGGAGCCCCCCGGCGTGCATACGCCGCGCAACTGAACAGCTTTGAAATCGCCCCGTTTTTCGCCGCTGCCGTGATCGTCGCGCACCTGGCCGGCAATGCCGAGCTTGTGACCATCAACGTGCTGGCGGTGCTGTTTATCACCAGTCGTCTGCTGTACATCATCTGCTACCTGGCGGACTGGGCGATCTTGCGTTCGCTGGTGTGGTTCGTGGGGGTAGGGTTGGTGTTGAGTTTCTTCTTCGTTTCGGTCTGAGCCTGGCGGTTGAATTCCGTTGTCTGTGCTGGCCCTATCGCGAGCAGGCTCGCTCCCACAGTTGATCTCCAGTGGACACATGTTTTGTGTACGACTAGATCCAATGTGGGAGCGAGCCTGCTCGCGATAGCGGTGACTCAGCTACATAGATGCTGGACGTGTCGCGCTCTTGCTTTGCTTTGCTTTGCTTTGGATCTTGATCTGGTCGCCCCGTTAACCACACTGGCCGAACGCAGGCATTGCGTAGGGGGCACCTCGGCATGGATGCCGAGGTAG
>NZ_JABWQV010000155.1 GCF_014268615.1 Pseudomonas tehranensis | reverse complement strand
CGCAATCGCGAGCAGGCTCGCTCCCACAGGCTTGGGTTACCAGGGAATCGTCTCGCCCTTGTAGTTGACGAAATGATGCCCACCCTTGCCGGCAAAGGCATTGACCTGATCAATCAGGCCTCGGGTGCTGGTCTGGACATCAATGTCCGCCCCTTCGCCACCCATGTCCGTCTTCACCCAGCCCGGGTGCAGCGACAGAACCGTCAATGTCTGCTCGCCCAGTTGGCTGACGAAGCTGTTGGTCATGGAGTTGAGCGCCGCCTTGCTGGCCTTGTACAGCGCCAACTCCGGCGCGTCGGGCATGGTCACGCTGCCCAGCACCGAGCTCATGAATGCCAGTACGCCGCTGCCGTCGCGGATCTGGCCGACGAAGCGCTGGGCCAGGTTGATCGGCGCCACGGCATTGGTGAAGAACAACTGGCCGACTTCCGCCAGCGTCGCGCCGCCCGGGCTCTGGTTGTCCGGGCCTTTGACACCGGCATTGACGAACAACAGGTCGAAGGTTTCGCCCTTGAGCTGCTGGCTCAGGGCGATGACGGCCTGCTGGTCGTCCATGTCGAGCTTTTCGATCCGCACCGGCCCAAGCGCCTTCAACGCCTCGGCGTTCTGCGGGTTGCGCACGGTGGCGGTCACGCTCCAGCCATCGCTCAGCAGCGTCTTCACCAGACCGAGGCCCAGGCCCCGGGAGGCGCCAATGATCAATGCGTTTTTTGCCGAATTCATGAGGAGCATCCTTGATGAAAAAAGGTCACGGATTTAATGGACAACGTTGCCCGAGCCGTTGTTTCAGCTCATGACGCAACGCGTCGAGTTCGGTCATGCGGGTTTCGATCAGGTTCAGTTTGTCTTGCAGCAATTGCGTCACGGCGCGGTCCGGGTCCGGTGTGTGCCACAGGGCGGCGACGCTGTTACCGATCTCGCCGAGGGTAAAACCCAGGCGCTGGGCGGTCTTGATGTAGAGCACCAGTTGCACCATGTCGGCGGGGTAGTGGCGATAGCCATTGGCGCTGCGCTGCGCCGCGATCAGGCCACGCTGCTCGTAGAAGCGCAGCGTGTCACGACTGACGGCACAGGCTTGGGCGAGTTCACCGATGCGCATGGTGGGTCTCCGGAGGGCTTGACCTTGGAGCATACCCCAGGCTTTAGCCTCTTTGCTTCCCAATTATCTGGAGCAAGGTGTATGTGGACTTTGATGCAATATCGCCGGGTGGTGCGCGGCAGCGCCTGGTACGACCTTATCGTGTCGGCCGTGCTGGCCACGCCGTGGAGCTTTGCGGCGTTGCATGGTGTGTTGATGAGTATGACTCAGCTATTTGACCTGCCTGGAGAACTGCCGCCGTTTGCGCCGGCGCATGTGCTGATGGCAAATCTGCTGGGCTCGATTGTTTGCGTGTGGTCGGTGCTGCGGATTCGGGATCCGCAGCCGCTTTATGGGCGTTATGACGCGGCGGGGCGGTTTTTGTTTGCGGCCTGGATGCTGTATGCATTGCTTCATGGGGCCAATGCGGTGTTGTGGGTTTTCCTGTTTTTCGAGTTGGCGTGGGGCTTGGTACAGGTGTTGCCGGTTCGGGCCTCATCGCGAGCAGGCTCGCTCCCACAAGGGGTCTGAGTCGAACCTGAGCTCAGGTTTCACCCGATCACAAATGTGGGAGCGAGCCTGCTCGCGATAGGCGTGCCGCGGTGTCTCTCAATGCCCCGCCTGCCAAGGCTGCCCCAGCGACACCGGCGCATACAACCGCGTGCGTACGGCATCCCGGGACAGCAACACCAGCACCACGATGGTCGCGGCATACGGCAGCATCGCCAGCAAGCTCGATGGAATCGCCAGCCCCAAGCCCTGGGCCACCAGGTGCAGGATGCTGGCGAGGCCGAACAGGTAGGCGCCCAGCAGCAGGCGCCACACTCGCCAACTGGCGAACACCACCAGCGCCAGGGCGATCCAGCCGCGCCCGGCGCTCATGTTTTCGGCCCACATCGGCGTGTAGGCCAGCGACAGATAGGCACCCGCCAGCCCGGCCATGGCGCCGCCGAACAGCACCGCCAGGGTCCGCACCCGCAACACCGGCAGGCCCATGGCACTGGCGGCATCGGGATTTTCCCCCACCGCCTGGATGATCAGCCCGACGCGACTTTTCACAATCACCCAGGCCACCAGGGCGAACAGTGCAAAAGACAGGTACACCAGCAGATCCTGGGCAAACAGCATCCGCCCGATCAACGGGATGTCACTCAAGTAGGGAATCGCCAGCGGCTCGAACCCCGCCAGCGGCTTGCCGACCCAGGCCGCCCCGACAAAACTCGACAGCCCTACGCCGAAAATCGTCAACGCCAATCCGGTGGCCACCTGATTGGCGTTGAACACCAGCGCTACCAACGCGAACAGCGCCGACAACAGCATCCCGGCGGCCATCGCCAGCAGCACGCCAAGCCACAGGTTGCCGCTGTTGAACGCAACGATAAAACCGATCACCGCGCCGAACAGCATCATGCCTTCCTGGCCCAGGTTCAAAACACCACTTTTCTCGCAGATCAGCTCACCCAGGGCCACCAGCAGCAACGGTGTGCCGCAACGGATCATGGCGTAGAAAATATTGCTCAACAGGTCGATATCCATCACAGCGCTCCTGCCTGAACGGCGGTGGTCCGGGTGCGCCGGGCCCAGCGCAGGTTAAGGCGCGGCCGATACAGGATCAGTACGTCGCAGGCCAACAGGAAAAACAGCATCATGCCCTGGAACAACTGGGTGATCGCCTGGGGAAGGTTCAGCGACATCTGCGCGCTTTCGCCGCCGATGTACAACAGGGCCATCAACAGGCTGGCGAACAGAATGCCGATGGGATTCAGGCGCCCCAGGAACGCCACGGTAATCGCCGCATAGCCGTAGCCCGGCGACACCTGCGGCACCAGTTGGCCGATTGGCCCGGTCACTTCGCAGACACCGGCGAGCCCGGCCAGTGCGCCGCTGATCAACAACGCCAGCCACACCAGCGGCTTCTGGCGAAAACCGGCGAAACCGGCGGCCCTAGCGTCCAGGCCCAACACTTTGATCTGAAACCCGACAAAACTTTTTTGCAGCAACACCCAGACCGCCACCAGTGCCAGCAGGGCGAAATACAACCCGGCATGAAGCCGCCCGTCCTCCACCAGCAATGGCAGGCGACTGGCATCGCCGAACATGGCCGACTCCGGAAAGTTGAACCCGGCGGGGTCTTTCAGCGGCCCGTGAACGCAGAACAGCAGCAGGTTAAGCGCGATGTAATTGAGCATGATGCTGGTGAGGATTTCATTGGCATTGAAGCGTGTGCGTAGCCACGCCGTGAGCCCGGCCCAGGCGGCACCGGCGAGAGTGCCGGTCAGCAGAATCAGCACCAATGCCCAACGGCTTTGCATGTCGATGATGTTCACCGCGACAGCGCTGCCGGCCAGGGCGCCCAATAACAATTGTCCCTCGGCGCCAATGTTCCAGATTCGTGCCTGGTAGGCCACCGCCAGGCCGAGGGCACAGAGCAGGATCGGCAAGGCTTTGACCAGCCATTCGGACACGCCGTATAGATCGCTGATCGGTGCGATCAACAAGGTGTACAAGGTTTGCAACGGATCATGCCCCAGGACGGCGAACAGCAGCGAGCCACAGCCCAGGGTCAATACGGCGGCCAGCAGCGGCGAGCACCAGAGCATCAGGCGCGATTGTTGGCCGCGGGGTTCAAGAGACAGCAGCATAAAAACTCCGTTAGACCGTCGCAGGATCAGGGGATGGAGGGGCGTCGAACTGGCCGGCCATCCAGCCGCCGACGTCGCTTAGCCGGGTTTGGACAGTGGGCCTCAAGGCGGACAAGCGCCCGCCACACAAAGCGCCGAGGCGGTCGCTGATCTGGAACAGTTCGTCGAGGTCTTCGGAGATCACCAGGATGGCAGCACCCGCATCGCGCAAGGCAATCAGTGCCCTGTGGATGGTCGCCGCCGCGCCGACGTCTACGCCCCAGGTCGGATGCGCCGCCACCAGCAGCCTGGGCTGTTGAAGGATTTCCCGACCGAGGATGAATTTTTGCAGGTTGCCCCCCGAGAGGCTGCGCGCCGGGGTTCTGGTATCGGGCGTCTTCACCCCAAAACGACGGATAATCTCCTCGGCCAGGTGCTCGACCTTGCGCCGTTGAATCAGGCCGCAACTGATCAGTCCTTGTTGGAAGGCGCTGAGCAGGGTGTTATCCGCCAGGCTCAATTGCGGCACGGCGCCATGGCCCAGGCGTTCGGCTGGAACAAATGCCAGCCCGAGGCGGCGTCGGGCATCGGGACGCAGATGTGCCACAGGTTGCCCGTCGAACCGGATCGTCTCGCCTTTGTGGCGGGGCAGTTGCGTTTCACCGCTGAGTAATGCCAACCACTCGTCCTGTCCATTACCCGCCACTCCGGCGATACCGACGATTTCGCCGCTGCGTACCTCAAGGTCTATATCCCGCAATGAGCAGCCGAACGGGTCCGGGTTCGGCCATGACAGTTTGTGGATCTCAAGGAACGCTTTGTCTGCGCTGACCTTGGGATAGTCCGCGATCAGGCCGGCCGCCTCGCCGACCATCAACTGCGCCAATTCGCGGTCCGAGCACTGCGCTGGTGTGCAATGCCCTGACACCCGTCCGCCGCGCAGCACTGTCGCGCTGTGGCACAACGCGCGGACCTCGCCCAACTTGTGGCTGATGAACAAAATGCTGCAGCCCTCGCTCGCCAGGCGCCGCAGGGTCACGAACAGTTCGTCGGCTTCCTGGGGCGTCAGCACCGAGGTGGGTTCATCGAGAATCAGCAGACGGATGTCCTGCATCAAGCAGCGAATGATCTCCACCCGTTGGCGCTCGCCAATCGACAGGCTGTGGACCAGCCGCTGCGGCTCCAGGGCCATGCCGTAGCGTCGGGAAACTTCGCGGATTCGCGGTTCCAGTTGCGCCGGTGTACCGGCTGCCGCGCCCATGGCCAGGGCGATGTTCTGCGCCACGGTAAGGGTTTCAAACAGCGAGAAATGCTGGAACACCATACCGATGCCCAGGCTGCGGGCCTGCGCCGGGTTGCGCAGGTCGACCCGTTGGCCTTGCCAGATCACCTCGCCCGAATCGGCTTGGGTAACGCCGTAGATAATCTTCATCAGGGTGCTTTTGCCAGCGCCGTTTTCGCCGAGCAGCGCGTGGATCTCGCCGGGTTGGATACTCAGGTCGATGGCGTCATTGGCCAGGCAACCAGGGTAGCGTTTGCTGATCTTGCGCAATTGCAGGCGCGGGATGGAATCGGGGTCGGACATGACAGGCTCGGGTCGGGGGACATGAATGCCTGTGGATAAAGCAATTTCCTGGCCAGTAGGTCAGGAAATGTCAGCGAGCCCCGCGCTTCGCCTATTAGCTTGGTGTACCCGCCAGCACCTTCGCTGTGGATAGAGCACCGCAATGGGGCGAGCAGGTGATGGAGGCGCTGTTTGTGCCCCGAAACGGGTGGTTAAAAAATGATCAGGCGGCTGCGAGCCATGCCTTTCATGGGGCGGCGTCAGCCATGAACGGGTTATCCACAGGATGTTCCACAGTTATTGTGCGCAAGCCTGAAGGTCAGGCATAACCAGCGCCCGGCTTTCTTCTAAAGGTGATAAAACGCCGCAAGCATTTGTTTTTCTAACGAATTCGTACCAAAAGCAGTGCTTTGATCAAAAAACGAACAGCGGTCGCAAAGCCGCATGACAGAAGGGTTACAGCGGGATGTGCTCAGGTTATCCACAGTCGGGTGCACAGTGGATGTGGGCAAGTCGGACGAGGGGCGTTGCCCCGAAAAGTCGCAGTACCCTTCGCTTTCAACGTGCCAGCAGAATCCGTCCACGGCTCAGGTCGGCCAATTGCTTCTGCAATGTTTCGATCTGCGCTTCACCCACGGCCACCTGCAAGTCCACACCATTGGCTGTAAAGCTTTCTGTGTTCACCAGCCCGCCGCACTCGGCGACCCGCAGCTTCACCAGGGCCAGTTCCGCGAAACCGCAGGTGCAGCGCAGCGCCACGCGGCTGATCAATTCAACCTTCTCGGCGTTTTGCAGGCATTTGTTCGCGCCCCCGCCATAGGCCCGGGCCAACCCTCCTGTGCCCAACTGGATTCCGCCGTACCAACGGATCACCAGCACCACGACCTGATCGCAAGCCTGGGCTTCGATGGCCGCCAGGATTGGCCGCCCGGCGGTGCCACCCGGTTCGCCGTCGTCGTTGCTGCGGTATTGATCGCCGAGTTTCCAGGCCCAGCAGTTGTGTGTGGCGTTCAGATCGCTGTGCTGTTCTATGAAGGCCACGGCATCGGCGGGGCTGGTGATAGGGGCGGCGAGGGTAATGAAGCGGCTTTTGCGAATCTCTTCGCGGTATTCACAAAAGCCGGTGAGGGTAAAAGGCATGAGGATCTTAAAAGGTTGGTTTCAGGCCGCAGCCCTTGAGAATGATGCGGATCAGATTGTCACCGGCATCGATCATGTCCTGCTTGGTCAACTTGCTACGACCGGTCACGCGGCAGATCTGGGTGGCGAAGTCGGCGTAATGCTGAGTACTTCCCCATAATAGAAAGATCAGGTGCACGGGGTCGATCGGGTCCATCTTGCCGGCGTCGATCCAGGCTTGGAACACCGCCGCGCGGCCGTTGAACCAGGTGCGATAATCCTGGTTGAAATATTCAGTCAGACATTCACCACCGCTGATCACTTCCATGGCGAAAAGCCGGGACGCTTGCGGGTGACGGCGGGAAAACTCCATTTTGGCGCGAATGTAGCGGGTCAGGGCTTCGCCCGGATCATCTTCGGCGGTGAGGGTATTAAAGGTGCTGTCCCACAACTCGATGATGTTGCTCAGCACCGCCACGTACAACCCAAGCTTGTTGGTGAAGTAATAATGCAGGTTCGCCTTGGGCAGCCCGGCCTTCAAGGCAATGGCATTCATGCTGGTGCCTTTGAACCCGTGACGGGCGAATTCATCTTCGGCGGCCTTGAGGATGGTCTCTTCGTTTTTTTGACGAATGCGGCTGGTGGGCTTGCCACCGTGGGCAGGGACTTCGAAGGTCATGGGCGTTTCCGGGCTGGGTCTGTGGGGCAAGCAAATGCGTTGATAGCGCACCGGCAGCGATCCGACAAGTGCCTCTGCTATATAAAGCCTGACTAAACACCTGTGGGAGCGGGCTTGCTCGCGAAAGCGGACAGTCATTCAACATTGATGCTGACAGAGACATCGCCTTCGCGAGCAAGCTCGCTCCCACAAAGAGATCAGGCGTTAGCGAGTTGCCGCCAAGCTCTGGAGAAAACTCTCCAGCACCAGATGAGGCCGACGCCCCTTGCGCGTGACTGACGCCAGGCTCAAATCATAGAAACGGGCCGTGGGCTTGAGGGCGCGCAACCGTCCCTGCTGGACCCACAGGTTGGCGTAATGATCCGGCAGGTAACCGATGTAGCGCCCGGTAAGAATCAGGAACGCCATGCCTTCGCGGTCCGATGCACTGGCAGTGCAATTGAGTGCCTGGTAGTGGGCCTGGATCTCGGCGGGCAAGCGGAAAGTCGGTGCGATGGCATCCTGGCTGTTGAGGCGAGCGTCGTCCAGTTGTTGGTCATCCACATAAAACAACGGATGCCCGACCGCGCAATACAACAGCGAGCGTTCGCTGTAGAGCGGTTGATACTCCAGCCCGGAAAGAGCGCTGGCCTGGGGCACCACTCCGACATGCAATCGACCGTCGAGTACACCTTGTTCGACCTCGTTGGGGGCGATCATGCGAATCTGTATCTGCACATCAGGTCCGCGTTCCTTCAATTGGGCCAGGGCATGGGTGATGCGCATATGGGGCAGGGTGACGAGATTGTCGGTCAGACCAATGATCAATTCACCGCGCAGGTGCTGATGCAGGCCGTTGACTTCGGTGCGAAAACTTTCCAGCGCACTTAACAGTTGCAATGCCGACTGATACACCTCGCGGCCTTCCTCCGTCAGGGAAAAGCCCGCCCGCCCGCGCTGACACAGCCGTAGGCCAAGGCGCTGTTCAAGGTCGCTCATCTGTTGGCTGATGGCGGAGCGGCCGATTCCAAGCACCGTCTCCGCTGCGGAGAATCCACCGCACTCCACCACGCTGCGAAAAATGCGCAACAGACGGATATCAAAGTCGCTGACCTGGGCCAGCGGATCGGGACGACGCGCGCTCATAGTTTAGTGATCCGCTGACTGAAGGTTAGAAAAGTTGGATTTCATCGACTTTATCGCCGTGGCAAGTTAGCTGCAAGAACGCCTTTCGATCCTTGTCGCTTCTCTCCTGCGAGGTTTTGTCGATGAACATGCCCGAACATGCTGCCGGTTCCCTGGCCAGCCAGCTCAAGCTTGATGCCCACTGGATGCCTTACACCGCCAACCGCAACTTCCAGCGCGATCCGCGTCTGATCGTCGCCGCCGAAGGCAGTTGGCTGGTGGATGACAAAGGGCGCAAGGTGTACGACTCGCTATCGGGTCTGTGGACGTGCGGCGCCGGGCATACCCGCAAGGAAATCCAGGAAGCGGTCGCCAAACAGTTGGGCACGCTCGACTACTCGCCAGGCTTCCAGTACGGCCATCCGCTGTCGTTCCAGTTGGCGGAAAAAATCACCAGCCTGACACCGGGCAACCTCAACCATGTGTTCTTCACCGACTCCGGCTCCGAGTGCGCCGATACCGCGGTGAAGATGGTCCGCGCCTACTGGCGTCTCAAGGGCCAGGCGACCAAGACCAAGATGATCGGCCGTGCGCGTGGTTACCACGGCGTGAACATCGCCGGCACCAGCCTTGGCGGCGTCAGCGGTAACCGCAAGTTGTTCGGCCAGGCGATGATGGACGTCGATCACTTGCCCCACACTTTGCTGGCGAGCAATGCCTATTCCCGTGGCATGCCGAAAGAGGGCGGTATCGCTTTGGCCGATGAGCTGTTGAAGCTGATCGAGCTGCACGATGCCTCCAATATCGCCGCGGTGTTCGTCGAACCAATGGCCGGTTCCGCTGGCGTGCTGGTGCCGCCGGAGGGTTATCTCAAGCGCCTGCGGGAAATCTGCGACCAGCACAGCATTCTGTTGGTGTTCGACGAGGTCATCACTGGGTTCGGCCGTACCGGTTCGATGTTCGGTGCCGATAGTTTCGGCGTGACCCCGGATCTCATGTGCATTGCCAAACAGGTCACCAATGGCGCGATCCCCATGGGCGCGGTGATCGCCAGCTCCGAGATCTACCAGACGTTCATGAACCAGCCGACGCCGGAGTACGCCGTGGAATTTCCCCATGGCTACACCTATTCGGCGCACCCGGTGGCGTGCGCGGCGGGCCTGGCGGCGCTGGGTCTGCTGCAAAAGGAAAACCTGGTGCAGAGCGTCGCCGAGGTGGCTCCGCATTTCGAGAATGCCTTGCATGGCCTGAAGGGCGCGAAGAACATCATCGACATCCGCAACTATGGCCTGGCCGGGGCAATCCAGATTGCACCCCGCGATGGCGACGCGATCGTACGTCCGTTCGAGGCCGGCATGGCGTTGTGGAAAAAGGGGTTCTACGTGCGTTTCGGCGGTGACACCCTGCAATTCGGGCCAACGTTCAACAGCAAGCCACAGGATCTGGATCGCTTGTTCGATGCGGTCGGTGAAGTGCTGAACAAACTCGACTGACGCGTCCTTCTATACAGCTTTCAATACGGGCGTCCGGCAGCGGGCGTTTGTGGATAACATTCTGGAGTCCCCATGAGCCTCATTGCGCATTTGATCAATGGCGAACTGTTGAGCGACAGCGCTCGTACCGCCGACGTGTTCAACCCCTCGACCGGCCAGGCGATTCATAAGGTGCCACTGGCTGATCGTGCGACGATCCAGCAGGCTATCGACGCCGCCAAGGCGGCTTTCCCTGCCTGGCGCAACACACCGGCGGCCAAGCGAGCGCAGGTCATGTTCCGGTTCAAGCAGTTGTTGGAGCAGAACGAGTCGCGCATCGCCCAGTTGATCAGTGAAGAGCACGGCAAGACGCTGGAAGATGCGGCTGGAGAGCTTAAGCGCGGCATCGAGAACGTCGAATTCGCCTGTGCGGCACCGGAGATTCTGAAGGGCGAATACAGCCGTAATGTAGGGCCGAACATCGACGCGTGGTCAGACTTCCAGCCCTTGGGCGTGGTGGCGGGCATCACGCCATTCAACTTCCCGGCGATGGTGCCGCTGTGGATGTACCCGTTGGCAATCGTTTGTGGCAACTGCTTCATCCTCAAGCCGTCCGAGCGTGACCCGAGTTCGACGTTGCTCATCGCCCAATTGCTTCTGGAAGCCGGGTTGCCCAAAGGCGTGTTGAGCGTGGTGCATGGCGACAAAGCCGCAGTGGATGCGCTGATCGAAGCGCCGGAGGTGAAGGCGCTGAGTTTTGTCGGCTCCACGCCGATTGCCGAATACATCTATGCCGAAGGTACTCGGCGCGGCAAACGCGTCCAGGCACTGGGTGGTGCTAAGAACCACGCGGTATTGATGCCGGATGCAGATCTGGATAACGCCGTCAGTGCGTTGATGGGGGCGGCCTACGGTTCGTGTGGCGAACGCTGCATGGCGATCTCGGTGGCGGTGTGTGTCGGCGATCAGGTGGCGGATGCGCTGGTGGCCAAGCTGGTGCCGCAGATCCAGTCGCTGAAAATCGGCGCGGGCACGTCGTGCGGACTGGACATGGGCCCATTGGTGACCGGTCAGCATCGCGACAAGGTCAGCGGCTATATAGAAGATGGCGTATTGGCGGGTGCGTCGCTGGTTGTCGATGGTCGCGGTTTGAGCGTGGCCGGGCATGAGGAGGGGTTCTTCCTGGGCGGCTGCCTGTTTGATCGCGTGACGCCTGAGATGCGCATCTATAAAGAAGAGATTTTCGGGCCGGTGCTGTGCATCGTCCGGGTCAACAGCCTGGAAGAGGCGATGCAACTGATCAACGATCACGAGTATGGCAACGGCACATGCATCTTTACCCGTGATGGTGAGGCGGCGCGGTTGTTCTGCGATGAAATCGAAGTCGGCATGGTAGGAGTTAACGTACCGCTGCCGGTGCCCGTGGCCTATCACAGCTTTGGTGGGTGGAAGCGTTCGCTGTTCGGCGACCTGCATGCCTACGGCCCGGACGGGGTACGTTTCTATACTCGTCGCAAGGCCATTACCCAGCGCTGGCCGCAGCGTGCCAGCCACGAGGCGTCACAGTTCGCCTTCCCGAGCTTGTAAGCAATAGATGAAGAGGCCGGTGTCTTTGGACGCCGGCCTCTGTGTGTGTGGGGGCTTTTGACTGTTGTGACAGAAATATGAAAATAGGTGTTGACGGCAAATTCTGGAAGTCTATAATTC
>NZ_JABWQV010000154.1 GCF_014268615.1 Pseudomonas tehranensis | reverse complement strand
GCTTTCGCGAGCAAGCCCGCTCCCACATTGTGTTTATGATTTCTGAATTTTTCTTCCCTCGCCTTGACGATTTCGCTGCAATAGGTTTTGATTACTTACGTTATCTTTCGAATCGAAACTTTTTCCTTATGTCCAAGCGCAACACACCACAGCGCCGCCACAACATCCTTGCCTTGCTTCAAGAGCAGGGCGAAGTCAGTGTTGATGAGTTGGCCAAGCGCTTCGAAACCTCGGAAGTTACGATTCGCAAGGACCTCGCTGCGCTGGAAACCAATGGCTTGTTGCTGCGTCGTTACGGTGGCGCGGTGCCCATGCCGCAGGAATTGGTCGCCGATAACGGGCAAGCCGTCTCCAAATACAAACAAGCCATTGCCCGGGCCGCCGTGAAGCGGGTCCGCGAACATGCGCGGATCATCATCGACAGCGGCAGCACCACCGCGGCGATGATTCCTCAGCTCGGTCTGCAGCCGGGGTTGGTGGTGATGACCAACTCCCTGCATGTCGCCAGTGCCCTGAGCGAGCTGGAGCATGAACCGGTGCTGTTGATGACCGGTGGCACCTGGGATCCTCATTCCGAGTCGTTCCAAGGCCAGGTCGCGGAGCAGGTCCTGCGTTCCTACGATTTCGACCAGTTGTTTATCGGTGCCGACGGCATCGATCTGGTCCGAGGCACCACCACCTTTAACGAACTGCTGGGCCTGAGCCGTGTGATGGCTGAGGTTGCCCGCGAAGTGATCGTGATGGTGGAGGCCGACAAGATCGGCCGAAAAATCCCCAACCTGGAACTGCCGTGGAGCAGCGTCCATACCCTCATTACCGATGATCGCCTGCCCGTGGAGGCCCGCGATCAGATTCAGGCTCGTGGGATCCATGTGATCTGCGCGTCTGTCAGCCAGGAGAAATAGCATGTGTGGAATTGTCGGCGCCGTTGCTGAACGCAACATCACTGCAATCTTGCTCGAAGGCCTCAAGCGCCTCGAATACCGCGGTTATGACAGCGCCGGTGTGGCGGTGTTTACCAACGACAAGAAGCTTGAGCGCATGCGACGCCCAGGCAAAGTCAGTGAGCTGGAACAAGCGCTGGACGCCGAGCCGCTGGTGGGGCGCCTGGGCATCGCCCACACCCGCTGGGCCACTCATGGCGCGCCCTGCGAGCGTAACGCCCACCCGCATTTCTCCGACAACCTGGCGGTCGTGCACAACGGCATTATCGAGAATCACGAAGCGCTACGTGAGCAACTCAAGGCACTCGGCTATGTGTTCACCTCCGATACTGACACCGAAGTCATTGCCCACCTGCTCAATCACAAGCTCAAGGAGTTGATGGACCTGACTGTGGCGCTCAAGGCCACCGTCAAGGAGCTGCACGGTGCCTATGGCTTGGCGGTGATCAGTGCCGAACAGCCGGATCGACTGGTTGCTGCCCGCAGTGGCAGCCCGTTGGTGATCGGTCTGGGCCTGGGGGAAAATTTCCTGGCTTCCGATCAGTTGGCGCTGCGTCAGGTCACTGACCGCTTCATGTACCTGGAAGAGGGCGATATCGCCGAAATTCGCCGCGACAGCGTGCAGATCTGGGACATTGACGGCAAAGCCGTGGAGCGCGAGATCGTTCAATACCGTGACGGCGCCGAAGCTGCCGACAAGGGCGAATTCCGCCACTTCATGCTCAAGGAAATCCACGAACAACCGGCTGTGGTGCAACGCACCCTGGAAGGCCGCATGAGCCAGAGCCAAGTGCTGGTCCAGGCGTTCGGGCCACAGGCCGCCGAGCTGTTCGCCAAGGTTCGCAACGTACAGATCGTTGCCTGTGGCACCAGCTACCACGCTGGGATGGTGGCTCGTTATTGGCTGGAAGAGTTGGCCGGTATTCCGTGCCAGGTCGAAGTCGCCAGCGAGTTCCGCTACCGCAAAGTGGTGGTGCAACCCGACACGTTGTTCGTGACCATTTCCCAGTCCGGTGAAACCGCCGACACCCTGGCCGCCTTGCGTAACGCCAAGGAGTTAGGGTTCCTCGCCAGCCTGGCGATCTGCAACGTCGGCATCAGCTCGTTGGTACGCGAATCCGACCTGACCCTGCTGACCCAGGCTGGTCGTGAAATCGGTGTGGCTTCGACCAAGGCGTTCACCACGCAGTTGGTGGGCCTGCTGTTGCTGACCCTGTCCCTCGGACAGGTGCGCGGGACCCTGGGAGAGGGTGTCGAGGCAACATTGGTGGAAGAGCTGCGCCGCCTGCCGACCCGCCTGGGCGAAGCCTTGGCGATGGACAGCACGGTGGAAAAAATCGCCGAGCTGTTCGCCGAGAAGAACCACACCCTGTTCCTGGGACGTGGCGCGCAGTTCCCGGTGGCGATGGAAGGCGCCTTGAAGCTCAAGGAGATCTCCTACATCCATGCCGAAGCCTACCCGGCCGGCGAGCTCAAGCACGGCCCGCTGGCCCTGGTGGACAACGATATGCCCGTGGTTACTGTGGCGCCGAACAACGAGCTGCTGGAAAAGCTCAAGTCCAACCTGCAGGAAGTACGCGCCCGTGGCGGCCAGTTGATTGTCTTTGCGGACGAGAAGGCCGGCATGACCAATGGTGAAGGTACTCACGTGGTGCACATGCCGCACATCCACGACATCCTGTCGCCGATTCTCTACACGATCCCGCTGCAGTTGTTGTCGTACTACGTCGCCGTGCTCAAGGGCACTGATGTCGACCAACCGCGTAACTTAGCGAAGTCTGTGACAGTGGAATAAGCCCTGGCAGCCGGGGTTGCGGAGGTGGATTCGTCTCCTCTGCACCCTGGCGTCACAGGCTGCTGCCCTTCACATCTCGGCTCCTGAGGTGCATAGCTGAGCCGCCGCTCGTCCGATCTTCCCCCGCGCATTTCTCCTCATGAGCGTAAACATGAGGCCACGTCTTCCTCCTCTCACCGATTCAACAAATATCCGCGTTGACAAAAATTATTTTAGGTGACGATAATCGGCCAAGTCGTACGACAACGTATGACATAAAATAATAAAATCGACGCAGGCTCTGCTATGCCATTCGCTCCGACGGCTCATCAGCATCGCTCTCTGCCCGTTCTGCATAAAAGTGCAGGGGCGCATCTCTTCCCGTTTTCGCATTCCCGCCAGGTGACTCACGGCTTTTCAGCCGGTCAAATCTGTTCGCCTGGGCAAACCCCTTTGCATCGTTCGCCTCGAGCCGCGCTCCCGTCTGGCATTGCCACTGCGCGCAGGGTGATCACGCACCCGATTCATCCTCGTCACACCCAACGCCCTAGCAACACCTTCTACGGCAGCATCTCTGGAGAAAAATAATGAAAAAAACACTATGCGCCTCTCTCATCGCGTCCTTCTTGACCCTTACGGCCGGAACGGCCGTTGCCGCTGATGCGAGCGACTGGCCGACACGTCCGGTGCAGGTGGTGGTTATTGCCAACGCCGGCGGCGATACCGACTTCAACGCACGGATGATGGCCAAGTACTTCACCAAGCTGACCGGCAAATCCATGGTCGTTACCAACATGGCCGGCGGGGGCGGCACCATCGCTGCCGACGCGGTCAAGAGCGCGGCGCCAGATGGCAACACCATTCTGTTCACCCACACCGGTCAGATGATCGTTAACGAAGTTGCAGGGTTGTCGGAAGATCGCTTCGATGCGTTCGATGTCTCCTGCATCGCTGGCGTCGATAAAGGCGCTGTGTTTGTCTCTGCCAAAAGCTCGGGCATCGACACCCTCGATCAGTTGATTTCACAGGCCAAGGCCAAGCCAGGCACCATCACCTACGGCACCGAGATGGGTAACTTCTCGCACCTGCAAGGCTTGATGTTCGAGAAGCTCGCCGGCGTCAAACTGAAGATGGTCGACAGCGGCACCGTTTCGGAAAAAGTGGTGGCCTTGCTGGGCAAGCGCATTGACCTGGGTGCTATCAGCTATGGTTCGGTTCAGGACTACATTGCCAGCGGCAAGATGACTGCTCTGGGACAGCCAAACGCAGAGCGCAACGCGCTGCTGGGCGACGTCAAGACGTTTAAGGAGCAGGGTGTGGATCTGGTCCTGGACAAGCCTTACATCGTGGCTTTCCCGAAAGGCACAGACCCGGCCATCGTCAAGAAAATGGCTGACACCATGAAGAAAATCACCGAAGAACCTGAATACGCTGAAGAACTCAAGAAATCGTTCAAGCAGCCTGTCAGCTTCCAGGGCACCGAAGAAGCCATTGCTACGCTGACCAAAACCCGTGACGACTTCATGCAGTTCAAGGACGAAATGCGTAAAGCCAAGTAAATCCTGGGAAACAGTAGGGGGCGCTTACCGTATTGGCCAGCGCCCCTTTGCTCGGCCCTTCAAGTGAAAGAGGATCCTGTATGGATACCTACAAAAGAAATGAATTGTTCGCCGGCCTGGCGATGCTCGGTGCTGGTGTGGCGTACATGTTGTTGACCGCCAATCTGCCGCGCCGCAGTTTTGTCGACGCCGCCTTTGTGCCCTGGATTCTTTCCGGCGCGCTGTGCCTATTGGGTGTGTTGCAATTGCTGGCCTGGAAAAAACTGCCCCAGCAACGTGCCGAACCCACCGAGCCCGCCGAAGCAACTGAGTCGATCGACTACCCGACCGTTATCAAATCCATCGCGCTGGTGACGCTCTATACCGCACTGCTGGAAATCGTCGGTTTCGCGATCATGACCGCGCTTTACCTCTACGCCCAATTCATCGTGTTGACCCCCGCGGACCAGAAGGTCAAGCACCTGCGTTATGCCGTGATTGCGGTCGTTTCGGCGGCATTGATTTTTGTGATCTTCCGTGAGGGCTTCGATTTGATGCTGCCCGTCGGTCTATTGGATTTCTAGGGGACGGTGATGATTGAGCTCCTGCAACAAGGCTTTGGTGCCGTATTCTCGCCCTACGTATTTGTCCTGATCACCCTCGGCGTTGCGGTGGGGATCGTCTTTGGTGCGGTGCCCGGTCTTTCGGCCACCATGGCCATCGCCCTGTGCTTGCCGCTGACCTATTCGATGGGCCCGGCCACTGGCCTGTCACTGCTGGTTGCGCTATTTGTCGGCGCCACCTCGGGGGGGCTGATTTCAGCGATATTGCTTAACATACCGGGTACGCCGGCCTCCATCGCCACCACGTTCGATGGTTCGCCGATGATGAAAAAGGGCCAGGGCGTCAAAGCGCTGGGCATTGGCGTGGTGTTCTCGTTCCTGGGCACGATTTTCAGCATTGCGGCGTTGATGTTTATCGCCCCGATCCTGGCTGACGTGGCCTTGAGTTTCGGTCCCCACGAATATTTCTCCATCGCTGTTTTCTCGCTAACCCTGATTGCCACACTGTCCACCGGATCGCTGGTCAAAGGGTTGTTTGCCGGTGCCCTGGGCTTTGCCTTTTCGACTGTCGGGATCGCCCCGGTCGAGGCCATCCGGCGCTTTACCTTTGACCTGCCGAGTCTTAACGGTGGCTTCGCCATGCTGACCGTCATGATTGGGATGTTTGCGGTCGCCGAAGTGCTGAAATTCGCCGAAAGCGCCCGCTCGAGCCACCGTGCCAAGCCACAGAACATCAGCATGAAGGGCGTCAAGGGCTTTGGTTTTTCAATCAAGGAGTTCATCAGCCAATTGCCGAACGCGACCCGCTCGTCGTTCATTGGCCTGGGCATCGGGATCCTGCCGGGCATCGGCGCTGGCACCTCGAACATTGTTTCTTACATTGCGGCAAAAAAGCGTTCCAAACACCCAGAAGAATTCGGTAAAGGCTCCATCGAGGGCGTGGTTGCCAGTGAAACCGCGAACAACGCCGGTATTGGCGGTGCGATGATCCCGCTGCTGACCCTGGGGATTCCCGGTGACACCACCACGGCGGTGATGCTTGGCGGCTTCATGATTCACGGGATCCAGCCGGGCCCATTGTTGTTCATCAGTCAGGGGCCGCTGGTCTACACCATTTTTGCCGCGCTGATCCTGGCCTCGTTGCTGATGTTGGTGCTGGAGTTCTACGGGCTGCGCATCTTCATCAAGCTGTTGGCGGTGCCCAAGCACATTCTGTTGCCGATCATCCTGGTGCTCTGCGTAGTCGGTGCGTTCGGCCTCAACAGCCGGATCTTCGACGTCTGGGCGGTGTTGCTGTTCGGTTTGCTGGGCTATGGCTTCGTCAAAGGTGGCTTGCCGATTGCGCCGTTCATCATTGGCTTCATCCTCGGACCTATGGCTGAAACCAACCTGCGTCGCGGTCTGATGCTCTCGGATGGTAACTTCAGCGGTTTCCTCACCACGCCGATCTCGGCGGTCTTCCTGGCCCTCGCAGCGGCGTCTGTCTCCTGGCACTTGGTGACGGTGATCCGTCACAAGAAAAGTGCCGCCATTGAGCTGATGCGCAGCTAGTTCAGCTCAATCGGTCGCTTCCACTGCTGCAACGCACGATGTGCGCTGCAGCAGCCGAATTCAAACGTCCGGAGTCAGTCATGCAAAACCCCAATCCGCTCCCTTCGGCCGATCTCGACCCTATGGCCTGGAACACCTTGATCCAAAGCGTCGAGCAAGTGGTCGGCGCGGCGGGGCTGGTGCGTGATCCTGAACTTATGCACAGCTACCTGACTGACTGGCGTAACGCTTATCAAGGCCGGGCCGCACTGGTTGTGCGCCCGGCCACCACTGAAGAAGTGGCGGCGGTGGTGCGGCTTTGCCATGACGCCCACGTTGCCTTGGTGCCGCAGGGCGGCAACACCGGATTGTGTGGTGGCTCGATCCCTGATTCGTCTGGCCGCCAGGTGGTGTTGTCCCTGACCCGGATGAAGCGCATCCGCGAAATCGACCTGGCCAATGAAACCATTACGGTCGAGGCCGGGGTGATTCTGCAGCAGTTGCAAGAAGCCGCCAGCCAAGCCGGTCGCTTGTTCCCCCTGTCACTGGGGGCCGAAGGCAGTTGCACGGTAGGCGGCAATCTGGCCACCAATGCCGGCGGCACGGCAGTGCTGCGTTACGGCAACATGCGCGAGCTGACCCTGGGACTGGAGGTGGTATTGCCCGATGGACGTGTCTGGCGCGGCTTGCGAGGCCTGCGCAAAGACAACACCGGTTACGACCTCAAGCATCTGTTCATTGGCTCAGAGGGCACGCTTGGAATTATCACGGCGGCGGTGCTCAAGTTGTTTCCGGCGACTCACAGCACGGCAACCGCCTGGGTCGCGCTGCCTTCTGCGCAGGCCGCCGTAGACCTGATCGGGCATGTTCGCAGCCTGTGCGCCGACCGTCTGACGGGTTTTGAGATGATGTCGCGCCAGAGCCTGGAGTTCGTTCTGGACCATGTGGCCGGTTGCAGTGACCCCTTGCAGGGGCCGCACCCGTGGTACGCCTTGATCGAATTGCGCGACACGGTGCCTGACGCGCCTTTGGAGTCGTTGCTTGAAAGTGGCCTGGGCCATGCTTTTGAGGCCGGGTGGGTGATCGATGCCGTGATCGCCAGCAACCAGACTCAGGCTGCGGCATTGTGGGCTCTGCGCGAAGGTATTTCCGAGGCGCAGAATCATGAAGGCCCGAGCCTCAAGCATGACATCAGCGTGCCCGTCAGCCAGATTCCGGTGTTCATCGAGCGTACCGATAGCGCCTTGCAACAGGCGTTTCCCGGCGTACGCATTGTTTCTTACGGTCACATGGGTGATGGCAACCTGCACTACAACATCAGCAAGCCGCTGGGGCATGCCGATGCCCCGTTCAAGGCCCAGGAACAAGCGATCATGCAGGTCATCTACCAGATGACGAGCGCTTTCAACGGCAGCATCAGTGCCGAACATGGTCTGGGGCAAGCCAAGCCGGACGCGGCGGCGCATTTCAAGGATCCGCTGGAGATCGAGTTGATGCGTGCCATCAAGCGCACACTGGATCCGACCGGGTTGATGAACCCCGGCAAGGTGTTTACCACCGGGCTGGAGTGATCGATCCTGCCTCTGCTAGCCTGCCTCAATCATGGCAGGCCGTCGGCCTTTACGGCCGCTCTGCCGCTTTCAGACACTGGATATGGAATGGCTGAATGACACAGGCAAACACCAAAGATCGCGTGCGCATCAAGAAAGTCGAAGTGCTCTCGGACAACTGGTACGTGCTGCGCAAAACCACCTACGACTACCTCGGCCGCGATGGCCAGTGGCGCGAACTGGCCCGCGAGACCTACGATCGGGGCAACGGCGCGACCATTCTGCTGTACAGCAAGGCCAAGCAAACCGTGGTGCTGACTCGGCAGTTCCGCTTCCCGGCCTTCGTCAATGGCCACGATGGTCTGTTGATCGAAACCTGTGCCGGCCTGCTGGATAACGACGACCCGCACACCTGCATCCGTAAGGAGACCCAGGAGGAAACCGGCTATATCGTTCAGGATGTACGCAAGGTGTTTGAGGCATTCATGAGCCCAGGGTCAGTGACAGAACGCGTGCATTTTTTCGTCGGCGAATACTTCGACGAAGATAAACAGCATGAGGGCGGTGGGCTGGAAGCCGAGGGCGAGGAAATCGAAGTGCTGGAGATGTCCCTCGACAAGGCGCTGGGCATGATCGAAACCGGGGATATCTGCGACGGCAAAACCATCATGCTGTTGCAGTACGCCAAGTTGCATCGGTTGCTGGATGCGCCGGCTGAGACCGTCCCGGGATGAGCCTGCATTTGGCGTAAATTCACCGTTGTTTGGCGGCTGCCGCACTGTAGCGGGCACTCTCAACCTCCTTACACTGGTTGCCGGGCAATCAGGAAACCAAAACGGTTGCACCTCGACAGGTGGATAAGGAAACGAGATGAAGAAAGTCGCCGTAGTAGGTTGCACCGGTGCAGTGGGCATGACCATGTTGCAATTGCTTGAAAATACCGACTACGAGGTGGTCTGCATGGCGTCCGGGCGCTCGGCGGGTAAACGCCTGAAGGCGGGCAATACCGAGCACCTGATTGAACCCTTTTCGCTCGAAGGTTGTGCCTCGTGCGATATCGTCTTCCTTTGTGTTTCCGGGACCTTCGCCCTGGAATATGGCGAACGTTTGGCCGAGAACTCCCATGTCATCGATAATTCGTCGGCTTTCCGTTATCACCATGAGGTCCCGCTGCTTGTACCGCCTATCAACGGGCAGCGTTACAAGGGCGAAAAACTGATCGCCAATCCCAATTGCTCCTCGGCGATTGCGCTGATGGTGCTAGGGCCACTGCATGAAGCCTTCGGGCTGGACAGCGCGATCATCTCCACCTATCAGGCGGCCAGCGGCGCGGGGCAGCCGGCGATGCTGGAGCTAAGGGAAAAGGCCAAGGCTTTCAGCGACTACGGCGATCACAACGGCAGCGAGAATTTTGCCCATAACCTGGCGTTCAACGTGATTCCCCAGGTTGATTCGTTTGAAGACAACGGCTATACCCGCGAAGAAATGAAAGTGGTCTGGGAACTGCGTAAGGTCTTGGACGAACCGCAGTTGGCCATCAGCACCACGGCGGTCCGGGTGCCGACCCTGCGTTCTCATGCCGAGAGCCTGAGCCTGCGTTTCAAAAAGCCCATTGAGTCACTGGAGCAAGTACGCAAGCTGTTACGGGCCGCACCAGGGGTTGAAGTGGTGGATAAACCTGCCCAAAGCGTTTATCCGATGCCCATGACTTCGACTTACAAGCATGCGGTGGAAGTCGGGCGGATTCGTTACAGCCTGATCTACGGCGAGCACGGCCTGGACCTGTTCATCAGCGGTGACCAGTTGCTCCGTGGTGCGGCCTTGAATGCATTCGAGATCATGCAATTGATCAAAGAGTGCTGAACGCGCAGTTGGGCTGCGCGGTGTTCATTCAGCTGGACTGGGCGTCACTGTCTTCCTGGACGAGGTTCAGGTAATCCGAGGGCTCCGTCTGCTCCGGCAGTTCGGTCACGACACTGAAGTCACTGATTTCGATGGCGCCCACCCCGTGCCCCAGCAGGTGGAAAGAGAAGGCCTTGCGGGGTTGCGGGTTATCGAAACGGATGTTCATCACCAGCGGCTGTTCGGGCGTCACCGCCACTTCCGTCGGCAGGTCGATCGCTACATCCTGCTCGAACTCTTTGGCCTTGAGGGAAATATAGGCCGCATTGTCCGGACCCAGGGCGCGGATGGTCAGGCTGACGCGGGTCTGTGAGCCCTTGGGCATCTCCAGGTACTGGGCGCCGATCAGGTTATCGGTCCAGTCGTTGGTGATCTGGGCCGGAAGCGGGATTTGATCGGCGCTGCCAAACTGATAATGCTGGTTGAGCGGTGTATGGAGCAGGGTGCGGTCCAGGGCCGTGGCCCGCGCGCTGATCAACCTGGCACGTTGACCGCTGTATTGCCCGCCGTAAGTGGCGCGCTCCGTGATGAAACCTTCGCTGGTGTAATAGCGGCAGCGCTGCAGAAAATCGCATTCGGTGAAGGTGCTCTTGCCATCGTGATAGCGCAGCTTGCCGTTGGTGAATGACATGATTTCCCGGCCCGTTGCGTAGTCCCTGAACATCGAGCGACCGGACAACGATTTGGGCACCTTGAAACCGAAGTAATCGAGGACTGAGGCAGTCAGGTCGACATGACCGTAAACCCCTGACTTGATCCGGGGCAATGGCTCCGGCGCCAATGTCAGGTTGAAACCCCAGGATGACGCCAGGCGCACATCGTCGATGCCGTGGGATTCGTCCGAGGTGATGATCACCAAGGTGTCTTTCAGCACGCCTTGGCGTTCCAGTCCCGACATGAAGCTGTCCAGTGCGTCATCCAGGTAACCGACGGCCGCCTGCTTGGTAGTGTCGTAGCGTTGCAGGTAGTCATCCGGCGCTGAGTAGGGCTGGTGGGTGCCCACCGTCAGCAGCGTCAGCATCCAGGGCTTCTTTGCCTGTTGCAGTTGTCCGACGTAATCCAGCGCGCCCTCGAAGAATGTCTTGTCGTCCTTGCCCCAAGGGAATTCCAGATAGGCAGGTTTGGTGAACCAGTCCATGCCCAGGGTGGTGTCGAAGCCGATGTGCGGCATGATCCGGTCCTTGGCCATGAAACGCAGGCCCGCACCTTGCAGGAAGTGCGTAGAGAACCCGTTGCGGCGCAACTGGGCCGGCAGGCAGGCCTGGTTGCGCCGGGCCAGGTTCAACATCTCGACGCCTTTGGGCGTGCCGTCGTCGAATTTGTCGTAGTCGCCACACAGCATCGAATACAGGCCACGAATGGTCTGATGATTGTGCAGGACGTAATCGGGGGTATTCATGCCGCGCTTGGCCCAGGCACTGAGGTGCGGCATCAGGTCCTCCTGATAGCTGCTTTTCAGGGCCTGACGGTTGACGCCCACGTAGGCGCCGGGAACGCCTTCCAGGGTGATGATCAGGACGTTGCGTGCCCGGCCCGGTGCAGGCAGGATTTTCTGGCCTTCAAGATCAAGCCGGGTAAGACCTTCCATGGGCGGGGCTTGAACCACTGCATCATCTTCAAGCCATAGCTGGGTACGATCCTGCCCGGCGGCAACGGCCGCCGTGGCG
>NZ_JABWQV010000153.1 GCF_014268615.1 Pseudomonas tehranensis | reverse complement strand
AAAACGCCGCTCATTGAGCGGCGTTTTTTTTCGTCCGTGAAAAAGCACGCTTCAATCTTCGAGGCTCTCCACCAGGCTCTCAAGTGCGTCTGCACGCTCGTTTTCCGGTAGATCGGGAGCGGGAATCATTGTTCGCATCTGCCGCGCCAGGCGGTATTCACTGGGTGTGCAGTTGGCGTACTGCTTGAAGGCGCGGGCGAAGTAGGAGGGATCCTTGAACCCGGCCTCATAGCCGATGCTGGTGATAGGCATCTGGCTATTGTCGAGCAGTTCCTTGGCAAAGCTCATGCGTTTGTTCAGCACGTAATCGGTGAAACCAAGTCCGTTGGCTTCCTTGAACACACGGCTGAAGCGAAACGTGGTCATGCCGCATCGCTTGGCCAGGTCCCGCTGATCGATGCTGTCGCGAAAATGCTGGTCGATGTACAGCATGATATGGCTCAGGGCCTGGTGTTTCTGGTGCCCCGAGGTCAGGCGGATGCTGTCCGGCAGGGTTGGAGCGTGGTCGATCAGCGACGTCTTGCGCGGGCCACAGGTGTGGCGGCGTAACTCGCATAATTGCACCAGGGCAGTCAGGTAGCGCTTCCTCTCCGTGGCTGACAGGGGCAGTACCATGTATTCCCACACACTTGAGCGCATGGCCCAGACCGCCAGTTCTTCGGAGTGCTGCACGGTGAACATGGTGATGGGCGTGGCAGGGACGGTGCGCTTGATCTCCAGCAGCCGCCGCAGGCCCGGCGTATCCGGGCGATCGAAATGGATGCAGATCATGTCTGCCTGTTCCCCGCCGGGCAGCAGGGCATCTTTTGCCTGGGTGCAGTCGCAAGTGTCCTCGAACTGGCTGACAAGTTCCTGGGTGGACCGATCGTGAGTCAGATCGAACCACAACAGCTTTGGCTTTCTGGTCAGACTCGAGATCATGTGCCTACCACTCAGCGTGATGACTGCCCTTAAGCTTGCAGTATTGCCAATGTGCCATCACTTCGCCGAATAATTTTTTTATAAAAGCCGTTTTTTTAAGCGCCACAGGCTCAGAACGGCAGAGCGCGAATCGTTGCGAGTTGCAATCGCAAGGCGTGCCTGGCTCCCCCCGCAAAATAATCCTAGCGATGTGCAAAATCCTCCTAACGGCTATCCCCACCCGCTGACTAGGGTTGCATCAGGCAGTTGCAAATGTACTGCCCCTGAAAACAACCCTGATGAGGTGCGCAAAATGACTCTTCAAACAATCAAGGCTTCGGTGCTGAAGTTCGCCAAAGATGAAGACGGCCTGACCATTGTGGAATACGCCGTGGCCGGTGGGTTGATCACGGTGTTGGTGGCCGCCGCCTTTGTGCTTCTGGGCGGTGCCGTGAATACCAAGATCCGCGCGCTGTGCCAGGCCGTCAACGGCAACGTCGCCTGCTGACAGCGACAACGGCGTGGGGACACGGCGTCTTTCAAGGAAGCGTCGCTTGCGACTCTTTTGCTGTGAGTACAACGAATCACTCAAATGGACTTGGCGTTGTCCCCGACAACTTAGTTCATGGCGGTACAGCCTTTATTCAAAGGTGAGGTGAAGAAAATGACTCTGCACACAATAAGAACTTCGATCAGCCGGTTCGCCAAAGATGAAGATGGCTTGACCATTGTTGAATACGCCGTCGCGGGAGGTTTGATCACGGTGTTGGTGGCGGCAGCCTTCGTCCTTCTGGGCGGCGCGGTGGACACCAAGATCCGTGCGCTGTGCCAGGCCGTCAACGGCAACGTGGCCTGCTAACGATAACTGCAACAGGGAGACGCGCCATGTCCATGGAATTGCTGGTGTCGACGGTACTGCTGCTGGGACTGCTGGGCGTGGCGGTGGTGAGCGACTTGCTCCGCCACCGCATCCCCAACACGCTGGTCCTGTTGGGCCTGGCCTTGGGCTTGGCCGGTCAAACTTATACAGGCGGGATCAGCGGAACGGGCGATAGCCTGCTGGGCATGCTGGTCTGTTTCGCGCTGTTTTTACCCATGTATGCGGTGGGTGGCATGGCCGCCGGTGACGTCAAGTTGATGGCCATGGTGGGCAGTTTCCTGCCGGTTCATTACGCATTGTGGGCTGCGCTGTTCAGTCTGATCGCCGGTGGTGTGTGCGGTTTTCTGATCGTGCTGGCCCGCGGTCAGTTGCTCCAGACCCTGCAGCGTTACTGGCTGATCGTGCGGGCCCAGGCTTACCTGGCACCTACCGCGGATGAAGTGGCCGGCAAACCTTTTCCTTATTCGATCGCGATCCTGATCGGCACCTTGAACAGCGTCTACTGGCAGCTGATTGCCGATGGCTGGGGAGTCTAGTCATGCACGTCATCAACGATAGTGATGCCTACCCTAGTGAACGGGAAGCGGTGCAACGCCTGGCCCCTCAGCCATGCACGATTCAAGACACCGGCCTGACTGACAGTTTTCTCGGCGAGCTGGTCTGCAAGCATCTGCACGACGCTGGTGTACTGGACATGACGCGGCTGGTGGAGCGCCTGGCGCTGACCGGCGCGGTGCTGGAAGAAGTCCTGGCGTTCCTGCGCAAGGACGGTCGCGTCGAAGTGCTCGGCCAGCTCGGGCAAACGAGTGTACAGGCCTTGCGTTACGGCCTGACCGAACGCGGCCGCAGTGCCGCTCGCGACGCCCTGTCTCGCAGTGGCTACATCGGTGCGGCACCTTTTCCGGTGAGTACCTACCGGTCCCTGATCAAGATCCAGACCATTCACCATGGTCGTATCACCGCCACCGACATGCAACGAGCCCTGGCCGGCATGGTGCTGTCGCAAGGCATGCTCGATCAGTTGGGGGTGGCGCTGAATTCAGGGCGGGCGATCATGATTTATGGCCCCGCAGGCACCGGTAAGACCTATGTCAGCAGCCGTCTTATCCGTCTGTTCGCCGAGGCCATCTGGGTGCCCCATGCCATCGTCATCAACGAGTCGGTGATCGAGATCTACGACCCGCAGGTGCATCAGCGCCTGGATGACAAGGGCCAATCGAACAATCTGATGCTCAATGAAGGCATCGACCGTCGGCTGCTGTGCTGCAAACGCCCGATTGTCATCACGGGCGGTGAGTTGAACATGGAGCAGCTGGATGTTCGCTACGACCCCTTTACCCGCCAGTACCAGGCCGCGTTGCAGCTCAAGGCCAGCAACGGCCTGTTCATCATAGATGACATGGGACGCCAGCGCATGGCCCCGGCCGAATTGCTCAATCGCTGGATCGTGCCGATGGAAGAGAAGCGCGACTTCATCAACCTGGGCGGTGGTCGCCATTGCGAGTTGCCGTTCGATCTGGTCCTGGTGTTTTCCACCAACCTCAACCCCCTGGAACTGGCCGACGAAGCCTTTCTGCGCCGCATTGGCTACAAGGTGCAATTCGGTTACCTCAAGCCCGAAGAATACGAGCGCATCTGGCGCCAGGAGTGCGAACGCCTGGGCATCCCCCATGACCCGCTGCTGGTGCGCTATGTGCTGCAGCAGCTTTATGCGGGCGAGGGCATGCCGCTGGTGCCTTGCCATCCCCGCGACCTGTTGAACATGGCGCTCGACCGCCAGCGTTACCTGGGCGGTTCCGGGCCCCTGTTGCCGCAAGAGCTGGAATGGGCCTGGCACAACTACTTCGTTCAGCTCGACTTCCTTTGAATCGGAGATACCAACATGAGCTCTCGTACGTTTTCGCTGATTGGCGTTTCCCTGGTCATGGGCCTGGGTGCCGCATGGATGGCTGACTCCTGGCTGAGCGCACGACTTAACGCCAAACCCGATGACCATTTGCGCAGCGTGGTGGTTGCCACCGTGCCAATTGCCTTCGGGCAGATGGTCGAGGCCCAGCAGGTCACCACCGTGCGCATGCCCATGGATACGATCCCGGACGATGCCTTTGACTCCAGCGAACAGGCCGTAGGCAAGATCGCGACGTTCGACATTCTGCGCGGTGACATCGTGCGGGGCGCGCGTCTGAGTGAGCATTTGGGTGGCAGCACCCTGGCGTCGCTGATCGATCCTGACAAACGCGCCATATCGGTACGGGTCGATGATGTGGTCGGTGTGGGGGGCTTCCTGTTGCCGGGGAACCGGGTCGACGTGCTGGCTACCAAGACCACCAGCGCCGGCAGTAACAACGCTGTGTCCCGGACCATCCTTGAAAACCTGCGGGTGCTGGCGGTGGATCAGACTGCGGGCACCGACAAGACCCAGCCGGTGGTGGTGCGGGCCGTAACGCTGGAAATGTCGGCCGCTGAAGCAGAGGCCCTGGTGACTGCGCAGACCGAAGGCAAGTTGCAGCTGGCCTTGCGTAATCCGCTGAACCTGGAGAAAAAAGCCGTGGTCGTGGCGCCCCCTCCGGCTCCGGTGATGGCGGCGGCGACCGCTGTGGTGCCATGGCCCGTGGTGCAGCGCAGCCCCAAAGCGCAGAGCAGCGGGATCACGGTAATCCGTGGAGTTGAAAGCAGCGTCGTCAACGTTCACTGAAACGCGTAGAAAAAATGCCTGGTCCTTCGGCCATGGCAATGCCGATCCTCACGCGTCGGCAAACGAGGGCTCGATCATGAATCCCAGTATCCGGCAGCCTGTCACTGCGACGCCTCGGCGCCAGGAAGGAGCAGTGAGTGTATTGATGGTGATCGCGTTAATGGCGATTTCCATGATGGCGGCATTGGCCCTGGATGGCGGACACATGTTGCTCAACAAGACCCGTCTGCAAAATGCCGTGGATGCCGCCGCCTTGAGCGGCGCCAAGACCCTGAGCCAGGTGGCGGGGGGGCTCAACATGGCCAGTACGACTCGGGCCGCCGCCCTGGACACGCTGACACGAAATGCTGACGCCGCGGGCAACGCTGAACTGGCAACCGCCGTCGCCGGCAACCCGGGTGCGTTCGCCGCAGTGGAGCTGGCCAGCAGCGTCTATGGCCCGTTTTCCTATCCCGGGCCGTCGGATGCCAAGTACGTACGCGTGTCAGTGTCCAGTTATCAGTTGAGCGGTTTTTTCTGGAGTTTCGTTCAAACGATGGGCAGTGCCGGCCTGGGCAATAAGGCCGTGGCGGCGATCGCCACCGCAGGCCCCAGCCCCACGGCTCCGTGTGATCTCGCGCCCTTGATGGTCTGCGGCGACACCAGTCAATACGACCCGGCTGCCGGAAATTTCTGGAGTTATCGCTTTGGCGACCTGACGGTGCTGAAGACGGCCGCGGGCAACACATCGCCCATTGGACCAGGCAATTTCCAACTGCTCGATTTCGGCTCCGGCGGCAGCGCGGTGCGCGAAGACCTGGCGGGCGGCGGTTCCATCTGCCGCAGTGTCGGGGACAACGTCCAGACCGCGCCGGGCAACAAAGCCGGCCCGACGTCCCAAGGCTTGAATACGCGATTCGGTATCTATAACGGTCCGGTCAGCGCTTCGGACTATCCACCGGACCTGGTCACTACATCGAGCAACCCGGCGATGACCTATGACGACGCGCTCTCCCAGGCGCAATACAAAGGACAGCCCATCACCTCGAACAATGGCGATCTCAGTGGCGCTGGTGAGGCAATACTGGACTACAACGACTGGAAAACGGCAGTCGCCGCTTGCGTGGCCGGGGCCGGTAGCGGCTGTGAAAGCAACGGGGTTTTCGAGCGGCGGATGCTCAAGATCGTGATCGGTGACTGCACCGGCAAACTGAGCGGCTCAACCTCGATTCCCGTCCTGGGGTTTGGCTGCTATTTCGTCGTGCAACCGGTTAATGGTGGAGGTTCGGACTCCATCATCTTTGGCCAGTTCGTTCAGGAATGCGAAGGCGATAACGTGCCTGGCCCCACGCCGGTCAGCGATACCGGGCCGCAGGTCATTCAGCTCTACAAAACCTATCTCAACGGCAGCGGCACTCCGAGCACCGACTCGTAGGAGGCGTCATGCGACTTGCCCATTTCAAAGCAGCGCAGGCCCAGCAAGGCGTGGCGCTGGTGGAATTCACCCTGGTACTGCCGTTGTTGCTGCTGCTGTTGCTGGCCTTTGGCGAGTTCGGCCGCATGCTCTTTCAATACAACGTGCTGCTACAGGCCAGCCGTGATGCCAATCGATTCGTCGCCAGCCAGGCCTGGAATACCACCCTGGGCACCATCGCCCTGAACAACACGCTGCAGACCCAGACGAAAAACGTCGCGGTGTATGGCACTCCGAGTCAGGCCGGCGCCGCGGTGGTGGCCGGTTTGACCACGGCGAACGTGGAGGTCGCCGCGGTGGGTGTTGATCATGTGCGTGTCACCATCACCTACACCTTTTGCCCGGTGATTGGCGCAGGCAATTGCGGTGGAACAATTCCCGGTTTCTTCGGCAATGCCATTGCCCTGGGCATCCCACTGGTGGCGACCACCGTCATGAGGGCGTTGTGATGAACAACAAGCACATGCAAGGCACCTACATCGTGGAATTCGCCTTTGTCGGCCTGCTGGTGTTCATCCTGCTGTTCGGCGTGGTGGAAATGGGCCGGCTGTATTTCACCGCCAATGCCTTGGATGAAGCCGCGCGACGCGGCGCGCGGCTGGCGGCGGTGTGCAATATCAACGATCCGGTGGTGTTGCGCCGCGCCATCTTCAATGCCGCGACAGATTCAGGTACCAGCCAACTGATCAGCAGCCTCGCCACTTCGAACCTGGCGCTGACCTATCTGGATGTGAACGGCGCCGTGGTGGCGAACCCCGCCGACACGGTCAGCGCCAATGGCTTTCGCGCGATCCGTTACGTGCAGTTGAGCGTGCAGAACTTCGTTTTCAATCTGTTCATTCCCGGGTTTGGCGTGCCCATTACCTTGCCCACATTCAGGGCGACCTTGCCACGCGAAAGCCTTGGGCGTCATTCCGATTCCGGGGAGATCACACCATGCTGAATACCAGGGAAACTCCACTGTCGACCGTTACCGGCAAAGCCGGGCTGCGGCTACTGATCAGCAGTCGTGACGCTTCGTCCCTGCGCGACCTGCAATGCGTCTGCCAGCGCATGCCTTGCCTGGAAGTGAGCACGCGCCTGGTGAGCAACGGCCATGTCGATCCGCTTTATGGTCTGGAGCGAATGCCCGACCTGCTGCTGTTGCGGGTCAGTCACTTGTGGCGCGAAGAGCTGGCGGCGTTGCTGCAGCGTCCGGCCCATGAGCGTCCACCGATGCTGGTATGCGGTCTGATGGGCGAGCAGGAAGGCATGCGGCTGGCAATGCAGGCCGGTGCCCGGGACGTGCTGCCAGAGCCCTTCGCCGAGACGGAGCTGGTGGCCGCCCTGAATCGTCTGGTGGCGGAGGTCCGCGTCGGCCAGGGTGCCGAAGGCAAGCTGGTCGCCGTGATCAGCGCCAAGGGTGGTTCCGGTGCAACCCTGGTGGCCTGCAACCTGGCCCAGCAACTCAGCGCCCAGGCAGGTACCACCCTGTTGCTGGATATGGACCTGCAGTTTGGCAGCGTCACCCATTATCTGGATGTGGCCCAGTCCCATAGCCATCTGCAAGTGCTGCAACAGGTCGAAGACCTGGACAGTATCGCCTTGCGGGGTTTTTGCAGTCACTTCAGTCCGACCCTGCACGTGCTGGGTGGCCGCAGCGGCGAGTTGTGCCTGCCACAGGACGCTCAGCCCGAACAACTCGACGCCCTGTTGCAATTGGCCCGTGCCAGCTATGACTGGGTGGTAGTGGACCTGCCGCGGCAGATCGACCACCTCACCGGCTCCGTGCTGGAGCAGGTCGACCGGGTCTACGTGGTGGTTCAACAAAGTGTCAGCCATCTGCGCGATGCCAGCGCCCTGGTGCGGATCCTTCGCGAGGACCTGGGCATACGCGCAGACCAGTTGCAGGTGGTGGTCAATCGCTATGACAAGGCGGCCGCGGTCAGCCTCAAGGATGTCGCCGAAGCCCTGCGGTGCACCAACCTGTCGAAATTACCCAATGACTTCAACCTGGTCAGCCAGAGTCAGAACACTGGCGTGCCGTTGGGGCTGCATGCGCCGAGGGCGGCCATCACCGTTGCCCTGCGCGATTTGACCGAAGACCTGGTCGGTCACCAGATGGCCGCAGACAAAGGCCTGCTCAAACGTGCCTTCAACCGTTTTTTCGGGGGATGACCCATGATCAGCGACTTCCGCAACCGCTTGCGTAAACAGTCCGGTAAACCTGCCATTGAGCTGACTGGCGACAGCCTGCCGGATCCGACAGAGCAATTGATGGCCTGGGAGCATGCCATTCCCGACGTGCTCTACGAAACCCGTAGCCAGGTCACCCCGGTGGAAGCCCAATGGCGGGAAAAAATCTACCAGCAACTGCTCAAGGTCATGGACCTGTCCTTGCTCGACTCCCTTGAGCAGGCCGAAGCCACGAGACAGATACGCGATATTTGCCAGCGTTTGCTCGATGAGCATTCGGCGCCGGTAAGCTCGGCCAGCCGTCAGTTGATCATCAAGCAGATCACCGACGAAGTGCTAGGGCTGGGGCCTTTGGAGCCGTTGCTGGCCGACCATAGCGTGTCCGATATCCTGGTCAACGGTTTCGCCTCGGTCTATGTCGAACGCTTCGGTAAGCTGCAAAGAACCGACGTGCGCTTTCGCGACGACCAGCATCTGCTGAACATCATTGACCGTATCGTCTCCAGCCTGGGGCGACGCATCGATGAGTCGTCACCCCTGGTGGATGCCCGACTCAAGGACGGCTCGCGGGTCAACGCAATCATCCCGCCGCTGGCCATCGACGGTCCGAGCATGTCGATCCGGCGCTTCGCGGTGGACCTGCTCAACACCGACAGCCTGATCCAGGTGGGCACCATGACCCCAGCCATTGCCTTGTTGCTCAAGGCGATTGTCCGTGGGCGCCTGAACGTGCTGATTTCCGGAGGCACCGGCAGTGGCAAGACCACCATGCTCAACGTGCTGTCCAGTTTCATCCCCCACAACGAACGTATCGTCACCATCGAGGATTCGGCCGAACTGCAACTGCAACAACCTCACGTGGTACGTCTGGAAACCCGGCCTTCGAACATCGAGGGGCGCGGCGAGGTGAGCCAGCGGGAACTGGTGCGTAACAGCCTGCGGATGCGTCCGGACCGCATTGTCATCGGCGAAGTGCGTGGCGCCGAAGCGCTGGACATGCTCACTGCCATGAACACCGGCCACGACGGCTCCCTGACCACGATCCACGCTAACACCGCGCGCGATGCCTTGGGGCGAATCGAGAACATGGTGTCGATGACCGGCGCGACTTTTCCGATCAAGGCCATGCGTCAACAAATTGCCTCTGCCATCGATGTGGTGATCCAGTTGGAGCGTCAAGAAGACGGCAAACGACGTGTGGTGAGCATGCAAGAGATCAACGGCATGGAAGGGGAGATCATCACCATGACCGAAATTTTCTCTTTCACGCGCCAAGGCATCGGGGAAAACGGCGAGGTGCTGGGTGATTATCGGCCCAGCGGGATGATCCCGGCCTTTCGCGACGTGTTGGCCAGGCGCGGCATCGAGTTGCCGCTGACTCTGTTCCGTCCTGAGTGGATGGAGGCTCGGTCGTCATGAACAACATCCCCAGCGAGTTCATCCTGATTTTTCTTGCCATGGTGTTCATCGCCGTCTTCCTCCTGTCCCAGGGGGTGGTGGTGCCGGTGTTCGGCGAGGCCGGCAAAATGCGCAAGCGCATCCGTGGGCGCCTGCATGTGCTGGAGAAAGCCAACCATCTGCCCAACATGCAGACCGTGTTGCGGCAGAAGTACCTGACGCGCTTGTCGCCCCTGGAAGCCCGGCTTGAACAGTTGCCGTTCATGGCCAACCTGACCCAGTTGATCGAGCAGGCCGGCCACGAATACCGGGCCTATCGGGTGATGATGCTCGGCCTAGCTCTGGGCGTGGCGGCCGGTGCCGTGGTGCTGATGTTCTGGCCGGTATGGTGGGTGGCGCTGCTGGTGGCCTCTGTGGTGACCTGGTTGCCGGTGCTGAAAATCATGCGCGACCGCAGCAAGCGTTTCGCCGCCTTCGAGGAAGGTTTGCCGGACGCGCTGGACGCCATGTGCCGGGCCTTGCGCGCCGGGCACCCGTTCAACGAAACCCTGCGTCTGGTCGCCGAGGAGCACAAGGGGCCGGTCGCCCAGGAGTTCGGTATGACCTTCGCCGACATCAACTATGGCAACGATGTGCGCCGGGCCATGCTCGGCCTGTTGGAGCGCATGCCAAGCATGACGGTGATGATGCTGGTGACCTCCATACTTATCCACCGCGAAACCGGCGGCAATCTGACCGAAGTGCTGGAGCGCCTGAGCCGCTTGATCCGCGGGCGCTTCCGCTTCCAGCGCAAGATCCGCACCTTGTCGGCGGAAGGGCGCATGTCGGCCTGGGTGCTGGTGGCGATCCCCTTCGTGCTGGCGATCGCCATCGTGCTCACAAGCCCCAGCTACATGCCGGTGCTGATCAATGACCCTATAGGCCACAAGCTGATCATGTTCGCGTTCGGCGCCATGTTGTTGGGGATTCTCTGGATACGAAAAATCATCCGGATCCAGGTTTAAGCGCCCTCGCGGCGAGAGGTATCAGTCATGGATTTTCTGCTCGGGTTGTTCAGTCGGTTTACCGGAAGCGAAGAAATGGCACGGCTGTTGTTCATCGCCGTGATCGGCCTCAGTACGGTACTGGCGGTCGTCGCCATGATCCTGCTGATGCTCGGCCTGCAGGATCCGGTGCAACGGCGTCTGGCGCTGATCAAACGGGGGTATTCCGGCAGTGCGCAAGGGCAGGAGGCGCCAGGTAACCTGCAACTCTTGCTGGAGCGGGTCGGCCAGCGTTTCGCCGCGACTGACCCGACCCAGGCCAGCGCTACCCTGACCCTGCTCACCCACGCCGGCTACCGTTCCGCGTCGGCGGTGCAGATGTATTGGGCCGTACGCCTGATGCTGCCGTTACTGCTGCTTGGCGTTACGTTACTGCTGCTGCCGCTGATCAAGGTGTCCTTGATTGTCGGTTTGCTGGTGGCGACCTTGATGGCAGGTATTGGATGGTTGCTGCCGGCGCTGTACGTCGGCAAGCGCAAGCAGGCGCGACAAGCGCGCCTGCGGGCGGCATTTCCCGATGCGCTGGACCTGATGGTGGTGTGCGTCGAGTCAGGCCTGGCCCTGCCCACCACCATAGAACGGGTGGCGGAAGAGATGTCGGTCAGCCAGGTTGAGCTGGCCGAAGAGCTGGCCTTGGTGAACGCGCAGATCCGCGCAGGTATCACCAGCACCGACGCTCTCAAGCAACTGGCCCTGCGCACCGGTCTGGAGGATATCCAGGGCCTGGTCAGCCTGCTGGCCCAGAGCATTCGCTTCGGTACCAGCGTGGCCGACACCCTGCGTATCTACGCCGATGAGTTCCGTGACCGGCGCACCCAGGCGGCCGAGGAAATGGGGGCCAAGATCGGCACCAAGCTGATCTTTCCGCTGATCTTCTGCCTCTGGCCAAGTTTCTTCCTGGTCGCCATCGGCCCGGCCATGATCGGCGTGTTCAGGGCCTTTGGAAATATGTAGAGGGACATACGGTCCCGGTTGTACAAGCCTGTGG
>NZ_JABWQV010000152.1 GCF_014268615.1 Pseudomonas tehranensis | reverse complement strand
TTTCGCGAGCAAGCCCGCTCCCACAGTGGTCCTGTGTTGGCTTATGGATTTGTGTTGTGGTTGACCCAAGGCTTCTGTGATGAAATGCGACCCCACTCTCTATCGCGCCGCGCCGCCATCACTTGCCGTGAAACCCCGTCTGATTCGCCATCTGTTCCTGCCGCCGCTGATCATTGCCCTGATGATCGGCCTGGGTTACCTCGGCTTCTGGATCAGCGAGCACTACGGCATTCGCGGTCTGGGCGAGAACGGCGAGCGCCAGTTGGAACTGCACGCCCGTGCGGTCGAGAGCGAGATCAGCAAGTACACCTACCTGCCCAGCCTGCTGGAGCTTGAATCCAGCGTTTCGCAACTGCTCGACGACCCCACGCCCGAGCATCGCAAGACCGTCAACGAATACCTCGAAGGCCTGAACCGGCGCAGCCGCAGTCGGGCCATTTATGTGATGGACACCACAGGCCGCGTCATGGCGACCAGCAACTGGCGCGACGTCGACAGTTACCTCGGTGAAGACCTGTCCTTCCGCGCCTATTTCCAGAACGCCGTACGCGGTCAGCCCGGGCGCTTCTATGGCATCGGCAGCACCAGCGGCGAGCCTGGCTATTACCTGGCCCATGGCCTGGAACAGCAGGGCAAGATCATCGGCGTGGCGGTGGTCAAAGTACGCCTGGAAGCCATGGAAGAGCGCTGGCAGCGCGCGCGCCTGGAAGCCTTCGTCAGCGACGAAAATGGCATCATCATTTTGTCCAGCGATCCGGCACGACGGCTCAAGTCCGTGCGACCGCTGAGCGACGAAACCAAAGAGCGCCTGGCCCGCAGCCTGCAGTATTACTGGTTCCCGTTGAACGAGCTGATTCCCCTGGCTCGCGAACGACTGGCCGAAGGCATGGAGAAACTGACCTTCCCGGCCAACGCCGAGCTGGTGTCCGACGAACGGGCCATCAGCTATCTGTCACAGACCCGCCCCTTGAGCGACACGCCCTGGAATTTTACCCTGCTAACGCCCCTTGAAGACCTGCGTCGCCAGGCAATCAACCAGGGCATCCTGGTGGCCGTGGCCTTCGCCCTGGTGGCTTTCCTGCTGATCGCCTGGAACGAGCGGCGCAAGGTCATCGCCACTCGCCTCGCTGCCCGGGAAGCCTTGCAGGAAGCCAACAATCAGCTCGAACGTCGGATTACCGAACGCACCACCGACCTGCGGGCCAGCAATGAACGGCTCAAGGGCCAGATCCGCGAACGGCGGCAGGCCGAAGAGACGTTGCGCCGGGCCCAGGACGAACTGGTGCAGGCCGGTAAGCTCGCCGCCATCGGCCAGATGTCCACCAGCATCGCCCATGAACTCAACCAGCCGCTGGCCGCGTTGCGTACCTTGTCCGGCAACACCGTGCGCTTCCTGGAGCGGGGTCAACTGGATATCGCCAGCGCCAACCTCAAGACCATCAACGACCTGATCGACCGCATGGGCCGGATCACCGCCAGCCTGCGCTCCTTTGCCCGACGCGGCGACGATCAGGGTCGGGCCAGCCTTGGCAAGGCAGTCGAAGCCGCGCTGCAACTGCTGGGTGGACGCCTCGAAAGCCTGAAGATCCAGGTGCATGCCGGTTACGACGACGTTCAGGTACAGATCGACCAGACGCGTCTTGAACAAATCCTGGTGAACCTGATCGGCAACGCCCTGGACGCCATGCAGACCCAACCCGAGCCGCGGCTGTGGCTTGAAGGCACTGCCTCGGATGGCAAATATCGCCTGCGGGTGCGAGACAACGGCCATGGCATCGATCCCGAGGCACGCAAGCATTTGTTCGAACCGTTCTTTACCACCAAACCCGGCGAACAAGGCCTTGGCTTGGGCCTGACCCTCTCGGCAAGCCTGGCCGCCGCCGCGGGCGGCCACCTGGGGGTCGAGTCCCCGACCGAAGGTGGAACCACTTTTATCCTCAGTTTACCGTTGGTAAGCCCTTTACCTGCCGAGCAGCCATGAACAACGACCTGAGCGTACTGATCGTCGAGGACGACCCGCATGTCCTGCTGGGCTGCCAGCAGGCCCTGACTCTGGAAGACATTCCCTGCATCGGTGTGGGCAGCGCCGAAGAGGCCCTGGAGCGGGTCGGCGATGACTTTGCCGGCATCGTCATCAGTGACATTCGCCTGCCGGGCATCGATGGCCTGGAGCTGCTGACCCGCCTCAAGGCCCGGGACCGCAGCCTGCCAGTGGTGCTGATCACTGGCCACGGCGACATTTCCATGGCCGTGGGTGCCATGCAAAAAGGCGCCTATGACTTCATGGAGAAACCCTTCTCCCCTGAACGCCTGGTGGACGTCGCCCGCCGCGCCCTGGAGCAACGCAGCCTGGCCCGGGAGGTTTCATCGCTGCGCCGGCAACTGGCCGAACGTGACTCCCTGGAAGGCCGGATCATTGGCCGTTCACCGGCCATGCAGCACCTTCGAGAGCTGATCGCCAACGTGGCCGACACCTCGGCCAACGTACTGATCGAAGGTGAAACCGGCACCGGCAAGGAACTGATCGCGCGCTGTCTGCACGACTTCAGTCGGCGCCATAGCAAACAATTCGTCGCGCTCAACTGCGGCGGCCTGCCGGAAAACCTCTTCGAAAGCGAGATTTTCGGCCATGAAGCCAATGCCTTTACCGGTGCCGGCAAACGCCGGATCGGCAAGATCGAGCACGCCGACGGCGGCACGCTGTTTCTCGATGAAGTAGAGAGCATGCCCCTGCCCTTGCAGATCAAGTTGCTGCGGGTGTTGCAGGAACGCACCCTCGAGCGCCTGGGCTCAAACCAGAGCGTGGCGGTGGATTGCCGGGTCATCGCCGCCACCAAATCCGATCTGGACGAACTGGGCCGGGCCGGGCAGTTTCGCAGCGACTTGTATTACCGCCTCAACGTGGTGACCCTGGAACTGCCGCCACTGCGCGAGCGCCGCGAAGACATTCTGCAACTGTTCGAGCATTTTCTGCAGCAGTCGTCCCTGCGCTTCGACCGTACGGTGCCGGAGCTGGACAACCAGACGCTGTCCAACCTGATGAGCCACGACTGGCCGGGCAACGTGCGGGAACTGCGCAACGTTGCCGAACGCTATGCACTGGGCCTGCCGGCCTTCAAGAAGTCGGGGGCCAGCGGCGCCAGCCAGGGCCTGGCCTTCGCCGAAGCGGTAGAAGCCTTCGAACGCAACCTGCTGGTGGACGCCCTGCAACGCAGCGGTGGCAACCTGACCCAAGCCAGCCTGGAGCTAGGCATGGCCAAAACCACGCTGTTCGACAAAGTCAAAAAATATGGCCTGAGCCATTAACCTGGCAGCGGTAGCGTGGCTGATGGCGGCGACGGTGCTGGTCAGCGTGTGGATGAGAATCCACAGCTGCCCCCCCCGTAGGAGCTGCCGAAGGCTGCGATCTTTTGATCTTGATCTTGATCTTGATCTTGATCTTTCGCTCGCGACTCAATTGCCAGGGGAGAGATCGCAGCCTCGTTGCACTCGACAGCTCCTACAGTTCGCGCAGGTCAGAGAGTTCGTGCAGGTTGTGCAGGTCAGAAAGTTCGTGCAGGTGGTGCAAGATCAATAACCGACGGTAAAGCGCTGCCGCGAAAACTGCGGCGTCTCCACTTCATCGATCATTGCAATGGCGTAATCGGTAAAGCTGATCCAGCTGCGCCCGGTGGCGTCGAACAGCAGGTGATCCTTGCCGATACGGAACTGCCCGGTGCGCTCGGTCTCGACGAACTCCGCCGAGGGCGAGAGGAAGGTCCAGTCCAGGTCCTGCTCCTTGAGCAGCACGTCCAGGAACAATGCTCCGGCACTGGCTTCGGCGAGGTATTCCTCAGGGAAGCCTTCGCTGTCGATCACACGGCTATTGTCCGGCAGCAGCAACGAACCGGCCCCGCCCACCACCAGCAAGCGCTTGACTCCGGCCGCCTTGACGGGGGCGATCACTTTGTCGGCCGGCACGGTGGCGAAATGGGCGGCGCAGATCACCGCATCATGACCGGCTACCGCTGCGGTCAACGCCTCGCTGTCCAATGCATCCAACTGCTGGCTGACCACACCAGCCCGCTCGCCGATTTTTGCGGTGTTACGGGCAATGGCCGTCACGCTGTGACCGCGACGCAGGGCTTCTTCCAACAACTGGCTGCCAGCCCGACCGGTGGCGCCGATGATTGCGATTTTGCTCATGATGTTCTCCGTTGGTTAGCGATGTTTGAAAGACAGGCTGATGTGGCGCTACAACCCAATCACCACTTCATCTCACCCTTGGCTACCTTGGCACTAAGCTCCAGGGAGCTGTCTTCCCCAAGATCGGGGTAGCGCTGCTTCATGGCGGCGATCAGGGCAGCGGAATCCTTGGCTTTGGCGGTTTCCTCGTCGAAGGCCTTGATGTAGTCGGCGGTGAATTTCACCGGCGCCAGGGACCGGGCGCTTTCACCCAGGTAATGGCCGGGAACCACGGTGTTCGGTTGCAGTTTTTCAATGCCCTCCAGCGTCGCCAGCCAATCCTTGTGGGACTGCGGCGTCTGCGTGTCGGCCATCCAGACGTGAATGTTCTCAGCCACCACGACGCCGCCGACCACAGCCTTGATCGACGGGATCCAGACGAAGCTGCGGTCCGGTTGCGGGCCATCAAGACCGATGATCTGCAAGCGCTTGCCCTCCAGGGTCAGGCTGTCGCCCTTGAGCACCTGGGGCACAATCGCTTTGCTCGGCGCATCAGCCTTGAGGATCGGCCCCCAATATTTCAACTTGCCGTCCAGGGTGTGCTTGATGTGTTCGACGGTCGGCGCAGAAGCCAGCACCTTGGCCTTCGGGAACGCGGTGGTCAGGGTCTCCAGACCAAAATAGTAGTCGGGATCGCCGTGGCTGATGTAAATCGTGGTCAATTGCTTGCCGCTGGCGCGAATTTTCTGCACCAATTGTTCGGCCTGGGACCTACCAAACTGGGCGTCCACCAGAATCGCCTCTTTTTCTCCACTGACCAATACCGAGGTCACTGGGAACACTGCCGCTGCGCCGGGGTTATAGACATCCAGCGCAAGGTCGGCTGCCCAGGTGTTGGCCGCGAAAACCATCGAAGTGGTTGCCAGCAGCAGACGCTTGAATAAGGTGGATCCGGTCATGTTGTGCTCCGTTGTGCATAAGCCCGATTGGCAATGAGCGCAGCTTAGTGGCCTGACTCGTTTCAAAAAATGCGATGCTTGAACATAGTTTGTTTCTGAAATCGGGCAAATCATGGATCGTCTACACGCAATGCAAGTGTTCGTCGCGGTGGTGGAGTTGGGCAGTCAGTCGGCGGCAGCCGAACACCTGGAGCTGTCGCGACCGGTGGTGTCACGGTATCTGGCGGAACTGGAGGACTGGGTCGGAGCCCGGTTGATGCACCGCACCACCCGCAAGCTGAGCCTGACGGCTGCGGGCCTGGAAATCCTGCCGCGCTGTCGGCAGATGCTGGAGCTGTCCGGCGACATGCAGGCCGCCGTCAGTACGCCGGACGACGCGCCCCGTGGCATGCTGCGCATCAGCGCCAGCACCTCGTTCGGCCAGGCCCAACTGGCGGCGGCCATGGCCGAGTTCGTCGGGCGTTATCCGGGGGTCAGCATCGACCTGCAAATGCTCGATCGCACGGTGAACCTGGTGGACGAACGCATCGACCTGGCGATCCGCATGAGCAACGACCTTGACCCGAACGTGATTGCCCGGCGCTTGACGGTTTGTCGCTCGGTGATCTGCGCCTCGCCCGCTTACCTGCAGGAACATCCGGCGCCACAGCGGGTCGAGGACCTGAGCCGGCACAACTGCCTGACCCACTCCTACGTCGGCAGGAGCCTGTGGCATTTCGAGCAAGACGGCGAGCAGGTCTCGGTGCCGGTGCAGGGCAACATCAGCGCCAACGAGGCCAGCACCCTGCTGCGGGCGACCATGGCTGGCGCCGGGGTGGCGATGCTGCCCAGCTACCAGGCGGGCACGCACATCCAGAACGGCGAGCTGATCCGCCTGCTGACCCACGCCGAACCCCGGAAAATGAACATGTACGCGGTGTATGCATCACGTAAGCACATGCCCTCGGCACTGCGTAGCCTGCTGGATTTTTTGGTGCTCAAGTTTCCCGAGACGCCGGAGTGGGATATTGGGTTGTAAACGACATCCGCCTCACCGCCGACCTCCTGTGGGAGCGGGCTTGCTCGCGAAGGCGTAGTGTCAGCCAACCAGATGTCGACTGATACACCGCTTTCGCGAGCAAGCCCGCTCCCACAGGGGGATCTGTGGCTGGCATATCGCGAGCAAGCCCGCTCCCACAGGGGGTCACCATGGGTCTCAAGTACTGCGCCAGGATTTCACCAATAGCCCGCCCCAAGGCATACTGGCCACCCTCCGTATTCCAGAACCCAAAACCGCCCCATGCGTATCCACGTCAGTTTCATCGACCGCGTCGGCATTACCCAGGAAGTCCTGGCTTTGCTCGGTGGGCGCAATCTCAATCTGGATGCGGTGGAGATGGTGCCGCCCAACGTCTACATCGACGCCCCGACCCTCAGCCCGCAGGTGCTGGACGAATTACGCGAGGCGCTGTTCAGCGTGCGGGGCGTGCAGGCAGTCACTGTGGTGGACATCCTGCCAGGCCAGCGTCGGCACTTGCAGCTCGACGCCCTGCTCGCGGCCATGACCGACCCGGTACTGGCCCTGGACAGCGCCGGCCACGTGTTGCTGGCCAACCCGGCGCTGATCGCCCTGTACGGCCGTGAACCGGCCGGAGAAAGCGTTGCCGAGCTGTTCGGTGACGAGGCCCTGTTGGGGGCTTTGCTGGAGAATGGTTTTCGCCTGCCGCTGCGGGAAATCACCCTCAACGGCCAGACTCTGCTGCTGGACGCCACGCCCATCACGAACGCTGGTGCGTTGCTGACCCTCTATCAGCCAAACCGCATCGGCGAACGCCTGTCGGCGCTGCACCACGACCACGCCGAAGGGTTTGACGCGCTGCTCGGCGAATCCCCGGCGATCCGCACTCTCAAGGCCCGGGCCCAGCGGGTGGCGGCGCTGGATGCACCTTTGCTGATCCAGGGCGAAACCGGCACCGGCAAAGAGCTGGTGGCTCGGGCCTGCCACGCCATCAGTGCCCGTCACGGCGCGCCGTTCCTGGCCTTGAACTGCGCCGCACTGCCGGAAAACCTGGCCGAAAGCGAGCTGTTCGGCTACGCCCCAGGCGCCTTCACCGGGGCGCAACGGGGGGGCAAGCCAGGGCTGATGGAACTGGCGAACCAGGGCACGGTATTTCTCGATGAAATCGGCGAGATGTCGCCTTACCTGCAAGCCAAACTGCTGCGGTTCTTGAACGATGGCAGCTTCCGTCGGGTCGGCGGCGACCGGGAAATCAAGGTCAATGTGCGCATTCTCAGCGCGACCCACCGCAACCTGGAAAAAATGGTCAGCGAAGGTTCGTTCCGCGAAGACCTGTTCTATCGCCTGAACGTGCTCAATGTCGAAGTGCCGCCGCTGCGTGAACGCGGCCAGGACATCCTGCTGCTGGCGCGCTACTTCATGCAGCAGGCCTGTGCGCAAATCCAGCGCCCGGTCTGCCGCCTGGCCCCCGGCACCTACCCGGCGCTGCTGGGTAACCGCTGGCCGGGCAATGTGCGGCAATTGCAGAACGTGATCTTCCGCGCCGCGGCCATTTGTGAAAGCAGCCTGGTGGACATTGGCGACCTGGACATTGCCGGCACTTCCGTGGCGCGCCAGGGTGACGTGGAAGTCGAGAGCCTTGAGCAAGCCGTGGAAGCCTTCGAAAAACACCTGCTCGAAAGCCTCTACGTCAACTATCCCTCCACCCGCCAGCTCGCCAGCCGCCTGCAAACCTCCCACACCGCCATTGCCCATCGGTTGCGCAAATACGGGATTTCCGGCAAGCCGTAGCCTTACTCGGTCGAATGTGGGAGCGGGCTTGCTCGCGAAAGCGGTGTGGCAATCGACATCTGCTTTGCTGACACTCCGCCTTCGCGAGCAAGCCCGCTCCCACAGGGGTTCTGTGTCGTGTTCAAGAACGCCTCAAAAACGACCTCCATCTGTACTGAAAGCGCTACAGTGGAATGATATCGCTACAGTTGTCGCCAGGCAGCGCTGTGCAAGGCTTTGATCCCACTACGATTTTATCCGGGCGTGGAACTGTAGCGATTTCGCTACAGACGGAACCGCTCAGTCTTGGCCAATACAAGCCAAATCATTGATATTTAAATACTTTTTTGTATTGGCCGCATTCTTGCTAAGGATATAACCATTCGGCCGGGCCAAGCCCCGCGCCTTTCTTCGCGTCCACCAGACGAATCTGGCCCCAGGAGTTTCCATGAGCGAGTTGCGTTTCACTGAAGATCACGAATGGCTGCGCACTGAAGCCGACGGCAGCGTTACCGTCGGTATTACCGCGTTTGCCCAGAACGCCTTGGGCGATGTGGTCTATGTTCAGTTACCGGAACTGCAAAGCTACGCCAAGGGTGACGAAGCCTCTACCGTGGAATCGGTAAAAGCCGCCAGCGGTGTGTACATGCCGCTGGACGGAGAAGTGCTGGAAGTGAACCCGGCCCTGGAAAGCAATCCGGAACTGGTCAACGAAGATCCGCTGGGTGCAGGCTGGTTTTTCCGATTCAAGCCCGCCGACGCCAGCCAAGTTGGCCAACTGCTGAATCAGGACGCCTATGACCGCCTGATCAAAGCCAACGCCGAAGCCTGAGGAGCGCAACATGACCGTTAATCTCGGCACCGCCAACGAATTCATCGCCCGCCACATCGGCCCGCGGGCCAGCGACGAGCAAGCCATGCTCGAGCGCCTGGGCTACGACTCCCTGGAAGCGTTGAGCGCCAGCGTCATTCCGGAAAGCATCAAGGGCACCAGCGTGCTGGACATGGGCGACGGCCAGAGTGAAGCCGATGCACTGGCCTCGATCAAGGCCATTGCCGGCAAGAACCAACTGTTCAAGACCTACATCGGCCAGGGCTACTACAACTGCCACACGCCAGCGCCGATCCTGCGCAACCTGCTGGAAAACCCGGCCTGGTACACCGCCTACACCCCTTACCAGCCAGAAATTTCCCAGGGCCGTCTGGAAGCACTGCTGAACTTCCAGACCTTGATCAGCGACCTCACTGGTCTGCCGATCGCCAACGCATCCTTGCTGGACGAAGCCACCGCCGCCGCCGAGGCCATGACCTTCTGCAAGCGCCTGAGCAAGAACAAGAGCAGCAATGCCTTCTTCGCTTCCCGCCATTGCCACCCGCAAACCCTCGATGTGCTGCGCACCCGTGCCGAGCCCTTGGGCATTGAGGTGGTGGTGGGCGACGAACGCGAACTCACTGACGTCGCCAGCTTCTTCGGCGCGCTGCTGCAATACCCGGCCAGCAACGGTGACCTGTTCGATTACCGTGAACTGACCGAACGCTTCCATGCCGCCAACGCCCTGGTCGCTGTCGCCGCAGACCTGCTGGCCCTGACCCTGCTGTCGGCACCGGGTGAGTTCGGCGCTGACGTGGCCATCGGCAGCGCCCAACGCTTCGGCGTGCCATTGGGCTTTGGCGGCCCGCACGCGGCGTATTTCTCCACCAAGGATGCCTTCAAGCGCGATATGCCTGGCCGCCTTGTGGGTGTTTCCGTGGACCGTTTCGGCAAGCCGGCCTTGCGCCTGGCGATGCAGACCCGCGAACAACACATCCGCCGCGAGAAAGCCACGAGCAACATCTGCACCGCCCAGGTCTTGCTGGCCAACATCGCCAGCATGTACGCCGTGTATCACGGCCCTAAAGGCCTGACGCAAATCGCCAACCGCATCCACCACCTGACCGCGATCCTCGCCAAGGGCCTGGGCGCGTTGGGCCTGGCTGTCGAGCAGGACAGCTTTTTCGACACCCTGACCCTGCACACCGGCGCGCAAACCGCTGCCCTGCACGACAAGGCGCGTGCCCAGCGCATCAACCTGCGCGTGGTGGACGCTGAACGCCTGGGCTTGTCCCTGGACGAAACCACCTCCCAGGCTGACGTCGAAACGCTGTGGAGCCTGTTGGCCGACGGCAAGGCCCTGCCGGACTTCGCCGCCCTGGCCGCCACCGTGCAAAGCCGCATCCCGGCCGAGCTGGTGCGCCAGTCGGCAGTCCTCAGCCACCCGGTGTTCAACCGCTACCATTCCGAAACCGAGCTGATGCGCTACCTGCGCAAGCTCGCCGACAAGGACCTGGCCCTGGATCGCACCATGATCCCGCTGGGTTCCTGCACCATGAAGCTCAATGCCGCCAGCGAAATGATCCCGGTGACCTGGGCCGAGTTCGGCGCCCTGCACCCGTTCGCCCCCGCCGAGCAGAGCGCCGGCTACCAACAACTGACCGACGAACTGGAAGCCATGCTCTGCGCCGCCACCGGTTACGACGCCGTGTCGTTGCAACCCAACGCCGGTTCCCAGGGTGAATACGCCGGTCTGCTGGCTATCCGCGCCTATCACCAGAGCCGTGGCGAAGACCGTCGCGACATCTGCCTAATCCCGTCGTCGGCCCACGGCACCAACCCAGCTACCGCCAACATGGCCGGCATGCGTGTGGTCGTGACCGCCTGCGATGCGCGCGGCAACGTCGATATCGAAGACCTGCGGGCCAAGGCCACCGAGCACCGTGAACACCTGGCGGCGCTGATGATCACCTACCCGTCCACCCACGGTGTGTTCGAAGAAGGCATCCGCGAAATCTGCGGCATCATTCATGACAACGGCGGCCAGGTGTACATCGACGGCGCCAACATGAACGCCATGGTCGGCCTCTGCGCGCCGGGCAAGTTCGGCGGCGACGTGTCCCACCTGAACCTGCACAAGACCTTTTGCATTCCTCACGGCGGTGGCGGCCCGGGTGTCGGCCCGATCGGCGTCAAGTCCCACCTGGCGCCGTTTCTGCCGGGCCACGCCAACATGGCGCGCAAGGAAGGCGCGGTGTGCGCGGCGCCGTTCGGCAGCGCGAGCATCCTGCCGATCACCTGGATGTACATCCGCATGATGGGTGGCGCTGGCCTCAAGCGTGCCTCGCAACTGGCGATACTCAACGCCAACTACATCGCCCGCCGCCTGGAAGAACACTATCCGGTGCTCTACTCCGGCAGCAACGGCCTGGTAGCCCACGAGTGTATTCTCGACCTGCGCCCACTCAAGGACAGCAGCGGCATCAGCGTCGATGACGTGGCCAAGCGCTTGATCGACTTCGGCTTCCACGCGCCGACCATGTCGTTCCCGGTGGCCGGTACGCTGATGATTGAGCCGACCGAAAGCGAATCCAAGGAAGAACTGGACCGCTTCTGCGACGCCATGATCTGCATCCGCGAAGAAATCCGTGCGGTGGAAAACGGCAGCCTGGACAAAGACGACAACCCACTGAAAAACGCCCCCCACACCGCCGCGGAAATCGTTGGCGAGTGGACCCACCCCTATAGCCGCGAACAAGCGGTGTACCCGGTGACGTCGTTGATCGACGGCAAATACTGGCCGCCAGTGGGCCGGGTCGACAACGTGTTCGGCGACCGCAACCTGGTCTGCGCCTGCCCGTCGATCGAAAGCTACGCTTGACCTGTGGAGGGGGCGGGTTTTCCCGCCCTCTCAACAACACCGCATATCCCCTTGTGGGAGCGGGCTTGCTCGCGAAG
>NZ_JABWQV010000151.1 GCF_014268615.1 Pseudomonas tehranensis | reverse complement strand
GCTCCCACAATTGACCGTGCGTTCAGCTCCATAAAAAAACCCGCACCTCTCACAAGGCACGGGTTCTTTCACAGCAGTGACCGATCAACGTTCGAGCAGAATCCGCAGCATGCGACGCAGCGGTTCGGCCGCGCCCCACAGCAACTGGTCGCCGACAGTGAAGGCACCGACGAATTGCGAGCCCATGTTCAACTTGCGCAGACGACCCACCGGTACGTTCAAGGTGCCGGTGACCTTGGTCGGGCTCAGCTCCTGCATGCTGATTTCGCGGTTGTTCGGCACCAGCTTGACCCAAGGGTTGTGCTGGCTGATCAGTCCTTCGATGTCGGCGATCGGCACGTCTTTGTTCAACTTGATGGTCAGCGCCTGGCTGTGGCAGCGCATGGCGCCGATGCGCACGCAGATGCCGTCCACCGGGATCGGGCTCTTGAAGCGACCGAGGATCTTGTTGGTTTCGGCCTGGGCCTTCCACTCTTCACGGCTCTGGCCGTTCGGCAGTTCCTTGTCGATCCACGGGATCAGGCTGCCGGCCAGCGGCACGCCGAAGTTCTCGGTCGGGTACGCATCGCTGCGCATCGCCTCGGCGACCTTGCGGTCGATGTCCAGGATGGCGCTGGCCGGGTTGGCCAAGTCATCGGCGACAGCGGCGTGGGTCGCACCCATTTGCTTGATCAGTTCACGCATATTCTGCGCGCCGGCCCCGGAGGCCGCCTGATAGGTCATGGCGCTCATCCATTCCACCAGACCGGCTTCGAACAGACCGCCCAGGCCCATCAGCATCAGGCTGACGGTGCAGTTGCCGCCAATGTAGTTCTTGGTGCCCGCGTCCAGTTGCTGGTCGATGACCTTGCGGTTCACCGGGTCGAGGATGATCACCGCGTCGTCCTGCATGCGCAGGCTGGAGGCGGCGTCGATCCAGTAACCCTGCCAGCCGGCTTCACGCAGTTTCGGGAAGACTTCGCTGGTGTAGTCGCCACCCTGACAGGTCAGGATCACGTCGAGGGTCTTGAGCTCGTCAATGCTGTAGGCATCCTTGAGCGCACCGGTGTCCTTGCCCACGGACGGGCCCTGGCCACCGACATTGGAAGTGGTGAAAAACACCGGTTCAATGAGATCGAAATCCTGCTCTTCCAGCATTCGCTGCATGAGCACGGAACCGACCATGCCGCGCCAACCGATCAGACCTACACGTTTCATCGCAACTACACCTATACAAAAGTGGGCCACCGTCGAAGCGGTGGGCCGCAAAGATTACAGATTACGCAACGCGGCGACTACTGCATCGCCCATTTGCTGCGTACCGACTTTGGTACAACCGGTCGACCAGATGTCGCCCGTGCGCAAACCTTGATCCAATACCACGCTGACCGCCTTCTCGATGGCATCAGCCGCGTCATTGAGACTGAAGCTGTAGCGCAGCATCATCGACACCGACAGGATGGTTGCCAACGGGTTGGCAATGCCCTGCCCGGCAATGTCCGGCGCCGAACCGTGGCATGGCTCGTACATGCCTTTGTTGTTGGCATCCAGGGAGGCCGACGGCAGCATGCCGATGGAGCCGGTGAGCATCGATGCTTCATCGGACAGGATGTCACCGAACATGTTGTCGGTGACGATCACGTCAAACTGCTTGGGCGCGCGCACCAGTTGCATCGCGGCGTTATCGACGTACATGTGGCTCAGTTCGATGTCCGGGTAATCCTTGGCCACCTGCTCGACCACTTCGCGCCACAGTTGGCTGGAAGCCAGGACGTTCGCCTTGTCCACCGAGCACAGCTTTTTGCCGCGCACCCGTGCCATGTCAAAACCGACCCGGGCGATACGGCGAATTTCGCTCTCGCTGTACGGCAAGGTGTCGTAGGCCTGACGCTCGCCATTATCCAGCTCACGGGTGCCGCGCGGGGCGCCGAAGTAGATACCGCCGGTCAGTTCACGAACGATGAGGATGTCCAGGCCCGAAACGATTTCCGGCTTCAGGCTCGAAGCGTCGGCCAGTTGCGGGTAGAGGATCGCCGGACGCAGATTGCCGAACAGGCCCAGTTGCGCACGGATCTTCAGCAGGCCGCGCTCTGGACGAATGTCGCGCTCGATCTTGTCCCATTTCGGGCCGCCCACGGCGCCCAGCAGTACGGCGTCGGCGGCACGGGCGCGATCCAGGGTTTCATCGGCCAGGGGGACGCCGTGTTTGTCGATCGCAGCGCCGCCGATCACATCGTGGCTGAGTTCAAAGCCCAGGCCGTACTTGTCGTTCGCCAGCTCCAGGACCTTGACCGCTTCGGCCATGATTTCCGGGCCAATACCGTCGCCTGGGAGAATCAGAATCTGCTTGCTCATGTTTTCCTCGTTTGCTCTGTCGGCCCGCGCTTGGACGGGTCGGAAAAAGTGCTATCGCTCGGCCCACAGCACCAGTACGTCTGTACTGAACGAACCATCGGCCTCAATCTCAAAATACTCACGCACCTCAACACCCATCGATCGCTGCAGCTCACGGATCGCCCCACGCATCACTTCGGGGGTGCGCATGCGCTCGACCCACGACTGGTACTCCAGGCGCAGACGCTGGCGCGTGGTGCTGCGGGTATGCAACCCCGCCTCGCTGACCTGGCGCAACCACTCGCCGGCCGAATAATCGCGAACATGACTGGTGTCACGCAGCACCTCAACGCTTTGCAGGTACGTGTCCAGCAGCGGTATGCCGGGTGACAGGACATCAATGAACGCCGCCACTCCACCCGGCTTGAGCACCCGGCGCACTTCCCGCAGCGCCAGGCCCAGATCGCTCCAATGATGCGCCGAATAGCGGCTGAACACGAAGTCGAACTCAGCGTCAGCGAACGGCAGGCGTTCGGCAGCGCCGCACACCGTGGTGATGTTACTCAGGCCACGATCCACCGCCGCAGCGGCCACGACGTCAAGCATTTGCTGGGACAAGTCATAGGCCACCACTTCACCGGCCAGCGGCGCGACGTGGAAACTCACGTGCCCGGCGCCGCAGCCCAGGTCCAGCACCCGGGCATCGCCATGACCTGTCAACTCAGCCTGGAGCAGCGCGAACTCGGTGCCCTGGGCGTGCACGGCACTGCTCAGATAGGCCGAGGCCTGTTCGCCGAATTGCTTTTGTACGACCTGACTGTGGGCGGTGGTGGTCATGGGGACTTCCTTTTTGCGGTGTCTGTTCTGGCCTCATCGCGAGCAGGCTCGCTCCCACATTGGACTGACGGCGCCCACAAACCCTGTGGGAGCGATCCTGCTCGCGATGAGGCCGGTACTGCCTATATCAATCCATCAAGCATCCCGAAACAACCAAGGCTGGCTCGCCCGGTGCTTGGCCTCGAACGTGGCAATCGCCTCGCCGTCCTGCAAGGTCAGGCCGATGTCGTCCAGACCGTTGAGCAGGCAGTGCTTGCGGAATGCATCGATCTCGAAATTCAACACCTTGCCGTCAGGACGGGTCACGGTCTGGGCGGCCAGGTCGATCTGCAGTTGATAGCCGGGGTTGGCCTCGACCTGCTGGAACAACTCATCCACTTCAGCGTCGCTGAGGATGATCGGCAACAAGCCGTTCTTGAAGCTGTTGTTGAAGAAAATGTCGGCGTAGCTCGGCGCAATGATGCTGCGAAAGCCGTACTCTTCAAGGGCCCATGGTGCGTGTTCGCGACTGGAGCCGCAGCCGAAGTTTTCGCGGGCCAGCAACACGCTGGCGCCTTGGTAACGTTCGGCGTTGAGTACAAAATCCTTGTTCAACGGGCGCTTGGAGTTGTCTTGGTATGGCTGGCCCACATCCAGGTAGCGCCACTCGTCAAACAGGTTCGGGCCGAAACCGGTGCGCTTGATCGACTTCAAAAACTGCTTGGGGATGATCTGGTCGGTGTCGACGTTGGCACGATCCAGAGGCGCGACAAGACCAGTGTGCTGGGTAAAAGCTTTCATGCTGCGCTCCTTCAGATCAATTCACGGACGTCGACGAAACGGCCGTTGACGGCGGCGGCGGCGGCCATGGCCGGGCTGACCAGATGCGTGCGGCCACCGGCGCCCTGACGGCCTTCGAAGTTACGGTTGGAGGTGGAGGCGCAATGCTCGCCCGACTCCAAACGGTCCGGGTTCATCGCCAGGCACATCGAGCACCCAGGCTCACGCCATTCGAAACCGGCCTCGAGGAAAATCTTGTCCAGACCTTCAGCTTCCGCCTGGGCCTTCACCAGGCCTGAGCCTGGCACCACGATGGCTTGCTTGATGGTCGAGGCGACTTTGCGGCCCTTGGCGATCACCGCCGCTGCGCGCAGGTCTTCGATCCGCGAGTTGGTGCAGGAGCCAATGAACACGCGATCGAGCTGAATGTCGGTGATCGCCTGGTTGGCGCTCAAACCCATGTATTTCAGGGCTCGAACGATGGAGTCGCGCTTGACCAGATCCATCTCCTTGGCAGGATCGGGCACGTTCTGGTCCACGGCCAGAACCATTTCCGGGGAAGTGCCCCAACTGACTTGCGGCTTGATCTGGGTCGCGTCGAGCTCTATCACCGTGTCGAACTTGGCATCGGCGTCGGAGACCAGGTCTTTCCAGGCTTCGACCGCCATGTCCCATTCGGCGCCTTTGGGGGCGAACGGACGGCCCTTGACGTATTCCACGGTTTTTTCATCGGCGGCCACCAGCCCGACACGAGCGCCGGCTTCGATGGACATGTTGCAGATGGTCATACGCCCTTCCACGGACAAATCGCGGATGGCGCTGCCGGCGAACTCGATGGCATGGCCGTTACCACCGGCGGTACCGATCTTGCCGATCACGGCCAGGACGATGTCTTTGGCAGTCACGCCAAACGGCAGCTTGCCCTCGACGCGCACCAGCATGTTTTTCATTTTCTTGGCGACCAGGCACTGGGTGGCGAGCACGTGCTCGACCTCGGAGGTGCCGATGCCGTGGGCCAAGGCGCCAAACGCGCCATGGGTGGAGGTGTGGGAGTCGCCGCAGACCACGGTCATGCCGGGCAAGGTCGCGCCCTGCTCCGGGCCGATGACGTGAACGATGCCCTGGCGCACGTCATTCATCTTGAATTCAACGATGCCGTATTCGTCACAGTTATCGTCAAGGGTCTGAACCTGCAAGCGCGACACCTGATCGGCAATGGCTTCGATGCCGCCCTTGCGCTCCGGTGTGGTCGGCACGTTGTGGTCCGGGGTCGCGATATTGGCATCGATGCGCCACGGCTTGCGCCCGGCCAGACGCAGGCCTTCGAAGGCTTGCGGCGAAGTCACTTCGTGAATGATGTGACGGTCGATGTAGATCAGCGCCGAACCATCGTCGCGCTGCTTGACCAAATGCGAATCCCAGAGCTTGTCGTAGAGCGTTTTGCCGGCCATCAGACGGTTCCTCATCAGCTTGTTTCTATGCCCCGGGTCCTGAATGAATCAATAACCCCTTGGCTTGTGAGGCTGATCTTATGAGGCTACATTAAATAACTCAAATTCATATTTTTCATGCTTTGCATAACTATTTGGAATTCGACCAGGACGACCATGGACCTCGCCAGCCTCAACGCCTTTATCGCCATCGCCGAGACCGGCAGTTTCTCCGGCGCCGGCGAACGCCTGCACCTGACCCAGCCGGCCATCAGCAAGCGTATCGCCGGGCTGGAGCAACAGCTCAAAGTGCGTCTGTTCGATCGGCTCGGCCGAGAAGTCGGCCTGACCGAGGCCGGCCGAGCCCTTCTGCCACGGGCCTATCAGATTCTTAACGTGCTGGATGACACCCGCCGCGCCCTGACCAACCTGACTGGTGAAGTGAGCGGACGCCTGACGCTCGCCACCAGCCACCATATCGGCCTGCATCGACTGCCCCCGCTATTGAGGGAGTTCACCCGACGCTACCCACAAGTAGCACTGGATATTCAGTTCCTGGATTCGGAAGTGGCCTACGAAGAAATTCTCCACGGTCGGGCGGAACTGGCCGTCATCACCCTGGCCCCGGAGCCGCACACGCTGGTGCGCGCCACGCCGGTGTGGGACGACCCCCTGGACTTCGTGGTGGCGCCGGAGCACGCGCTGCTGGACAACGGCCCGGTCAGCCTGGCAGACATCGCCTTGCATCCGGCGGTTTTTCCCGGCGGCAATACCTTTACCCACCACATTGTTCAACGCCTGTTCGAAGCCCAGGGCCTGACGCCGAACATCGCCATGAGCACGAATTATCTGGAAACCATAAAAATGATGGTCTCCATCGGCCTGGCCTGGAGCGTCCTGCCACGCACCATGCTCGATGACCAGGTGGCACGCATTCCTTTGCCAGGCATACAGCTCAGTCGCCAGCTAGGCTATATCTTGCACACCGAACGGACGCTATCGAATGCTGCACGGGCTTTCATGTCCTTACTGGACGCACAAATCGATCTGCCAGGGAAAAGGGCATAGGTTGTGCTACTCCTATAGAGCCGAAACGCCTGCGCCCAACGCCCCAAATTGCCCAAGGCTCGCGAGATAATGCCCAAATCCGCTGACCAATTCCCGCCCCTGCCACGCATTCAGGCGCTAGACCCTAAACGGTCCGAGCAAAGCTGGGACAGCGCCCCACAGTTGCTGGCCGCCCTGAACGGCGCGCGGCTGGGAGCCTGGTCGTGGGACATTGATACCGGGCGGATCAGTTGGTCGCGGGGCACCCAGGCGCTGTTCGGCTTCGACCCGCGCCAGCCATTGCCGGCGGATGTGGACTATCTGGACCTGTTGCTCCCCCAAGACCGGGCGAAGGCCATCCGCGCCTTTCATGCGGCAGTGGCCGGTGCGCCCCTGGAACAGGCCATGCACCACCGCATCGTCTGGCCCGACGGCAGCCTGCACTGGCTGGAAATCAACGGCAGCGTATTACCCGACAAACACGGCCGCCCGCGGATGATCGGAGTGATCCGGGAGATCACGCACCAGCGCGAACGGGAGCAGGCACTTCGCAACTCGGAAAAACGCTTCGCCACGCTCTTTCATCTATGTCCGAACATGGTGCTGCTGACCCGCCAGGAAGATGGGCTGATCATCGAGGCCAACCAGTACTTCGAAAGTCTGTTCGGCTGGCCGCTGCACGACATCATCGGCCGTACGACGCTGGAGCTGGGCCTATGGGTCGACCCCGGGCAACGGGCAAAACTGGTGGAGACTCTCAAGGCCAATGGCGAAATAGCGAGTTTGGAGGTGGAGCTGCAAGCCAGCAATGGTCAGATCCACAGCGGCCTGCTCAGCGCCCAGAAGGTCGAGCTGGAAGGCCAGCCCTACCTGCTGAGCACCTTCCTCGATACCACCGAACGCAAACTCGCCGAACAAGCCCTCAAGGACAGCCAGGAACGCCTCGATCTGGCCCTCGACTCGGCACAATTGGGCACCTGGGACTGGCATATTCCCAGCGGCATGCTCTACGGCTCGGCCCGGGCGGCGCAGTTGCATGGCCTGGAGCCCAAGCCGTTCCACGAGTCGTTCGATGCTTTTTTCGAAGGGGTGCCCGATGACGAGCGCAACAACATGCGCAACGCCTACCGCAGCCTGCGGGAAGGCCCGGCGGGGAATTATCAACTGACCTACCGCGTACAAATGCCGGACGGCAGCTCCCGCTACCTGGAGAGCCGCGCACGCCTCTATCGTAACGACGATGGCAGCCCGTTGCGCATGGCCGGCACCTTGCTGGATATCACTGACCAGGTGGAACGCGAACAGAGCCTGGCGGCATCGGAAGAGAAATTCGCCACGCTGTTTCAAGTCAGTCCCGACCCGATCTGCGTCACCCATCAGGACAGCGGCCGATTCATTGAAATCAACTCCAGCTTCACCCAGACCTTCGGCTGGTCAGCCACCGATGTGATCGGCCTGAGCGCCGACGAAATTGGCCTGTGGGATGCCTCGGGGAGCAGCCTGCAACGCATCGAAAGAGTCATACGCGAGCGCTCCCTGAACAACGTGGCCGTCGTCGTCCACCATAAAAACGGCCAGCCGCTGACATGCGTCATTTCCAGTCGTCAGATCAATGTCGGCAACCAGCCCTGCATCGTCACCACCCTGCGGGACATCTCCCAGCAGCAGCGCTCCGAAGCGGCCCTCAAGGCCAGCGAGGAGAAATTCGCCAAGGCTTTCCATTCCAGCCCTGACGCCATCACCATTACCGAACGCGATAGCGGTCGCTACCTCGAAGTCAATGACGGCTTCTGCCGCCTGACCGGTTACCGCGCCGACGAAGTGATCGGGCACACGGTCTACGAGGTTGGTATCTGGGCCGAAGAAAAACAACGCATGGCGCTGCTGGCCGAACTGGAGCTCAAGGGCCGGGTGCATCACCAGGAAATGCTCGGGCGCAATAAACGCGGAGAGATCCTCACGGTGGAGGTCTCAGTCGAACCCATCATGCTCAATGAAACGGCCTGCCTGTTGCTGACCGCCCGGGACGTGAGCCTGTTGCGCAATGCCGAAGCACAGATCCGCCACCTGGCCTATCACGACCCGCTGACCAACCTGCCCAACCGCGCCTTGCTGATGGATCGGCTGAGCCAGCAGATCGCCTTGCTCAAGCGCCATAACCTGAGGGGCGCCCTGCTGTTTCTGGACCTGGACCACTTCAAGCACATCAACGACTCCCTGGGTCACCCGGTGGGCGACACGGTGCTGAAAATCATCACCGCGCGCCTGGAAGCCAGCGTGCGCCTGGAAGACACCGTGGCGAGGCTGGGCGGCGACGAATTCGTGGTGCTGCTCAGCGGCCTGGAAGGCACCCGCAACGCAGTGAGCCAACAGGTACAGAACCTGGCCGACACCCTGCGCGAATTACTGTCGGAGCCGATGTTTCTCGATGGCCAACGGTTGCAGGTCACGCCGAGCATCGGCATGGCGTTGATTCCGGACCATGGCTCCACCCCCACCGACCTGCTCAAGCGCGCCGACATTGCGCTGTACCGCGCCAAGGATTCGGGGCGCAACACCTCACAAATGTTCCATAGCACCATGCAAAAAGCCGCCAGCGAACGGCTGCGCATGGAAACCGACCTGCGCCAGGCCTTGGCCCGAGGGGAATTCAGCGTACATTTCCAACCTCAGGTCGACGCCCGGGACAACCGCATCATCGGCGCTGAAACGCTGGTGCGCTGGCATCACCCCGAATTGGGCGCCCAGTCGCCGAATGAATTCATCAAAGTGCTGGAGGACAGCGGGCTGATCCTGGAGGTCGGAACCTGGATCCTCGAGGAGGCCTGCAACGGCTTCAAACAACTGATCGCCAAGGGCAAGATCGATCCGCTGCAATTCAGCCTGTGCGTGAATATCAGCCCGCGGCAGTTCCGCCAGAGCGACTTCGTCGAGCGCATCGAAAGCTGCCTCGCCACCTATGGCCTGCCTAACGCCATGCTCAAGCTGGAAATCACCGAGGGCATCGTGATCCAGAACCTGGACGACACCATCGCCAAGATGCGTCGCCTGAAAAAAATAGGGGTGAGCTTCGCCATGGACGATTTCGGGACCGGCTATTCGTCGCTGACGTACCTCAAACGCCTGCCGGTGGACACCCTGAAAATCGATCAGTCATTCGTGCGCGACGCCACCAGCGACCCCAACGATACCGAAATCATCCGCGCCATCGTCGCCATGGCCCGCAGCCTTGAGCTGGAGGTGATTGCCGAAGGCGTGGAGACCCTGGAGCAACTGAGCTTCCTGCAGGGGCTGGGTTGCCATTTGTACCAAGGCTACCTTCACAGTCGGCCGTTGCCGCTGGAGGGGTTTGAGCGGTTGTTGCCGTAATAGCGCTATGGAACAAACCCTTGTGGAATGACACTGTGGCGAGGGGATTTATCCCCGTTGAGCTGCGCAGCAGCCCCAAAGAATTGAACGACACTGACCCGCCCGACATACCGAGGCGACTGGTTTTTGGGGCCGCTTCGCAGCCCAACGGGGATAAATCCCCTCGCCACAATGGAATCTTCACACTGTAATTCCACAACGAAGAAGGGCGCCATTGGGCGCCCTTCTTCAGTTGCGATGCATCAGTTTTGCAGCGCGGGTTGCTGCTGCGCCCCGTTGATCGGGATGCGCTTGGCTTTCGCCTCTTCCGGGATCACTCGCAACAGGTCGATGCTCAACAGACCGTTGCTCAGGCCGGCGGATTTGATCTCGATATGATCGGCCAACCGGAAGGACAGCTTGAACGCACGCTGGGCGATACCCTGGTGCAGGTAGGTCACGCTGTCGTTGCTCGCCTCGCGCTTACCGCCGCTGATGGTCAGCACACCTTTTTCCACTTGCAGGTCCAGGTCTTCTTCCTGGAACCCGGCGGCGGCGACCACGATGCGATACTCGTCATCGCCATGTTTTTCCACGTTGTAGGGTGGATAGCTGCTGCCCGGTTCGTTGCGCAAGGCGGTTTCGAACAGGTCGTTGAAACGGTCGAAGCCCACCGAGGAACGGAACAGAGGGGCCAGAGAAAATGCGGTACTCATGATTCAAATCTCCTGAAAAGTTCAGCAAGGTTTTTTGTCTCCGCGACCCGAATTCGGCATCGCGTAATCCCTATCTAGGGACCGCCAAAAACTTTTCAAGAGGTTGTTTTGAAATTTTTTTCAGGCCGCTTCGGTGCGCTGCACGCCGAGCAAACGGCCTACCGCGTCCAGGTCGGTTTCCCGGCGCAGGGCGGTAAACAGCTCCACCGCTTCGGGGTAATTACGGGTCAGCATCGCCAGCCACTGCTTCAACCGGCCGGGCGCCTGGCGTGGGGTCAATTGCTCGACCACCTGCACCCAGAAGTCCTGGAGCATGGGTTGTAACTCGGCCCAGGACAGCTCGATCACCTCTTCCCCGGCCCTGGCCGCAGCGATCTGCCGGGCCAGATCAGGACGGGAAACGAGGCCACGGCCGAGCATGATGTCTTCCACGCCGCTGATCTCGCGGCAGCGGCGCCAGTCTTCGACGCTCCAGATATCGCCGTTGGCGAACACCGGGACCTTGACCACTTCCTGAACCCGCGGGATCCACTCCCAGTGGGCCGGTGGTTTATAGCCGTCGGTCTTGGTCCGCGCATGCACCACAATGTGCGCCGCCCCCCCTTCGGCCAATGCCGTGGCACACACCAGCGCCCCATCCGGGCTGTCGAAACCCAGGCGCATCTTGGCGGTGACAGGAATGTGCCTGGGCACCGCGCGGCGCACGTGCTCGACAATTTCGTTGAGCAGCTCCGGCTCCTTGAGCAACACCGCCCCACCCCGTGATTTGTTCACAGTCTTGGCCGGGCAGCCGAAGTTCAGGTCGATAACCTGCGAACCCAGTTCGCAGGCCAATGCGGCGTTCTCCGCCAGGCACACCGGATCGGAACCCAGCAATTGCACCCGCAGCGGCACGCCGGCAGCGGTCCGGGCACCGGTCAGCAGCTCAGGGGCAAGCTTGTGGAAATAGGCCGGTGTGAGCAGACGGTCATTGATGCGAATGAACTCGGTCACGCACCAGTCGATACCGCCAACACGGGTCAGAACGTCCCGCAGGATGTTGTCAACCAACCCCTCCATGGGCGCCAGGGCAATTTGCATGGAAAAACACACTCAACGAAAAACGTGCGGCAGTTTACCGGATTTTGCCCACATACCCGGCATTCACCACAAATCCCCTGTGGGAGCGGGCTCCGGAGCGTTCACAGAATCGGGGGCCACCGCCAATCCCTGTGGGAGCTGAGCTTGCTCGCGA
>NZ_JABWQV010000150.1 GCF_014268615.1 Pseudomonas tehranensis | reverse complement strand
CACCGCTTTCGCGAGCAAGCCCGCTCCCACCAGGAGTTTTGCGTTGGGCTCAGGATTTGGGTGGCGTCGGGTTCGCGTCGAACGTATGGGGCGGGGCGACTTGCAGGGTGGTGACGGAGCCTTGGGCAGACAGTGAATACGTCACTTTGGAGATCAGCATGTCGCCGTCAAACCACAGCACCGGGTCGATCACCCGCACCAGGGTGTTATGCCGCCACAAATCGCCATTGGCCTGACGCCAGCCCTGCACGCGGTAGGTCGTGGTCAGGGCCTTGCCAGTGCGGATGGCGCTTTCCCAGTCGGCTCGCTGCTGGGCCAGCTCGAAGGTCAATTGCGCGCTTTCGCTGATCACCGTGACCCGCTTGCGCTTGAAGCCCAGGTCCGTAGCGGTGCCGGAGACTTCGCTCACCGCCGCCCCGCTCTGCTGATCATTACCCTTGTGCTGGCCGATGACCCGGTATTCGGAGAACACCTGGCTGTAGTCCATCGCTGCGTTGCCCGAGAGAATGTTTTTACCCAGTTCCAGCACATCATTGGCTCGCCCGCCACTACCGGGTTTAGCCAGCAACACGCGGCCTTCGGCGTCGTCAGTGGAAAACACCCGAAACAACGTCAGCAGACGGTCGATGGATTGAAAGACCGTTTCCCCCGGCACGATGCTGTGCTCGCTCAACCGAGCGGTTTCAGGGATCTCACTGATCACTCCCACGCCATATTGCGAGGCCAGGGCCTGGACAATGCTCAGCACCGTTTGCCCGCGCCATTGGCTCGGGCGATTGATCGCCGCGCAGTCCACCAAGTCCTGGGTCCTGGAGCCACCCTCGATGCTCAGGCTGATCTGGCGCCCGTCATAACTGACCGGGGCTTTGAACACGTAGCCGCTGAGCACCAGGTCGGCACCGATGCGCACCTGACATTCATCCCCCGGACGAATTGGCACAGACTGGGTCTGCCCCGGCCATTGCCAGGTGATGTCGAGTTTGAAGGTGCGGAACTGCCGCTCCAGGTCCGCACTGATTTCCACGCTTTTCCAGCCGCCGTAATCCAGCCCGCCGACCGTGAGCGAGACAGCGTTGTCGAGCTCGCTCATGGCTTATTCCCTCGATACTTTCAGGTCGTTGGGTGGCAGGAAACCAGGGTGAGCCACGCCATTGCGCTGAGTCACTTCGGTGACCCGGGTGGCATCGGCAAATTGCTGATACGCCACTACCAGCGCCGGCAGGCTTTGCTTGAACGACAGGCTGATCAGTCTGACACCGGAAGACGCCACCGCCGTCAGGTGCGCGGCCATTTGCTGACGCAGGTTGTTCAGCGCCTGGTAGTGATCCGGGTCGGCCTTGAGCGAGGCTTGCCAGATGACCTCGTTGAGGGCATCGCGCAGGGCCAGCACATCATCAGCCACCGGCACGTCCCGGCGCTGGACCGGCTGTACCGCCTGTTGCGCCACCGATGGGGTGGCGCCCAACTTGACCGCCGGTGCCGCCACCGGCATCGCCGCAATCCATTGCGCGGCCTGCACCAACAGCGTGTCCTGCACCAGATCGGCCACGGCCTGGGCCGCCGCCGTGGTGTCTTTGCCAGTGGTGAGCTTGGGAGCGTCCGCCTTGCGAATGGCTTCCACCTGCTGCGACACGCTGGCAATCACGCCGCGATAGCCGTCACGGGCAAAGTCCTTCAATTCCCGGATGTCCCCCAGCAACCCTTTAAACTCGGCGGCCACTTCGCTGGGCAGCTCCTTCACCGCCTTGACCAGATCGCTGAGTTGCCGATAAGTCTCGATCAACGGCTTGAGTTCCTGCTCGATGACGCCGTAGACCTCCTTAAGGCTGTTGCGCAGGTCAGCAATGCCGATCCGCGCGGCCTTGATCAACGTCATGGCCTCTTCGAAACGCCGCACCGCCGAACCCAGAAAGCTGTCAGCCGAAACCAGCAACAGTTTCTGGCTGTTGATCGCGGCCGACGGGAATTGCAGCGGCTGGTCGGGGTAGAACTTCAGAGCGAACGTCACCAGGCCGCCATCCTGACGGGTCTGGGTCATGTCGCACTCACCCACCTTGACCTGCAGGCGCCCCAACCACGGATGCACCAGTTCGCCGCTGCCCTGCTCCAGGGCCTTAAGCAACTTGTCGCGCTGCTCTAGGCAATCGGGTCCGACGATGAACGCGGTCAGCTCATGAATCTTCGCTTGCTGACCGAGTCCTTCGAAGAATGGCTGGTCACGTTGGGGATATTCATGCAACTGGCCCTTATGGCCGACCGGGGTCTTCGCCTGATCGACCCAGAACCCGACGCCGCGAAACGACGCCGGCAACAAACGATCACGCCAGCTCATTGGAACCTCCTGTGGAAAGTGAGCGATAGCCAATGCGCGAACTCACCGCCAGGGCCGGTTGATTGGTCTGCGGCGGGTCGGCGCGCAACCCGGCCGGCGCGTTTTCGAAGCGCACGGTCAGGCCGCCTTCAAGCTGCGTGCGGTTGTTGGCGGCGCTTTGTTGCACCAGGGCGCTGGAGGTTTGCGGCAGTGCACCTGGCGCTAGCGCAGTTTTCGCCGGCAAGTTGCTCGACACTGGCGCCTGGCTGGAAGGCAGGCCCGAGGGCTGTTCGCTGGCGCCGCCAAAAAACGCCGGCGCCAGCTCACCCTTTCCTTCGGCATTGGTGTTTTGTTGCGCCTGGGTCAGTCCTTCGACCTTGCCGGTAAACGAGGTGATGATTTCGCCGAAGCCGCCGTTGAAGAACGCCTTGATCGGCGCAATCACACCCTGCAGTTCATCCCACCATTGGCTGAACCACTCCCCCACAGGTCCCCACTGTTTGGTCAGGCCCTCAATGGGCGACCAGTCGAACAAACCGCTGAACACCGCCAGCATGATCGACACCTGATTGCGAATGCCTTCCCAGATGCCGGCGAACACTTCACCAATCGTGCCCCAGTTGGCCATGATCAACCCCAGCGGCGTCCAGTCGAACAGGCCTTTCAAGGCGTCCATCACCGGCACCGTCAGTGCCCTGAGCAGATCCCAGATCGCTGCGAACAACCCGGTCAAGGGCGCCCAATTGCTGATGATCAAACCCAAGGGTGACCAGGCAAACAACGTCTGCATGAAACCGATAATCGGCGTCGCCGCCGCCACGATCACATTCCAGAGCGTGCCGAAAAAACTGCTGATCGGTCCCCAATGGCTGATCACCTGCCCCATCGGGGTGAAGGCGAACACCGTCTTGAAGAACTCGACCATCGGCATGACGATCGGCGCCAGCTTCTGCCAAAGCCCGGAGAAGAACGCCGAGATCGGTGTCCAGTTAGCGATGATCATCCCGGCCGCCAAGGCGATGCCCATGGCAATCAAGCCGATGGGGTTCATCTTCAAGGCCAGGTTGACCACTTCCAGCGCCTGGCTCGCACCGCTGACCGCCGTTTGAATCGCATTGAACGCCACGACGCCTGTCGCCAGGCCCTGTACCAATTGCGGGTTGTCCTGCAGCACCTGGGCCACACCCGTGACCATCGGCTGCAAGCTGGCTGCCGCCGCGTTGACCGCCGGCCCCAGGGCCGAACCGAACTGCACCGACACATTGCTGATGGAAGTCTTCAATCCATCCAGGCTCTGTGCCGCCACACGCGGCGCTTCAGGGGCCTTCAAGCTGCTGGCCGCCGCGTTGGCCGCGCCGACTTCACCTTTGAACGCGTCTGCTGACTTGAGCCCCTCCATGAACGGTTTGGCCAGGCCGCCCTCGGGGAGCAGAGCGGAAATATCCAGGCTGCCAAGGCCCGTGGCATCGAGGTTCTGTTTGAAGCTGGCGACCTTGGCCCGAAGGCTGGCAAGCTTGGGCGACAGCTCATCGATGCCGGTCAGCAGCACTGCTTTTTTCTCTAGCTTCTGTGTCTCTGCCATCACTGCACCTGCTGCATCGCATTGATCCGTTGCGCGTGCTCCAGGGACTCGCGGAGCACATCCAGTGGCCTGGCCATCATCTGTTCGGGGTCAACCTTCCAGAACCAGGCCAGGTCATAGGCGGCTGCGATCAGGTCGCCGATGGCTGCGACGCCGCACTCATGAAAAAACTCGCGACGGCCCAGCTCAATGCGTTGAGGTCTGCCAGGTCCAACTGGTTGACCGACGACGGCGGGATGCCGGCGCAGACCGCGATGTACTTGGCCGCGACGTCCATGTCCAGGCTCACCTCCTCGCTCTTGTCGATCTTGTACGGCAGCGCCTTGATCGCCCGGACTTCTTGCACCGTCGGACGGCGCAAGGTCAGTTCGCTCAGCGGCTCGCCGTGGGCCTCGATGGCCACGCGCAGCGTCACGACATCGCTCATTGCCAAGTCCCCTTGATGCCTTCGAATTTCAGTTCGATGGTGGCGTCGTCGCCCTTGGAGACCGGCTCTTCCACCAGATAAGCGCCGGCCAGCACGTAGACCTTGCCGTTGTTGAATTCGCAGGTGACGGTCATGTCGGTGCCAGCGACCAGTTGCTTGAGCGGGAAATCCGCCGTGTGCAGGGCCGTCACCTTGAAGGACGGTGCAATGTCGGTTTCCTTGTAGAAACCCGGTACGACGGTTTCGCGTTTGGTAAACATCAGCGGTGCTTCGCAGCCGCCATTGATGGTCAGTTGAGCGCCGTCCACTTTGACGTAGCAGGTGCCCGCAATCAGTTGACCCATGGTGTTTCTCCCTTCGAATAAAAGCTGTTCACTTAGGATTTGTGTAGATCATTGTGGCGAGGGAGCTTGCTCCCGCTTGACCGGGCTGACGCTGCATTACGTAGCGCCAGCTCTGTTTTGGGGTTGCTGCGCAACTCAGCGGGAGCGAGCTCCCTCGCCACAGTCAGGCGGCGTCGTCGTATTGCAGACGGAATTGGTTGAGCAGTGCGAACACCCGCAGGCCATTGATGTAATCGGGCGGGAACAGCACATTGACCCGGCTCGGGTCCTGGCTGTCACGCTCGACCACCAGGTGCTCGGCGAACAGCTCGGCGTTTTCTACGTGACCTTCCAACTCCAGCTTGGCGTACTGGGCAATCAACTCGCCGCGAATGGTGCTCGGCGTCACGATCGGTTGGCCGGCGCCGAAACGGGTGCCGTCGGCAGCCAGTTTGTGCCGCCCGTATTTACTGGTGATCACGCTTTGCAGGCGACGCACGATGAACGCCGACTGGTGCATGGTTTCGCTGTCCAGATAGGAATTGTCAGCCTGGCCGAAGGCATTTTTTTGATACGTGGTGATCGAGCGCTGAATGCGCACGTAGCCACCTTCGTAATACGCCGTGGCAATGCCGTAGTTGAGCAACGACTGACGCTCGGTCAGGGTGAAACGCTCGCTGGCCGGTGCCGGATCCAAGCCTGGCAAACTGCCGCTCTGGGTCGGACGGCTGGCGTCAGCGGAGATGAACACCGCAGTACGGGCGGCCAACGCAGCGGCCTGGACCCAGAACGGTTGCGGTACGCCCAGCTCCAGGGCCTGGAGGGTCATGTGCTGGTCGTTACGCGCCTGACCGGCCGCCACCAGAGTGCCGATGGTGCCGCGCTTGGCGCTGTAGACATGGCCGAACAACTGCTTGGCCCAGGACCAGCGACCCGTGCTGTCGTCCATGACCGCTTGCCAGGTGTTGAGGCTCGCCACATCGGACCACGGCATGGCGATGAACTCGAATGGCTCGTCACCCAGGGCCGCGACGGCGGCAGTCTGGTCCGGCACACCCGCGCCACCGGTCATTGCCGTGATGGCGGTGATCAGGCCAGCAGGGGTGTCTTCGCCATTGCTCTTGCCCAGACGATTGAATTGCAGGCTGATGTCGTTGCCGCTGTCGCCGGTCCATTTGGCGCTCAGCGTCACGACACCCTCGGCGGCCGCAGCGATCACCGGCAGGTCGGCGGTCGCGTTGATTTTCAGAGCCAGCGCAGTGGCGGCTTGAGCTGCAGTCGCACCATTGACGATGGCGGCTTGAACACGCACACCACCCACATAAAGATTAAGAAGACCGCTTTGAGTGGCGACGCCGGTCAGGGTCAGCATGCCTTGGGCGATGGAACCTTCGACGTTGTGCAGCGGCAAGCACCAGATCTCACCCAACGGGTCAGTCTTGCGCCAGGTTTCGTACATCGAGGCAAGCATCGAACCTTGACCGCCGATGTTTTTGGCCAGCGCGACGCTGGACACCAGCACCAGTTTGCCGACCTCGGCCGGCGCCACGTTGTCGTTGACCTGAGCCACGATCAACCGGCGCATGGCCGATGACGCGCTATTGGCCGCCGAGTTGTCCATTTCGGCGTAGAACAGCGGAACACGAATGTCCGCGGGAATGTTGCTGAATCCGATCGCCATTATTTGGCTCCCTGTGGTTTTGCCGCTTTCACGGTTTTGGTAGTGATATCGCCATCGGCCAGACGTCGACGCCACCAGGCGCTGTCCGGTACTTCACGGCCCTCGAGGGGCAACAGATCGCCCGCTTCCGGGTCCGGTACGGCACGGCCCGGGGCCGGCAGCACGGTGATGCGTTTGCTCATGGGGTTACGTCTCCAGAGAAAGTCAGTTCCACGCGCCCATCGGGCCCGGGACGCTTCAGGTTGGGGTCCGCCGGGTCGATGGCATCGACCCGCACGGTGGCCCCGCTAAAGGACGACAAGCCGTCCAGTTCACGCTCGTGCCAGCTTTCGGCAGGCTGGCTCGCCAGATTGCGGCCCAGCTGGAACTCGGCGAAAAAGTGCAGCCGGTACGACACGCGGCTGCTATTGATGGAAACCAGTTCACTGCCGTCGTACTCGATGCCGGTGTAGTCGCCACCGGGCTTGAAACCCACCAGTGCCCGCCACAGTTCGGCGCGCAGGTCGTGCAACAGATCCAGCGCTTTTGTCGCATCGGTGGCGTCGAGCACCAATACGGTGTCGAAACGGTCACGCACCGTTTGCAGCGTGGCGTTCTGGGCGGCGTTCTTGCTGGCAATGTCGGCGCTTGGCAGGACATAGGCGCAAGGGGTTTGCAGTGGCGTGTCGGCTTGCAACGTGGCGAGGTCAAAACCTGCCGCCACGCGATTGGCGAGCGTCGGACATTGCTCGCGCAGTTGCGTGAGGATCGGGGTGATCTTCATGGAGGTGCTCCAGTTGTATGGAATCGCAGTCAGAAACTGTGGGAGCGAGCCTGCTCGCGATAGCGGTGTGTCAGGCACCATCAATGCTGGCTATGACGGCCTCATCGCGAGCAGGCTCGCTCCCACAGGGTCAGCGGTGTTTTGGAAGGGAGCACCTCAGGCCCTGGCATCCAGGCAGGTCGCATCAATCTTGCAGCGATAGCTTTTTTCCCGGTCGCCGCTGGCGGTGACTTTGTCGATCGACCAGCGACCGCGCATGAAGTCCGGCCAGGAGGCGTCCAACAGCACGATGCCTTCGGCGCACAAGCCTGGATTGCCGGGGCATTCGATCGCCACCTTGAGTGCTTCGCGCATCATCCGGCGTACCTCGCCTTCTCCGGCGGCGCGGGCATCGTTGGCGCTTTGAAAGCGCTGGCGAAGGGTCTTGAACGGCGCGATGCCGCTCTCCTCGACCCGCATTTTCCCCGCCTTCGCATCCCACCAACTGGCCTTGCAGCCCTGGTATTTCGCCCGGGCGGTGTCATCCAGGACGGCGGAGATAAAAGCGTTATCGCCCGGGCGGTTACTCGTCGTCACCGACAGCTTTGTCTCTGGCAGGACTTTGCCCGACAAAGACTTCGCCTGCCCCCGGCGCGCCAGCACATACAGCTCGTTGACCGGCTTGGCGACGGCATCATAACGATGAGCCAGTCGTGTCAGAAAACCCATGTCGGTTTCGTTGGACTGATCGATGTGCTCGATTTTTATCAGCGCCAGGTCCGGCGCCACACGCGGGGAAAACCCGTGTCTGGAAGTCAGCTGACGAAACAGCGCGCCCAGGGTCGTCGGGCCATGACTGACGGATCGGCGTTGCTTGAAACCGGTCTGATCGGCCGCACTGAACGGCGCCGCCGTCGCGACAAGCGTCAGGCGCAGGGGAAACAGAGTTGGCGTGCGCCGGGTCACGACGAACTCGCCTTTATCCACCAGACCCGACTCCAGATAACCAACCCGCAGGCCGATTTTCCCGCCCAGGCTGGGCAATCCTTCAAGCCCTTCCAGGCTGATGGTGAGCGTCAGTTGATCGGACTCGATCCCCGCCGCGTCGATGTGCGTCCAACTGAGCAAGCGTTCGTTGAGCAGCGCCGCGTTCGCACCGTAGATTTCCACCGCTGGCGTGAAACCCAGTGACATGTTGCCTCCTTAATCCCAGGCCGAAACCGGTGTGGGTGCGACGGGTTGCAGATCCACTTCCGGCAGGACAATCCATACACCGGCCGGCAATACCGGCCCCCACTCGGCCAGCTTCGGATTGAGTCGCCAGAGAGCCTCTTCGGCGACATCGTCACAACGCTCAAGCTCGCGGTACAGCAACAGATTCACCGAATCACCGGCAATACTTCGAACCCTACGCATTGGCGAACTCCGTCAATTCAATCACCCAGCCGACCACCATCGCAGTGCCGTCATCAATGACGTCGGTCTGGGTTTCCGACACCTTGTTGATCTGCCACAGCCCCCAGTTGCGGCCGATGCCGTCAACCAACGGCACAGGCATGCGATGCGCCTGTAATGCACGCAGCTCATCGAGTCGATCCATGGCGGTCGCGTACATCGATTTGCCGGTGATGGTCAGCCCTTGCAGCCCTTGACCGACCTGACTGGATTTGGGTTTGCTGGTGAGGATGTCGATGCTTTTCCAACCACCGTCCGACGTGCGGACCAGGGAGTGGTAAGCGAAGTTTCTGGACAGACCGAAAATGAAACTGCCCAGTGCCATTTGCTGACGCATCACGTACCTCCGTCGGTCAGGGCCGCATCACTGCGCATGGCGAGTGAGTTGGGCATGGTCGTCAGTGCGAATTGAGCCGAGAGCTGCTGTGCCACCAGGTTGGCCAACTGACTGGCACTTGCCTGGTCCTGGCCGTTGATATAGATGTTTGCGGTCATGGTGTTTTGTTGTGTGGCTGTCTGGGTGCTGCTCAGGCCTTTTGTCACCTCCCCCGGGGCATTGAGCCGATCAGCGGGAGTGACCAGTTGCTCGCCGAGCCATGACCCGGCCATACCGCCAACGAAACCACCGATTGCCGTGCCGATTCCAGGCAGAATAAATGACCCTATCGTCGCCCCCACGACCGTTCCGGCTATCTCGCCGACGGCGCCTCCAACCGCCTTGTCATCGCCATCGCGCAAACCTTTGTATGCATCGTATCCGGCGCTGAGCACCATCAGCGGTGCAGCCGCTTTGCTGACCAAGGGTTCGATCCTGGCCGCGCCCCCCATCAAACGGCGCGCGACACCTGGAGATCCAGTTCTGGTTGCGCGGGACTTTCTTCGCTTGCTCTTACCTTTGCGAATGTCTTCATCCCCGTCGGCAAGTGCATCCCCGACGCTCTCGGGCAGTCGCGCGGTAGCTTGATTGAGAGTTTTCTTGCTCACTCTCGAAAGCGCTTCCGTCAACACCGCGTTGCCAACCAAGGCCACCAAAGACCCGACGGCAGCGAACAAAAGAGCAATCCCGGCAGCCGCCTTCGGCGAGTCTTCTGCCAGCGAACTCAAACCTCCAGTCACCGTATCGAGGGAGGCCGTCAAACCGTCATTCAGCGGCATAAGCGCATTGCCAACCGCCGAAGACAGCCGGGTCTGACTCGCATCATGGGCATTCCACCGCCCCTGCGAGGTTCCCCCAAGCGTTTCGGCAGTTTTCGCTACGGAGCCGTCGTATTTCGGCAGCGCCCCATCGGGGGTCCGCTCGGACACCAGCGCAAACGCCTTCTGGGTGTCTTGCGGTTTTTTCAGCAGCTCAAGAATCGCGGTGTTATCGCCGAACAGAACCTGGGTCAGCGATTGCTGTTCTTCAACAGGTTTTTTCTTCAGTGCTTCAAGCACCAGATTGATGGTTCCCGGGGCGTCGGTACGCAGGCCGTCGGCAACCATCGCTGGATTGAGTCCAGCGTCCAGTTCTGCCCAGGCCTTGCGATCCTGCGGTGAAGCAGCATTCCCCTTGGCCAACGCCGAGGTGAACCCTTTCAGAGCGTCCTCGGCGCCCGCCTTGTCTACGCCACTGTTCAGGAACGCCGCCGCGAGAGCTGCCACCTGCTCCGGGGTCATTCCAGCAGCAATGCCCACCTCGCCACCGCGTTGCACCACAGAGCCGATATCGGCCGTTGTAACATTCAAACCGCTGTTGCCAAGGTGGTTGGTCGCATCCGCCAGGCTCAGGCGTTGTCCACGGTCCAGCCCCATCGCGGTGCGCCAGCCCAACAACATCTCGCTGGCGGCCTTGACGTCAAGGTTGAACGCCGATGCCGTCACCGCGCTATCGCGAGTGAAAGCCAACAGCTCGTCCTGCTTTTTAGCCGGTTCTAGGTCGTTCCCGATGCCTGCTTTCGCCGCGGCCAGTTCGACCTGCGCCAACTGCACGGCGGTCGCCCCACTGAGGGCCACCTGTTTTTCGCTGGCCATCTTCAGGTTGGCAATTGCCATGCCGGCGAGCTGATCTTTGCCAAGGTTCGCCACCAGATTAAGCTCAACCATCGCCAGCTCAAGCGCCATGGAAGACTTGCGGCGATCAGGTGGCGTACTTTGTTCAACCTCGGCCTTGAGCTTTGACTTTGAACCGCTGCTTGCCGCCGCCGACGCGTTCGCTTTGCACAGCGACTGCTGCGCCGACAGAGCAATGTTCAGTAATGCCAGGGTTTCCCGCAGCTTTACCTGCTCCAACACCAGCAGACGGACGTCGAGACTGGCCGTGGTCAATGCCAGGTTCAGCCCCGATAGGGGATCAGTGAAACCGACAGTCCCCGATGTCTCGTCTGCTCTGCCGAGTTGCGGCGGCTCGATGCGATTAACCTGCGCACCGTTGAGTGAATACTGAGTCTCTGCCATCCGCCCTACTCCTTTTTCACGCCAAGGCGAGTGATCGCGATGTCGTAACGGCGTAATGCCTTGCCGACGTCCCACTCCAGAATCTCTGCCTCACTTACTGCGTAAATGAGCGGCACCACATCGAAGATCACTTCGATGTCGCGCTCCGAAAGAAGTCCGCCGGTTTGTTTAAAAAATCGTCGATGCGTACCTGAAGCTGTGTCCAGTCGGGCACGGTCAGCAGATCCAGATCGGGGATCATCAGGCCGGTGCAATGGGCGGTGATGAACTCGGCGCGTTCCTTGGCCGTCTTCAGTTTTTTCATCGCCTTGGTCGCTCGCAGCACGGGCATTTCCAGGGTCAGCGAGGTCAGGCTGCGGCCAGCGACGTTGAGCGGTTGGAGCAGTTGTATCTGGTCGGGGTCCACTGCTGCGCCATCCGTTGATTCCAGGAAGTGGGACGTCGGGCGAGTGGACATCTCGTGCACGTACTGCGCAATGCTCACGTAGTCCGGGCGCTTGAGCTGATCCAGCTCCTTGATCGACAGGCCGGTGGCGAGTTTGGCCAATTCGAAAAACTGATCGTCCTCGTCATCGCCGGCACGGGCCAGGGCGTCTTTCTGCGCCGCATAGAGCAAGGGTTTGAGTTGGAGCTGCTCGATTTGCGACTCGTCGTCAGCGGTGATCGGCGACAGCAAGACGTGAACAGGAGGTGTCCAGGACATGAAATGAATTCCTTGGTCAATCATGGGAAGTTGCGCGGTGCCGGTCAGTGGAGGACGCAACCTGTGGGAGCGAGCCTGCTCGCGA
>NZ_JABWQV010000015.1 GCF_014268615.1 Pseudomonas tehranensis | reverse complement strand
CGCTCCCACACTGGATCTGTAATGAGCCAAGTAGTTCTGACTGGCACACCTCCCGTGGATCTGCGGTGAGCCCAGGTATTTTGCCTGGCACAAATCCTGTGGGAGCGGGCCTGCTCGCGATTGTGGCTGGCCCGGTCGGGGCAAATTTCAGCGTTGTTTCATTCGGTCGATCACCACCGCCAGCAACAGGATCGAGCCCCGGATGACGTATTGGTAGAAGGTGTCGATGTTCTTCAGGTTCATCGCGTTTTCGATAATCGCCAGAATCAGCACCCCGGCGATGACATGGCGAATCATGCCGATACCGCCGCTCAACGACACTCCACCCAACACGCAAGCCGAGATCACGGTCAGTTCAAAGCCCTGGCCGATCATCGGTTGGCCCGAGGTCATGCGTGAGGCCAGGATCACACCCGCCAAGGCACCGATCACACCATGCACGGCAAAGATGATGATCTTGGTCCGATCAACGTTCACCCCCGCCAACAACGCCGCCTCCTGGTTGCCACCAATGGCCATGGTGTTGCGCCCGTAGGTGGTGTAGTTCAACAACCAGCCGAAAAACAGAAAGCAGACAATGGTGATCAGGATCGGTACCGGCACGCCGAACATTTGGCCGTTACCAAACACGAAGAACGATTCCTGGGACACGCCCACCGCCTTGCCATTGGCAAAGATGTAGGCCAGGCCCCGGACGATCTGCATGGTCGCCAGCGTGGTGATCAACGCATTGACTCGCAGCTTGGCAATGACGATGCCATTGATCAGCCCGACAATCAGCCCCATCACCAGCGCTGCGCTGACGCCGAGGAACACGCTATTGGTGTCACGCATCACCACCGCCGCGACCACACCGGCACAGGCAATCACCGAACCCACCGACAAGTCGAAGTGCCCGGAAGCCAGGCAATACAACATGGTGCAGGCCGCGATACCCGTGGTGGAAATCGCCAGACCCAGGCCTCGCATGTTCAGGGGTGACAGGAAGTTGTCGATCATCAGGGTGCAGAGCACGAAGATTGCGACAGCCGCCAGCAGCATGACCCAGTCGTCCAGGAAGCGCCGCAGATCCAGGGGTTTGCGTGCCGTTGGCAGTGCATTGTTTTGAATGGTCATGTTTACCTCTCAGTTCGCCGCGTCGGCAACGCGTTGGCGTGGCAGCGCCAGTTGCAGCAGGTTGGATTCATTGGCCTGGTCACGCGGCAGCTCGCCGCGCATGGCCCCTTCGCAGAGCACCAGGATTCGGTCGGATATGCCCATCACTTCCATCAGATCGCTGGATACCACAATCACCGCAATGCCATCGGCCGCCAGGTTGTGGATGATCTGATAAATCTCGGCCTTGGCGCCGATGTCGATACCGCGCGTGGGCTCGTCCAGCAACAGGACTTTCATCGGCATCGACAGCCAGCGACCGAGAATCGCTTTCTGCTGATTGCCGCCGGACAGGTACATGATTTTCTGACCCGCAGACGGGGTCTTCACTTTCAGCGCCTTGATCTGCTTCTCGGCGTTACCCCGCTCCCATTCACCGCGCAACAAGCACCTCAGGGTGGAATGGCTCGCGCGGGCACTGATGTTGATGTTCTCGCCGACGCTGGCCAGCGGCATGATGCCTTCCTTCTTGCGGTCCTCCGGGCAGAGCAATACGCCCGCGGCAATGGCATCCCGAGGCGAACGCAGTTTCAACGCCTGGTCATGCAGAACCAGGCGCCCATCAGTCTGGCGTTCCAGCCCACTGAGCAACCGCAGCAACTCGGTACGACCGGCGCCAACCAGCCCGAACAGGCCGAGGATTTCGCCTTTATGCACCTGGAAACTCACCGGTTCGCGCAGGCCCGGGCCGAGCAGCCCCTCAACCTTCAACGCCACATCGCCGCGCTCGCGAGGGCGGTAATCGTAGATGTCCTGGATGTCGCGACCGACCATGCAGGTGACCAACTGATCGTGGGTCAACTCGCTCATGTTCTCGAAGGTACGCACGTAACGGCCGTCCTTGAACACCGTGACCGCGTTACAGATGCGGAACACCTCTTCCATGCGGTGGCTGACATACAGCACCACTTTGCCTTCGTCCCGCAGGCGGGTGATGATCGCCATCAGGCGGTCAATTTCCCGTGCCGAGAGGCTGCTGGTGGGTTCATCGAAGGCAATGACATGGGCGCCACGGGACAAGGCCTTGGCGATTTCCACCAGTTGACGCTGGCCGAGGGACAGGCGACCGACCTTTTCCTGAGGGTCGATTTCGTCGGCCAGGCCTTTGAGCAACGCCAACGCCTGCTGGCGCAGTTGCCCGCGATTGACCAGGCCGAAACGGGCCGGCAAATGCCCCAGGAACAGGTTTTCGGCAACGGTCATTTCCGGCACCAGGTGCAGCTCCTGATGAATCACCGCCACGCCGCTGGCAATGCTGTCGGCGGTGCCTTTGAAAGCCATCGTCTGCTCGCCGATCTGCAGGTCGCCGCTGCTGGGGATGTAGGCACCGCCGAGGATCTTCAGCAACGTGGACTTGCCCGCGCCGTTCTCGCCCATCAAGGCATGGACCTGTCCCGGATGAGCAACGAAACTGATATTGGCCAGCGCCTGCACACCGGGAAAGGATTTACCAATCCCGTTGAACCGCAAGCTACCGCCCATGTTGTGTTGCTGTGTCGCTGTTTGCGCTTGCATAACCACCTCGAACTCACAGAGATCAAGCGACCCCGACACTCGTCAAGCCAGGGCCACTTTTGAATCAACCGACCATCAGTTCCACAGGCCGATCTTCTCCAGCTCTTGCTTGAAGTTCTCCCGAGTGATCAGCGTCACCTCGTCCATGGCGGTGTACTTCGGTGGCTCTTTGCCGGTGGTGATCCACTCGTACATCATCTCGGCAGTCTTGTAGCCTTCGATGTGTGGGCTTGGCAGCATCGAACCGAAGAAACCACTGTCGGCTTTCTTCAACTCGCCAATGGCGTCGGTGCCGTTGATACCGATCCCGATCACATTGGCCGCCTTGAACCCGGCGCTTTCGGTGGCGCGCACGCCGCCCAGCACCGTGTTGTCGTTCATGCCGCCGATGATCAGGTTTTTCGCCCCGCTGGGCAGTTTCACCAGGGCCGAGTTAGTGGCGTCCATGCTGCCCGGCACGTCGAGGGTTTTCAGCGCGGTATAAAGGATGTGATCGTCTGGAAAGCCGGCCTTCTTCAGGGCGTCGACCGAACCGTCGGTGCGCTTCTTGCCCGTATCCAGTTCGTTGTAGGTGTTGATCACGGCATAGGTGTCTTTCCAGCCCCAACCGCGCTTTTTCGCCTCAGCGGCCATCGCGGCTCCCTGCTTCTGGCCCACTTCGAATGCGGCCATGCCCAGGTACGGCACGTCTTCCATGAACTTGCCATCGGAACCGACGAAGCGGTCATCGACAGCAATCACTTTCATGTCGTTGAGCTTGGCCTTGGCCATGATGGCCGGACCAAGGGCCACGTCCGGTGGGCAGATCACAAAGCCCTTGGCACCGTTGGCGGCGAGGCTGTCGATGGCCGAGAGGGTCTTCTCGCCGTCCGGCACGGCGATCTTGATCACCGTGAAGCCCCGGTCCTTACCGGCCTTTTCGGCAAACGCCCATTCGGTCTGGAACCAGGGCTCCTCGGCCTGCTTGACCAGAAAACCGATCTTCACTTCCTCGGCCGCCAGCAAGGTGCTGCTGAGGCTGACCGCAGTAACCGCCAGGGCGGCACGGCACAGGGAACGGATCCCACGACGATGATTCATAGCTGTCTCCTTGTTTTTTTTATTGAAAGCCAAAACGTCCAGGGCCCTGCTCCAACATCAGTGGGAATGTGCAGGCTGGGCGGTGAAACATGTTGCTGTACAGCATAGGTCCAAATAGTCATATCGTATGATGATTGAATTACAGGCGAAGTTTCCGACTGAAATCCCGGCAATATTCAGTCGTGGTACATGACCGAACGTCCACCATCGATGGTGATGCACGAGGCGTTGATGAAAGGTGCTTCATCGCTGGCCAGGAACACCGCCGTCATTGCCACTTCGATCGGTTGGCCGATGCGGCGTGGCGGGTGCAGATCCAGCGCACGCTGGCGTTCGGCATGTGGATCGGCGAAGCCGTTCCAGTAGTCGATATTCAGTTGGGTTTCGATGTAACCCGGCGCAATGGCATTCACCCGCACACCTTTGGGCGCGTATTCGATACCCAATGCGCGGGTCAGGCCGAGCAGTCCGTGCTTGGCCACCGGGTAAGGGAAACAGCCGGGAATGATGTGGGATGAATGGGTCGAGGCGATATTGATGATGCTGCCCCCGCCCTGCTCAAGCATCTGCGGCAACACAGCCTTGCAGCCGTACCAGGCGCCATCCAGGTCGATAGCGAAGCAGCGGCGCCAGTCCTCTTCGCTCATTTCCAGCGGGTCACGGAATACGTTCACGCCCGCGCAATTCACCAGGACGTCGATGCGACCGTGCAACTCGACGGCGCGACGGGCCATGGCATGCAGGTCCTGCTGGTTCGACACATCGGCTTTGAGTGCCTGCACATCCGCCCCGCGTTCACGCCAGAGGGCAGCGACGTTCTCAACCTTGTCAGCCTGGATATCACTGATGACCAAACGAGCCTGCTGCGAGGCGAACGCGGCGACGATCGCCTCGCCAATGCCTTGGGCGGCACCGGTCAGCAGCACCACTTTGTTTTTCAGGCGTTCGCCTTTCGCAGGTTCGGGCATCGGTGACAAGGACAGGGTCTGGGCCATGACTCAAGACTCCTGCCGGTCAGCACGACGAAAACCGGACATCCAGAGATGGCCGGGCGAAAGGCTTTTGGAATCGCGTACGCCGTCGGGCGGTACGGAGGAAGATCGTGGCATCACTTCACCTGTCTTGTTTTTTTAGTGTGAGTGCGTATCGCTGATGGGACCGACTATAAACCCGCTCGCCAAATAATCTCAATATATATATTTACATCCCACATTTTGGGATTCATCCTGCAAACCGCGTACAAGCTACACCCGGTACATCGACCCGCATCGACAACACCGCGCCGTCGAGTGGATGGTTAAGCGGGCTCGCCGCACTGGTGATGTACAAAGTCTTAAGGTCTTCACCGCCGAACACGCAGCTGGTGGGACGACTGACCGGCAGCTCGATTACCCGATCGACATGCCCGTCCGGGTCCAGCCGCAGCAGGCAACTGCCGTCCCAGCGAGCATTCCAGACGAAACCGCTGGCATCCATTGCCGAGCCATCGGGTCCGCCGCGCGGGTGAGGGCCAAACCAGACCTCGGCGGGGGCCAGACTGCCGTCGGGATAGATGAAGTGACGGTAAAGCGTGCCGTCGAGACTTTCTCCGAAGTACACCGTCGTGCCATCGGGGCTCCACAACAACGTATTGGGAATGCCCCGCTCACGCAGCAGAGGCTTTACCCGGCCATCGGCACCAATACGAAACAGGCCGCCGGATCGCCGTTCAATGGGCAGGTCTTCGCCGTTTTCGCCGATGTTGTTCTGCATGGTGCCGAGCCAGAGCTGGCCCAGGGCATCGCAACGGGCCTCGTTGGCACGATTGCCAGGCTGGGGATCGGCCATGCACAGCAACTTCAGGCGCGGTTCCAGACCCGACGACTCCAGGTCCAGCCGATAGACACCGCTGCTCAGGGTCACCAAGGCGTCGCCGCTGTGTGTCGGAATGAAAGCGGATACATGTTCGGGCATCTGCCAGATTTGCACATTGGCGCCGATCAGTCGCAGCGCTTGCTTCCCGGCGATGTCGACCCAATACAAGGCCTGGGTCGGCTCATCCCAAAAGGGGCCCTCGCCCAATGTCGCCCGGTGTTCCGTCACAGCCGTCCACATTACTGAAAACTCCTGTTTGCTGCTTGACCGGCGATCTCTGTTCGCCCGGCCATGACGTTAGGGTAAAAGCGCTTGATCGCCAGGTCAGCGTTATCGATCAAGGTCATGCAGGCCCAGACGCCCCGCGCCGCATCACGGGCAGCGATGGCTTCGGCAATATCCTTGTGAATCGGCAAGGTGCGGCGCAGTTCATCCGGGTCGGCGGCGGACACCTCGAACGACACCGCCAGCAGCGCGCCCAAGGCCGGGACCATTTGTTCGATGAATTGGTTATGGCTGGCGGCGAGGATGCATTCATGGAAGAACTGGTCGGCGCGGTTGTAATCGGCGCCGCTGTCCACGGCACGCTCCAGGGCATGGTAGGCCAGACGGATCGCCTGCACCTGGTCGGCGGTTGCTCGCTCACAGGCCCAGCGCACCGCCATCGGTTCAATGGTGCGCCGCAGGTCCAGCAGGTCGTCGACAAAATTTTCCGGCAGCCCGCTGCGCGACAGCCAACCAACCACCTGCGGGTCAAACAGGTTCCAGCGGCGCACCGGCAACACCCGCGTACCGACTTTCGGTCCGACTTCCAGCATGCCTTTGGCCACCAGGGTCTTGATCGCTTCGCGGATCACCGTGCGACTGACGCCCAGTTGCTCGCCGAGGTCCGCTTCAACCTTGATGGTCTGCCCAGGCTTGACCTGACCGGCGGCTATCCAGCCCCCCAGCCAATCGACGGTCGATGCGTGAAAACTGCTGGACATGAACACCCCATGAACCACTCTTTATAGAGGCCCAAACTAATCATCATATGATTGGGTGTCAATTTGAATTTTACGTTACCCACTGTGGGAGCGGGCTTGCTCGCGAAAGGAGTGGGTCAGCTGAGAAGATGTTGGATGTGCTGGCGCCTTCGCGAGCAAGCCCGCTCCCACAGGGTTTACGGTTCCAGGCCGATCGGGAAAAAGACCCCACCACTCCACACCCCCAGCCAGCGCTGACCGTCGATCTCGCGACTGACCGCCAGCTCCACCAGTTGGTAGAACACATTGCGATGGATCAGCGCTTCGAGGTTACTGCGTACGTGCACGTAGGGCGCGGGCTCCTGGGTCTGCGGATCGATCACCACCCGCATCGGATGTTCGCCGCCGGCCTCAGTGGTTTCCTCGACGTTGGTGGTGAAGCGCAGTCGCTGCTGCTCACCCTGCCCTTCAACCTCCAGGGTCACCGCCACAAACGGCGCATCGTCGACTTTGATGCCAACTTTTTCCACAGGAGTGATCAGGAAGTAATCATCGCCGTCGCGGCGGATGATGGTGGAGAACAACTTGACCATTGGCTTGCGCCCGATTGGCGTGCCCAGGTAGTACCAGGTGCCATCCCGGGCGATGCGCATGTCGATATCACCGCAGAAGTCAGGATTCCACAGGTGGACTGGCGGCAAACCTTTGGTCTTGGGGATCTGCCCCAGCAAGTCATTGGCTTTTTGCGGTCCGCTCATGGTGACTCCTTGAATGTTACTGGTCGCTCACCCCCAACAGGCTGCGGGCATACTGGCGCAAAGGGGCAGCGATCAGGTCTTCTGGCTGTTTGTCGTGCAACGTCAGTAAACCGCCACGACTCTTGATGCGTGCAGTATCAATCAAATACTGGGTGCTGGTCTCGATCAACATGATTTGAATGACGCTGGTGTCGACACCCAAGCGGTCCACAGCCTCTTCATCCAGCCATTCATCGGTGTTGCCGATGCGGTTGTCGGCCTTGGCGAAGCGCGTGTACAGCAAGTAATGAGCACCGGCGGCACGGGCTTCGCCCATGGCCTGGTCCAGGCCCTCCGGAACGCGGGCGCGACGCACCATGGGGAAATACTCGATGAAACCGTTGAAGGCCTCTTCGGCGACAACATTGGGCCGCGGGTAGGCACTGCCGGGAGGCGCAAACGCGCCCTGAGCAATGTAGATGAACGAATCCGGCTGGATGCGCAGGTTATTCACACGACGACTGTCGCTGTGGTCCAGCAAACCGGCGTCGCTCATGTGATAGCGGACGCCCTCCCCCATGTCGCTGACATTCATGCAGCCACCAAGCGCCAAAACGGCCAGCAGCAAAACCAGGCTACGCATCCTACCCTCCAAAAACCGGTGACGGAAAACCGGCGAATGGCCATTGGATGCAGCTTTTGCGCCAGCTCATCGAAATGGGGGTGTCAGACACATCCAAGTGAATGGGAAATTGCTATCGCGGGCAAGCCATGCTCCCACAGGTACGGTGTTCACCTTGTGGGAGCAAGGCTTGCCCGCGATAGCATTCGTCAGCCGCCGATGATTTTCATCACGGTTGCGCCGCCGGAGAACGCCACTTCCTGCTTATCCCCCAACGCCTTGACCAGCAAGCGCTGCAGAGCCGGCAAGGCCTGATGCCGGGGCTTGTCCAGGAGATCGCCGACAAAATGCCGGTTGCTCGACGACAGGCAGCCATGCAACCAGCCGGTGGAGGACAGCCGCAAACGCGAACAGGTACGGCAGAACGGCACGCTTTCGTTGGCAATCACGCCGAAGTGCCCCTGCCCCGGAATTTCATAGCGCACGGCCGTGGCATCCACCGGAGCGTCGGCTTGCAGGTACTCGTACTGGTCACCGATCAGGCTCAGCAACTGCTGAAGGCTGACGAATTGCTGCAGGAACGCGTTGGAGTCGCTGGCCAGGTGCCCCATGCGCATCAGCTCAATGAAGCGCAGCTCATAGCCGCGCTCCAGGCAGTACTCGAGCAATGGCATCACCTGATCCAGGTTCTGCCCGCGCAACGGCACCATGTTGACCTTGATCTTCATTCCCGCCGTACGGGCCTGTTCCATCCCGTCGAGTACGGTTGCCAGATCGCCACCGCGGGCGATGCTGCGAAACGCCACAGGGTCCAGGGTATCGAGGGAAACGTTGATGCGGCGGATGCCGGCATCTACCAGCAAAGGCAGCTTTTTGGCCAGTAACTGACCATTGGTGGTCAGGCTGATGTCCTCCAGGCCCATCTGCCCCACCGCCGTCATGAAGCTCTCAAGCTTGGGGCTGACCAGCGGCTCGCCGCCGGTGATGCGCAGCCGCTCGATACCGGCAGCTTCGATCAGGTAGGCCACACCGCGCGCCATGGCCTCGGCCGACAGTTCATCCTGCGCAGCCACTAGCCGCTTGCCGTTGGGCACGCAGTAGGTACAGGCGTAATTGCAGGCTGAAGTCAGGCTGATTCGCAAATTGCGAAAACGCCTGCCTTGACGGTCAACGATCATGGATCACTCCGGCGGAAGAAGAATCGGACTTACGAAACTTGACCCAGAACTCAAGTTTTCGCAAGGCCCAAGCCTGAGTATATTCCTGGGACACTGCGCCATGTAAGCGGACATGGCGCAATCAGGCAGCTGAATGACTTAGCTGCTCGGAACGTCGGTGTCACGCTTGCGCTTGTTGCCCATGCGAACGCCTATGTCCATCAGGAACTGGAAGAAACCTTCCTGGTCTTCCAGCACGTTGCTCCAGAACGGCGAGTGATACAGCGCCACCGCGCCGTGCACTAACGCCCAGGCGGCGCAGTAGTGGAAATAGGGCGGCACGTCTTCGAGCTTGCCTTCACTGATCCGGCCTTTGATCAGCAGGGTCAGGCGTTCGAAGTTCGAGGCGCGGATCTTGTGCAGTTCCTCGACCATCTCCGGCACCTGGTTGCCCTTGACCACCTTCTCTTCCAGGCGGTCAAACAAGCGATAACGCTGCGGATCGCGCATGCGGAATTCGAAGTAGGCCCGGGACAGGGCCTCCTTGTCCTTGTCCACATCGGCCGAATGCAGCAGCTCATTCAAATCGCGCTCGTAATCAAGCATCAGGCGCAGGTAGATCTCCGCCTTGGATTTGAAATGTTTATAAATCGTGCCTTTGCCGATACCCACGGCATCCGCAATCATCTCGACGGTGACGCTGTCTTCACCCTGGTCGAGGAACAACTTGAGCGCGGTGTCGAGAATTTCCTGCTCGCGGCGACGAAACTCACGGACCTTACGGGGTTCTTTGTGCATAAGAAAAAGGTCTGAAGGGTCAAAATTCGAAGCCGAGTATTATGCCTAACTTACGCAAAAATGCACGGATCATCCGTTCCCAACCACAGTTCTTCACAAAACCGTGCAGCTGCGGCTTCCTGTCATTCGCTTCGCCGCACCGTAACGACTGGCTTTGACGGCAGTGAGAACTTATCCGAAGCGAGCGTATTCCAAATTTGTTTAAAAACCAGCCCGGCCAAACTGGACGCGTCAGCATACTGATCAATACTTGAACTGTCGGCGCGACATCTCCCCCAAGTGACGCGCCGGTAAAGGTACCAACGGACCGTGTGCCTTTGTTTTACTCCTAATGGTCTTAACCCGGATTCACCCCCCAGAACCCGGGTTTTTTTTGCCTGAAATTCAGGCTTGCGCCGAGCGGACATGGGCCAGCGGAAACAGCCGCTTGAAGTTCTCCGTAGTCTGTTCGGCAAGCCGCTCGTAGGACTCGCCGCGCAACATCGCCAGGAATTCCGCCACTTCCCTCACATATTGCGGAAGGTTCGGCTTACCCCGATACGGAATCGGCGCAAGGTACGGGGAGTCGGTTTCCACCAACAGACGATCGACCGGCACTTTGCTGGCCACGTCCCGCAGAGCGTCGGCATTGCGAAACGTGACAATGCCGGACAAGGAAATGTAATAGCCCATGTCCAGCGCGGCTTTGGCCATGTCCCAGTCTTCGGTAAAGCAATGCAGCACACCCGCCTGGGGCAGCGCGGCCTCACGCAACAAGGCCAGGGTGTCGGCCCGGGCGCCGCGGGTGTGGATGATCACCGGTTTGCCGGTCTGTTGCGCAGCCTCCAGATGCAGCCGGAACGAAGCCTGTTGAACCTCGGCGGCTTGCGGTTCGTAGTGATAGTCCAGGCCGGTTTCGCCAATGGCGACCACCCGCGGATGGTCGAGCTCGCGCAACAGCCAATCCAGGGCAGGCGTAGCATCGGGCTGGACATCCAGAGGATGGATACCGACTGAACAATCGACATCTGCATAGCGTTCGGCCAGGGCTTTGACGTCGGCGGCATTGTCGGCGCTGACGCCGATGCACAGGAAGTGACCGACGCCGCGCTGGCGGGCGGCATCCAGTGCAGCATCCAGGGAGCCGTCGTGGGCCGCGAGGTCGAGCCGATCAAGGTGACAATGGGAATCTACAAGCATAAAGGGTCGGGCTACATCGTATGGGTGGGACGGTCGGACTTCAGGGTTCCGGCCAGGTGGGTTTCGATCTGATTACGGGCTGAGTGGTCGCCGTCGTTGAACTGCACACCGACACCGGCAGCCCGGTTACCCTGGGCGCCTTTGGGCGTCATCCAGATCACCTTGCCGGCGACCGGGATCTTCTCCGCTTCGTCCATCAGGCTCAAGAGCATGAACACCTCATCGCCCAAGCGATAATTCTTGTTGGTGGGAATGAACAGGCCGCCGTTCTTGATGAAAGGCATGTAGGCGGCGTAGAGCACCGACTTATCCTTGATGGTCAAGGACAGGATGCCATTGCGTGGACCGGGACTGACAGGTTCGTTCATGCTGATCTCCGCTGCGATTGAGCTGAGTTTAGGCAGTGTCTGTCAGTTTCGACCAGGCAAACTCGCCCATTGCACCAACAGCGCCTCGAGCAACAGCACCCGATTGAGGTTCGCCTTGCTCAGCACCTTCTGACGTTGGGCAAGAATCCAGTCCTGAATGTTCAAGATTTTATCCTGGCTGCTTTTTTGCGCCAGGTACTGAATCACCTTGCGCATGTCCGCCAGTCCCAGGCCGGTTTCGTCCTCGGTGAGCTGATAGCGCAGGATCAGGCTCGACCAGTCACAGAACCAGTCGAACAGCAAAAGCAGCGGGATGGCGTTCCAGCCTTCAGCCAGTTGCGTGGGAGACTGTTGCTGCTTGAGCAGCTTTTTCACGCCATCCACCACCAGCGCCCGTTGTTCACGCACACCCTGGGTCTGGAGGCTGACGGCCGCCAACGGCGAGCCGGCGGCAAGGGTCAACAACTCGACGCGTTCTTCGTCGCTGCTGTCAGGCAAGGCCTCGGCCAACCACTTCAAGCTCATCGCTTCACTGGGCAACGGACAGGCCTGCTGTACGCAACGGCTTTTGATGGTTGCCAGCAAGCGGCTCGGCTGGTGACTGACCAGCAATAGCACGGTATCGCCGGAAGGCTCTTCAAGGCTCTTGAGCAAGGCGTTCGCGGCATTGATGTTCATCGACTCCACCGGCTCGATCAGCACCACCTTGCGCCCGCCCATCTGCGAGGTCTGGACCACGAAGCTGACCAGATCCCGGACCTGGTCGACCTTGATCGCCTTGTCCGCCTCCTCCGGCTCCAACACATAGTTGTCAGGATGACTGCCAGCCTTGAGCAACAGACAGGACTTGCACTCACCGCACGCGTTCGAGACACCCGGACGCAGGCAAAGCAGGCTGGCCATCAGACGCTCGGCCAACGCCCGCTTACCGATACCGACGGGGCCGTGCAGCAGATAGGCATGGGCATGCTGCGCCCTTCCGGCCAGTTGCTGCCAGAGTCCGTTCTGCCAGGGATAGGCTTCAGCCACGGGCACGCTCCAACAAACGCGGCAACAAACCGTCCAGCGCCTGCTGGACTTGCGCCAACGGCTGAGCGGCATCAATCAACAGATAACGCGCCGGATCGGCCTTGGCTCGACTCAAAAAGGCATTGCGCACGGCGTTGAAGAACGCCTGCCCTTCCAGTTCGAAACGATCCAGCCGGCCCCGGGCGCTGGCGCGGGCCAGGCCGATTTCCACCGGTAGATCGAACACCAGGGTCAGGTCCGGCCGCAGGTCACCCTGGACGAAGGTTTCCAGCGCGGCGATGCGCTCCAGGGACAAGCCCCTTCCACCGCCCTGATAGGCATAGGTCGAATCGGTAAAACGATCGCAGAGCACCACAGCGCCACGGGCCAGCGCCGGGCGAATCACTTCGGCCAAGTGCTGCGCCCGAGCGGCGAACACCAACAACAGCTCGGTGTCAGGGTTCATGACTTCTTCGATCGGTGCCAGCAGCACCTCGCGAATCCGCTCGGCCAGCGGCGTACCTCCGGGCTCGCGGGTCAACACTACCTCGATGCCAGCGGCTCGCAGGCGTTCGGCCAGGTATTCGCGGTTGGTGCTCTTGCCGGCGCCTTCAGGGCCTTCCAGCGTTATAAACAAGCCAGTCACGGGCGATCCTTAAACAAAGTCATTGCGAGCGCGGCGGCTCGCTGGTGTTCGGTTCGTCGACAGGCTCCTCGTCCGGCACAGTAGGGGCCGGACTGGAGCGATAATCGGCTCGGCGCTTGAGCTGATATTCGCGCACGGCATTATTGTGCGCATCCAGGTCATCGGAGAACACGTGGCTACCATCACCACGGGCGACGAAGTAAAGGCTATTGCCGGCAACTGGGTTCAACGCGGCGTGAATCGCCTCGCGCCCCACCATCGCAATCGGTGTCGGCGGCAGGCCAGGAATCAGATAGGTGTTGTAGGGGTTTTCTTCCCTCAAATGAGCACGGGTGAGTTTGCCGTTGTAGCGCTCGCCCAGGCCGTAGATCACGGTCGGGTCGGTTTGCAACAACATGCCCAGGCGCATACGGCGCACGAACACACCGGCGATCTGCCCACGCTCCTCAGGCACACCGGTTTCCTTTTCCACCAGGGACGCCATGATCAGCGCCTGATAGGGCTGGGAGTAAGGTAAATCGGCGGCGCGTTGCGCCCACTCTTTGGCAAGCACGTCTTCGAGCCGGTCGTAGGCAATTTTCAGCAGGTCAGCGTCCGATGTGCCACGCACGAAGCGATAGGTGTCCGGGAAGAACCGTCCCTCGGGGAATATCCCGGAATGCCCCAGGCGGTCCATCACCTCGCTGTCGCTCAAACCGGCGAGGGTCTGCTGGAGTTTTTCATCCTTGGCCAACGCCGCGCGAACCTGACGAAAATTCCACCCCTCCACCAGTGTGACGCTGTACTGCACCACCTCCCCGCGCTTCCAGACCTCGATCAGGCTTTCCATCGTCATGCCCGGCACCATCCGGTATTCACCGGAATGCAACGGTTGACCGGCAAGATTGAAGCGCCAATAGACGCGCAACCAGAACGCGTCCTTGATCAGGCCGTCCGCTTCGAGGCGCTTGAGGGTTCCGGTGGGGGTGGTCCCGTTGGGGACGTCCAGCAGTTCTTCCTGGGTGATGTTCAGCGGTTGTTGCAACGCCGAATGAATTTTCCAGGCGCAAGTGCCCAACAGCAGCACCGCCAGAACCAGTCCGGTTTCCAGCAGAAGCAAGAATTTACGTCTCACGAATCAAACATCCAATAGCGTGCGGGCAAGGGTCTGCAGTTTACGGGTGAGCGGCCCGGTCGACCAGCGCGCCGAACCGCATGCACGCACCGGCCATACGCCATAAACGCTGTTACAGACGAAGACTTCGTCGGCCAGGTGCAGCTGTTCGAGGCGGATGTCGGTGATGTGCGTGACGATGCCTTGAGACTCGGCTTGATACAATAATTCGGCCCGCATCACGCCGGCCACGCCACAACGGCTCAAGTCCGCCGTGACCAATTCACCCTCGCGCACCAGAAAGAGGTTGCTGAAGACGCCTTCGATCACTCGCCCGGACGTGTCCAGCATCAAGCCTTCGGCGTGCTCGGCATCGCGCCATTCGGCGCGGGCCATCACTTGCTCAAGACGATTGAGGTGCTTGAGACCGGCCAGCAAGGGTTGCTCGGACAAACGGGTGGCACAAGGAAACAGGCGCACGCCCTGCTCGGCATGCATTGGAGGATAGGCGGCCGGCGGACTGCCCTGCAGGATGCGCCGGGACGGCGCCGAGGGATCAGCGCCATAACCACGAAGAGCATCACCGCGGGTCACGATCAACTTAAGTACGCCGCCACCCAGGCCTTGCGCGTAGGCGCGCAACTCAGCCTCCAACGCCCCCATGTCAACCTGGAGCATCAACCGCTGACAACCTAGCGCCAGACGCTGCAGATGACGCTCAGGCAACACCGGTTTGCCTGAGCGCACAGCGATGGTTTCGAACAACCCGTCGCCATAAGCCAGGCCGCGGTCCTTGAGCGACAGAACGTCGGCAGGCTGACCGTCGACCCAGCTTTCCATCAACCAGCGAACCGGCGGAACACCAGGGAGCCGTTGGTACCGCCAAAGCCGAAGGAGTTGGACAGCACCACATCGATGTCCATGCCACGCGCCGTATGGGGCACGAAGTCCAGATCGCAGCCTTCGTCCGGCTCGTCAAGGTTGATGGTCGGTGGCGCGACCTGGCTGTTGATCGCCAGTACGCTGAAGATCGCTTCCACCGCGCCTGCGGCACCCAGCAGGTGGCCGGTCATGGACTTGGTCGAGCTGACCGCCAGTTTGTAGGCGTGCTCGCCGAACACGGTCTTGATGGCCTGGGCCTCGGCAAGATCGCCCGCCGGGGTCGAAGTGCCATGGGCATTGATGTACTGCACCTGCTCGGCGTTGACCTTCGCGTCACGCAATGCGTTGGTGATGCAGCGGGCAGCACCGGCACCATCGGCGGGTGGCGAAGTCATGTGGTATGCATCGCCACTGGTGCCAAAGCCAATCAGCTCGGCATAAATGGTCGCGCCGCGCGCCTTGGCATGTTCCAGCTCTTCGAGTACCAGCGCACCGGAACCGTCGGACAATACGAAGCCATCTCGGCCCTTGTCCCACGGCCGACTGGCGCGGCTCGGTTCGTCGTTGCGGGTCGACAGCGCACGGGATGCGCCGAAGCCACCCATGCCCAGCCCGCAGGCCGCCATCTCGGCGCCGCCGGCAATCATCACGTCGGCCTCGTCGTACATGATGTTGCGCGCGGCCATGCCAATGCAATGGGTGCCCGTGGTACACGCCGTAGCAATAGCGTAGTTAGGCCCCTGCACACCCAGGTGGATGGACAGGAAACCGGAAATCATATTGATGATCGAGCCCGGCACAAAGAACGGAGAAATCCGTCGCGGCCCCGACTCGTGCAGCGTTCGGCTGGTTTCTTCGATATTGGTCAAGCCGCCAATACCCGACCCCATGGCCACGCCGATACGTTCACGGTTGGCATCGGTGACTTCAAGACCGGCATTACGTACGGCCTGGAATCCGGCCGCCAAGCCGTATTGAATGAACAGGTCGAGCTTGCGGGCCTCCTTGACCGACAGGTACTCCTCGACATTGAAACCCTTTACCGAGCCGCCAAAACGGGTGGAATAGGCAGAAAGGTCGGTGTGTTCGATCAGACCAATGCCACTACGGCCAGCCAGAATGCCCTGCCAACTGCTCGGCACATCCGTGCCCAGTGGCGACAACATACCCATACCGGTGACTACGACGCGTCTACGCGACACAGCACTCTCCTTTATTCTAATGACGACTTTGCATCAGGCCTAAAGAAAAAACCGCACGCCGTGATGGCAGTGCGGTTTTTCCATGACAGCTAGCGACGACTAAAAATAATTAAGCCTGATGCTTATTGATGTAGTCGATAGCCAGCTGAACAGTAGTGATTTTTTCAGCTTCTTCGTCAGGGATTTCGGTCTCGAATTCCTCTTCCAGAGCCATCACCAGCTCAACGGTGTCAAGGGAGTCGGCACCCAGGTCTTCAACGAAGGCAGCTTCGTTCTTCACTTCGTCTTCTTTGACGCCCAGTTGCTCGGCAACGATTTTCTTGACGCGCTCTTCGATGGTGCTCATACCTTGTTTTCACTCCTAATGGACAAATTCAGGCAGCTGGCCGGTGGGTAAGTGTATAGAAAGACTTTTCGGTTTTTCAACCGAAAGCTTCACTCCTCAAACCCAGCAGCCCGCCGCCTATAAATAGATTGCAGCTTTATAACGGATTTTAGACAGCTCGTATGACATTTTTTTGAAGCAATCCGTCACATTTAACTCATGTACATCCCGCCGTTTACCGGGATTGTAGCCCCAGTCACGTATGCCGCACCATCCGACGCAAGAAAAGCGACCACGGACGCGATTTCTTGAGCTTGCCCCAGACGACCCAGCGGAATTTGTGTCAACAAGGCTTCACGCTGCGCTTGCGGCAGCTCACGGGTCATGTCGGTATCGATGAAACCCGGGGCTACCGAGTTTACCGTAATCGAACGCGAACCCACTTCCCGCGCCAGGGCACGGCTGAAACCTTCCAGACCGGCTTTGGCCGCAGCATAGTTTACTTGGCCTGCGTTGCCCATGGCACCCACAACCGAACCGATACTGATAATTCGACCCCAACGAGCCTTGGTCATGCCACGCAGAACGCCCTTGGACAGCCGGTACAGACTGTTCAGGTTGGTATCGATCACGTCGAACCACTCGTCATCTTTCATGCGCATCATCAGGTTATCGCGTGTGATACCGGCATTATTGACCAGGATCGCCGGCGCACCGAACTGTTCCTGAATGCTCGCCAGCACCGCCGCAACGGACTCATCACTGGTGACGTTCAGTTCAAGACCGGTACCTTGAATATCGTTTTCCTTCAGGGTCGCAGCGATGCGCTCGGCGCCCGAAGCGGAAGTCGCGGTGCCAACAACGATGGCGCCTTGACGACCCAGTTCCAGGGCAATGGCCTGGCCGATGCCACGGCTTGCACCGGTCACCAGTGCAACTTTACCTTGCAGACTCATGCAAGCTTCTCCTGTTCAGGCCTGCGCTGCACGGGCGGCAGCGAAAGCATCTGGGGTATTGAGATTGGAAGTCGTTACGCCTTCGGCGCAGCGTTTGTTCAGACCGGCCAGCACCTTGCCAGGACCGCATTCAACCAGCTCAGTCGCGCCCCTGGCGGCCAGGGTCTGCACCGATTCGACCCAGCGAACCGGCTTGTAGAGTTGCTCCAGCAGATCGCGCTTGAGGGTCTCAAGATCCGCAGCCACATCGGCGCTGACGTTCTGTACCACTGGAATCTGTGGCGCTTGCCAGTCAATGGCAGCGATGGATTCGGCAAAACGCTCAGCGGCCGGACGCATCAGTTCGCAGTGCGACGGCACGCTGACGGGCAACGGCATGGCACGCTTGGCACCACGGCTCTTGCACCCTTCGATGGCGCGTTCCACAGCAGCCTTGGCACCGGCAATCACCACCTGGCCCGGTGAATTGAAGTTCACAGCGCTGACCACTTCGCCTTGCGCGGCTTCGGCGCAGGCTGCCAGCACGTCGGCATCTTCCAGGCCGAGAATTGCGGCCATGCCGCCCTGCCCGGCCGGAACAGCCTCCTGCATCAACTGACCACGACGCTCGACGAGCTTCACCGCATCACCCAGGCTCAGACTGCCAGCAGCCACCAGAGCACTGTATTCGCCCAAGCTGTGTCCGGCAACGAACGCCGGACGCGCGCCGCCCTCGGCCAGCCAGAGGCGCCAGAGTGCGATCGAGGCGGTCAGAATGGCCGGCTGGGTTTTGTCGGTTTGATTGAGTTGCTCTTCCGGCCCTTGCTGGGTCAGTGCCCACAGGTCATAGCCCAGAGCATCGGAAGCTTCTTTGAATGTTTCGAGGATCAACGGGTATTGCGCGCCCAGCTCGGAAAGCATGCCGAGGGACTGCGAACCCTGCCCAGGAAAGACGAATGCGAGAGAAGCAGACATGAAAACAAAGCCCCTAATGATCTTGTCGTCAAAAATTGACGCCCCAGGGGGCGCTAGGAAACTGACAGTTGGATGGCGGCTTGAACCGACCGGTCACATTTAAGCATTGTCAGACGAAAACGCCTAAGTTAACAAATCTTCGAGGCGCCCATGAAGACGCTCCGGCAGGTTTTCCTGGATTTCGATCAGCGCGCGATTGATCGCACTTTGAAACCCCTGCACGCCCGCCGAACCATGACTCTTGATCACAATGCCCTGCAGCCCGAGAAAACTTGCACCGTTATGCCGCGCCGGCGCCAGATCCGCCTGCAGCCGACGCATCAACGGCAACGCCAGGGCGCCGACCATCCGCGAGGCCAGGTTCTGCCTGAACAGCTTCTCGATACGCGTGCCGATCATGGTCGCCAGGCCTTCGCTGGACTTGAGCAAAATATTGCCGACAAAACCGTCACACACCACCACGTCCGCCTCACCCCGGTACAACCCATCGCCCTCAACGAATCCGATGTAATTGATGCCCCGCGCAGCCTGCAACAACGTAGCTGCCAGCTTGACTTGCTGGTTACCCTTGATGTCTTCGGTACCGATGTTCAGCAGCGCGACACGAGGACGCACGATACCCAGGGTTTCAGCCGCTACCGAGCCCATTACTGCAAATTGCAGTAGATGCTCGGCACTGCAATCGACGTTGGCGCCCAGATCAAGGAGCTGGCAAAAACCACGCTGGGTGGGGATGGCCGCGACCATCGCCGGCCGGTCGATGCCCGGCAAGGTCTTGAGCACGTAACGCGACAGCGCCATCAGTGCACCGGTATTGCCTGCACTGACACACGCCTGGACCTTGCCATCGCGCAGCAGCTCAAGAGCTACACGCATCGAGGCGTCAGGCTTGCCACGCAGGACCTGGGCGGGTTTTTCGTCCATGGTGATGATTTCGGACGCAGGTGCGATCGTCAGGCGCGAACGATCCACAGCCGATTGGCCGTTGAGCATTTCTTCTAGAAGGGAGGGTTGACCGACGAGGGTCAGGTGCAGCGAGGGCGTCGCATTCAGACAAGCAAGGCTGGCCTGAACAATGCTGCGGGGACCGAAGTCCCCGCCCATTGCGTCAATCGCGATGACTTGAGCGGACAAGGATTACTCGTCAGCGCCCTTGTCGATCACTTTACGACCACGGTATACGCCTTCTGGCGATACGTGGTGACGCAGGTGAACTTCACCGGTGGTTTTTTCTACAGACAGGGTGCTAGCCTCGAGAGCGTCGTGCGAACGGCGCATGTCACGGGCAGAGCGGGATTTTTTGTTCTGCTGAACAGCCATAATTGATTAACTCCTAAACGTTTGGGTCACGCTTTAACTGCGCCAATACACTGAACGGGTTGGACCGCGTTACCTCGTCCTCGCTCGGTTCGGGCTCATCTGCTCCCGCCGGCTGCTGGCATTCTTCCGGATGATGAGCAGGCACAATGGGCAAGGCGAGCAGAAGCTCCTCCTCGATCAGTGACTGCAGATCCAATGGATCTTCGCCCAGTTCCAGCACGTCATAACCTTTCGGTAACGACTGGGTATTCGCACCCTCCTTCACCACGGCGTAACTGCATTCGCTGTGGATCGGCAGGGTGACCAGCTCAAGACAACGCTGGCAAACCATTTTGACTTCAGTGTCGATAAAGCTGTGGATTACCACAGATTTACGTTCATCTCGTTCAAAAACGAATTTGGCCTGGACCGTACCGACATCGTCGGAAAGCGGGTCGCAGAGTCTCTTCAAATCGGCCAGCAGCAGCTCACCTTGAAGGGTGGTGCCACGGTCAGCCAATTTGCGCGGGTCAACGTGAGGTGGAATCGGGTCATTCAACATAGGCGCAGCATTATAGGGATGCACCCGGCCATGTCAAAGGAAATTCAGCCCTGTCCGTCACTTGCGCGCCTCGCTAGAATTCGCCCCTGCCTTTTGGAGATGCCCATGCTGCCTTTATTACTCGCCTCAAGCTCAGTGTATCGCCGGCAATTGCTTGCCCGTCTGGGGCTACCGTTCGTCTGCAGCTCACCGGACATCGACGAAAGCCGTCGGCCTGACGAGCCGGCACTCGACCTGGTAAAACGCCTGGCCCGAGAAAAAGCCTTGGCTCTGGCAGACAGCCATCCGGGACACCTGATCATCGGCTCGGACCAGGTGGCTGTGCTCGGCGAGCAAATCCTGGGCAAGCCCCATACATTCGAAAACGCCCGCGAACAGCTGCTGGCCGCCAGCGGCGCCCGGGTCAGTTTTCTGACCGGCCTGGCGGTACTTAACAGCCAGACCGGTGCCTGCCAGGTCGATTGTGTTCCGTTTACCGTTCACATGCGCACGCTGGACCCGGCGCGCGTCGAACGCTACCTACTGGCCGAACAACCTTATGACTGCGCGGGCAGCTTCAAGGCCGAAGGACTTGGCGTGAGCCTGTTCCAGAGCACGGAAGGACCGGACGCCACCAGCCTGGTTGGCCTGCCACTGATTCGCCTTGTGGATATGTTGCTGGCCGAGGGCGTGCAAATCCCCTGAAGCCCGGACCTGCACACACCTGTGGCGAGGGAGCTTGCCCTCTCGCCACAGGGATCGGTGCGATCTTTCAGGTCACTCAGCGCAACGTCGGCCCCTGGAACCCCATCCACATCGCCAAATGCTCGGCAATGCTCGCCCCCAGCTTCTTCGAGAAGCGATCAAACGGCGATTCTTCGATGGTGAAGTCCACCAACTCCTTCTCACCAATCACGTCCCGCGCCACCGAACTGGCGCTACCCAAGCCATCGATCAAGCCCAGCGGCAAGGCCTGCTCCCCAGACCAGACCAAGCCGGAGAACAGCTCGGGATGCTCCTTGTCTTTGAGCCGCTCACCCCGCCCCTTCTTGACGCTGGCAATGAACTGCTTGTGGGTCGTGTCGAGCACGCCCTGCCAAAACACGGTCTCTTCAGGCTTTTGTGGCTGGAACGGATCAAGGAACGACTTGTGCTCCCCTGAGGTGTACACCCGACGCTCCACGCCAAGCTTCTCCATCGTCCCGACAAAACCGTAACCGGCCGCCGTCACACCAATGGAGCCCACCAGGCTCGCCTTGTCGGCATAGATCTGATCGGCCGCGCTGGCAATATAGTACGCACCGGAAGCCCCCAGATCGGAAATGACCGCGTAGACCTTGGTGTTCGGGTGCAACGCGCGCAACCGGACGATCTCGTCATAGACATAACCCGACTGCACCGGGCTGCCACCCGGACTGTTGATGCGCAATATCACACCCTTGACCTTGGGATCTTCGAAAGCAGCCCGCAAGCTACCGACAATATTGTCCGCGCTGGCAGGCTCCTTATGGGCAATCATGCCTTCGATGTCGATCAACGCCGTGTACCCGGAGCCCCGCACGGCACTTTTTTCCATGTCAAACAGGGGCGTGAACAGCAATAGCGCGACAAAGAGATAAACAAACGTCAGCAACTTGAAGAAAATGCCCCAGCGACGGGAACGACGTTGCTCCTGCACACCGGCCAGCAAGGTCTTCTCCAACAGCTTCCAGCTTTTGTCGTCACCGTTCTCGGCGCTCGCCTTGGCCGGTGCTTTCCATTCGTCGGTCATGCAAGTATCCCCAGCAAAAACTTAATTGGCCCGCTGGCTCAGCCAGGCGTGCAATTCAGGAAAATGGTCGATCGCCAGCCGCGGCTCGAAGGCCTGCAGCGCCGCGATCGTCTGCGCGCCGTAGCTCACCGCGACCGACCCCATGCCGGCGTTACGCGCCATCTGCAGGTCAAACGAGGAATCCCCCACCATCAACGCCTGCTCCGGCTGCATGCCGCAGTGAGCCAGGATTTGCTCGAGCATCAGCGGATGCGGCTTACTGGCCGTTTCGTCCGCAGCCCGGGTGATATCGAAATAATCGTTCCAACCATGGGATTTCAGCACCCGATCCAGCCCGCGACGCGCCTTGCCGGTGGCGACAGCCAGGCGATACCCGTCGCCCCTCAAGGCTTCAAGGGTGTCTACCACACCGTCAAATAACGGCGAAGGCTCAGCCTCCAGCGCAATGTAGTGATCAGCGTAATACTGGCGAAAAACCAGCAACTCAGGGTCACTGATCTCCGGGTACAGACTGCGGATCGCTTCCGGCAAGCCGAGACCGATGATGCCCTTCACGGCAAAATCATCACACCTGGCAAAACCCGCACGGTCAGAGGCGGCATGCATTGCCTCCACAATCCGACCGATGGAGTTCGCCAGAGTGCCGTCCCAATCGAAGATCAGCAGCTTATATTCAGGATGCACTCAACCGCTCCACGGTCTTGGCCCACATTTCATCCACTGGAGCCTGCAATTTCAGCTCACCACCATCGGGCAACGGCACGGTCAACATGTAGGCATGGAGAAACAGGCGCTTGCCACCCAGATCACGGATTTCCCGGGTGAAGTCGTCATCGCCGTACTTGCTGTCCCCAGCGATGCAATGCCCGGCATGCAGCGTGTGGACGCGAATCTGGTGGGTGCGGCCGGTCACCGGCTTGGCCTCGACCATGGTGGCGAAATCACCAAAGCGGCGCAGCACCTTGAACACCGTCAGGGCCTCCTTGCCTTCTTCGTTGACTTCCACCATGCGCTCGCCGGAACGCAGGTTGCTCTTGAGCAACGGCGCACGGACTTGCTTGATGGACGTATCCCAACGCCCCCGCACCAGCGCCATGTAGCGCTTGTCGACGCCATCGCCGCGCAATTGCTCATGCAAATGCCGCAACATGCTGCGCTTCTTGGCGATCATCAGCAGGCCGGAGGTGTCGCGATCCAAGCGATGGACCAACTCCAGTTCCTTGGCGTCGGGGCGCAACTGACGAAAGGCCTCGATCACGCCGAAATTCAGGCCGCTGCCGCCGTGAACCGCAATGCCCGCAGGCTTGTTGAGCACAATCAGCGCCTTGTCTTCGAAGACGATCGAGGCTTCCAGGCGCTGCAACAGACCCTGGGCCAGGGGCACGGGCTCATCGCGCTCGGGCACGCGAACCGGCGGCACGCGCACGATATCGCCCGCCTGAAGCTTGTACTCGGGCTTGATCCGACCTTTGTTCACCCGCACTTCGCCCTTGCGCAAAATGCGATAGATCAAGGTCTTGGGCACGCCTTTGAGTCGGGCTAGAAGGAAGTTATCGATTCGTTGGCCGGCATATTCCGGCGAGACCTCGAGCAGTTGAACGCCAGGGGTCGAAGGGGCAGTAGTTGTCATGGCGGCGATGATAACAATTTTTTATGGAATTGAAGCACTTAATCATTGCTGCTATAGTCGCGAACGCCGCCAAAAGCGGCTGGACAGCGGACTAGCGGTCAAAAACCGGCCCTGACCAACGCAATTCACGAGGACGAGAGGCCGTCCTACGGGGCTTTTGCTAGATAACGGCAGAGTTTGCAGGTGTAACGAGCGCAGGTGACATGAGGCCTGAAATACGCGGCAAAGCAGAGTTTTGACTCGCCTTGCGCGCCACATTCACGGCCAGTTCACAAAGTGCAGTCACCGGTAGACGACCCCGAGCGAGAGCTTCGGAAACAACGCCTAAATTAGCCATGATGCGTGACCTCCCCTTTCGGAGCTCACGGTAAATGCCAACCCGCTGCGGATTCTGCGCGCGGCAGCACCCGATTATCAGGGATACGTGTAGGGTGGAGATGTACAACCGTCGGACTGTGTAGCACTAGGCTTATATTTAGACGCTTCATCTCGTCCACAGGCGCCGGTTGATTCCTCCTCCTGACTGAGTGCTTGAACAGCCAGCAAGCAGGACGCGTCCGTCGCGACTTCGCCATCATTGGGTCGAACTCGCTGGACACTGGAATGGCCCGGCCACTTCCATGACGCACCTGACACCGACCGTGAGAAGTCGTGTGTGCCGAACGCCGTTTCCGGCAGCCCGGAAACCGACGGTACTACATGAAAAGAATGCTGATTAACGCAACTCAACCCGAAGAGTTGCGTGTTGCACTGGTAGACGGCCAGCGCCTCTACGACCTGGATATCGAATCCGGTGCACGCGAGCAGAAGAAGGCCAACATCTATAAAGGCCGGATTACTCGCATCGAACCAAGCCTTGAGGCTGCCTTTGTCGATTTCGGCTCCGAGCGCCACGGCTTCCTGCCCCTCAAAGAAATCTCCCGCGAATACTTCAAGAAGGCTCCTGAAGGCCGCGTCAACATCAAGGACGTCCTGAGCGAAGGCCAGGAAGTCATCGTCCAGGTCGAAAAAGAAGAGCGTGGCAACAAGGGCGCAGCCCTGACCACCTTCATCAGCCTGGCGGGCCGTTACCTGGTCCTGATGCCGAACAACCCTCGCGCCGGTGGCATCTCCCGCCGCATCGAAGGCGAAGAGCGTAATGAACTGCGCGAAGCCCTCAACGGCCTGGTTGCCCCGGCCGACATGGGCCTGATCGTTCGCACCGCCGGCCTTGGCCGCAGCAGCGAAGAAATGCAGTGGGACCTCGATTACCTGCTGCAACTGTGGACCGCCATCAAGGAAGCCTCGCTGGATCGCTCCGCGCCGTTCCTGATCTACCAGGAAAGCAACGTCATCATCCGCGCGATCCGCGACTACCTGCGCCAGGACATCGGCGAAGTGTTGATCGACAGCGTTGAAGCCCAGGACGAAGCCCTGACCTTCATCCGCCAGGTCATGCCGCAGTACGCCAGCAAGATCAAGCTTTACGAAGACAGCGTTCCGCTGTTCAACCGTTTCCAGATCGAAAGCCAGATCGAGACTGCGTTCCAGCGCGTCGTCGAACTGCCGTCCGGCGGCTCCATTGTCATCGATCCGACCGAAGCCCTGGTGTCCATCGACATCAACTCGGCGCGCGCCACCAAAGGCAGCGACATCGAAGAAACCGCCCTGCAGACCAACCTTGAAGCCGCCGAAGAAATCGCCCGTCAGTTGCGCCTGCGCGACATCGGCGGCCTGATCGTCATCGACTTCATCGACATGACCCCGGCCAAGAACCAGCGCGCCGTGGAAGAGAAGGTCCGTGAGTGCCTGGAAGCCGACCGCGCCCGCGTGCAGGTCGGTCGTATCTCGCGCTTCGGCCTGCTGGAAATGTCCCGTCAGCGCCTGCGTCCTTCCCTGGGCGAGAGCAGCGGCATCGTCTGCCCGCGTTGCAACGGCACCGGCATCATCCGTGACGTCGAGTCGCTGTCCCTGGCGATCCTGCGCCTGATCGAAGAAGAAGCCCTGAAAGACCGCACCGCCGAAGTTCGCGCCCAGGTGCCGATCCCAGTGGCGGCGTTCCTGCTCAACGAAAAACGCAACTCGATCACCAAGATCGAACTGCGCACCCGCGCCCGTATCGTCATCCTGCCGAACGATCACCTCGAGACGCCGCACTTCGAAGTGCAGCGCCTGCGTGATGACAGCCCGGAAGCCCACACCAATCAGTCCAGCTACGAAATCGCTGCTGCCGCTGCCGAAGTGGAAGAAGTCCAGCCGGCTGCCGCCACTCGCACCCTGGTTCGCCAGGAAGCCGCGGTCAAGACGGCTCCAGCCCGCGCCAATGCACCGGTTCCGACCGAAGCAGCCGCGCCGGCACCGGCACCTGCCGCCGCACCTGAACCAAGCCTGTTCAAAGGCCTGGTGAAATCCCTGGTCAGCCTGTTCGCCACCAAGGAAGAGCCGGCTGCGCCGACCGTTGTCACCAAGCCAGCGACTACCGAGCGTCCAGCCCGCAACGAAGAACGTCGCAATGGTCGTCAGCAGACCCGCAACCGCAACGGTCGTCGTGACGAAGAGCGCAAACCCCGTGAAGAACGTGCACCGCGTGAAGAGCGCGCGCCACGTGAGCCACGTGAAGAACGCCAGCCTCGCGAAGCCCGTGAGGAAGCGCCAGCCGTAGCCCGCGAAGAACGCGCGCCGCGTCCGCCGCGCGAAGAGCGCCAACCGCGCGCACCTCGTGAAGATCGCAAGCCACGTGGCGAGCGTGAAGAACGTGTTCGCGAGCTGCGCGAACCACTGGATGCCACTCCCGCCGCCGCTGCCGTCACCGCTGAAGAGCGTCCGGCCCGTCAGCCTCGCGAAGAACGCGCACCGCGTCCGCCACGTGAAGAGCGTCAACCACGCTCCGAGCAGGCTGCCGCTGCCAGCGAAGAGGAAGTACTGAACAGCGAAGAGCAACTGCAGGAAGACGGTCAGGACAACGCCGAAGGCGATCGTCCACGCCGCCGCTCCCGTGGTCAGCGTCGCCGTAGCAACCGTCGTGAGCGTCAACGCGACGCCAACGGCAATGTGATCGAAGGTTCGGAAGCATCCGAATCCACCGAGAACACCGAAGCGCCAAGTGCTGCCGACCTCGCCGCCGGCCTGGCCGTCACCGCTGCGGTTGCCAGCAGCTCGATCAGCGCCCCCGCTGAAGCCGAGGCGCACGAACAGGCCGAACGCGCTACCGCCGTGGTGGAAAACGCGCCGGTTGAAGCGCCTGTGGTCGAAGCCACTACCCCGCTAGAAACCACCGCTTCGCCAGAAGTGGAACTCGCCCCGGCACGTGAAACCCAGCCCGAAGCCGAAGCCGAGCCTGCACCGGTCGTCGAGCAGCCAGTGCTGGCCGCTGAGCCTGTATTCGAAGCTGCGGCCGAGGAAAAAGCACCAGAGCCTGCCCGTGAAGAGCAGACTGCGTTCAACTGGACCGCAGAGCCAGCCGCACCGGCACCTGTTGTCGAGCCAGAACCGGCACCAGAACCTGTGAAAGCGGTCGAAGCGCAAGTGATCGAACCGGCTCCAGTGGTCGAAGCGCCCGTTGCTGTCGAAGCACCAGCCCCGGTGGAAGAGCCAGCACCTGCCAGCGCCCTGACCCCCAACGGTCGTGCGCCGAACGATCCGCGTGAAGTGCGTCGTCGCAAGCGTGAAGCTGAGCGCCTGCAGAAGGAAGCCGAACAAGCTGCCGCTGCCGCTGCTCAAGCACCTGTGGCCGAGCCGGCACCCGTGGAGCAAGCAATCGAGGCAGCCCCTGCCCCGGTTGCAGAAACCACAGATGAACCTGCTATCGTTGAAGCGGCTCCGGTGATCGACGAACCTCAGCACTCCGCTGAAGAAATCGAACCTCGCCACACTGAAGCACTGGAAAAAGAGCACGAGCCAAAACCTCACGCTTGATTCCATCGCCCAGTAAAAAGCCCCGCCTGGTTGTGATACCAGGCGGGGCTTTTTTATGTCTTCAGACTTATCCACATAAGTGTTGGGATTCTGTGAGAGCGGGCTTGCTCGCGAATGCGGTAGCACAGTCAACATCGATGCAAGCTGATCCAATGCTTTTCGCGAGCAAGCCTGCTCCCACAGGGATCCGCGTCGGCTGTTATTTGAAGATCAGTGCTTCTGGTACGTCCACATCCCAAAGCACACCAGGATCATCCACGGTTACCTCGGCCACATGCGTCCCGGCAAACAGCGTCCTGGCGCCGCGATCTCCGGTCAACGCCATCAACTTCGGCCCGAACGAGCGCCCGAATCCAACCGGATGTCCATACTCACCTGCCAATACGGGCACACTGATGCCATCCTCGCTGATCTGCGCCACCACCTGCTCGATGCTCGACGGCAGGATGAACGGCATATCACCCAGCACGATCAGCCAACCATCAAGGCCCGGGCAAGCCTGGATGCCAGCGGCAATGCTGTCCCCCAAACCGGGCGAGTCCAGCTCCACGAAATCGCAGCCATAGGCCTGGGCCATGCGAATAGCCTGCGGACGATCCTTGCTCGTCACCAGCAGGCGTTTTTCCAGGGCGGCAGGTAAATTCACCAGCACCTGCTCGATCACTGACCGGACAGCGCCGTCACGCCCCGTGCAATCGGCCAGCAGCTTATCTTTGTCCTGGCCGGCAACCTGACGGAAACGGCTGCCCGATCCTGCCGCGAGAATGATCACGCCAATCGACTCAGACATCCCCGCCTCCTCGCCCGCCGATTACAGCGGCTTTTTCTGACGCAACTCGACGCCATTCTTGATCGCCACGATTTCAGCCAGCAACGACAAGGCAATTTCCGCCGGCGTATGGCTGCCGATGTGCAAACCGATCGGGCCATGCAGCCGTTCGATCGCCTGTGCAGACAAGCCTAGCTGAGCCAGGTTATCCCGGCGCTTCTGGCTGTTCACCCGAGAGCCCAGGGCCCCGACATAAAACGCCTTGGAGTCCAGGGCCGTGAGCAACGCCATGTCGTCCAACCGTGGATCATGGGTCAGGGCGACAATGGCGGTGCGCTCGTCGGTCTGGATGCTCAACACCGCTTCGTCGGGCATGCCGGAAACGAAGCGGCCATGCTGCTCTTCCCAACCGTAGACAAATTCCTTGCGCGGATCGCAGATCAACACCTCGAAATCCAGCAACCGGGCCATTTCTGCCACATAACGCGACAGTTGCCCCGCGCCGATCAACAGCAGCCGCCAGCGCGGGCCGTAGATGGCCCGCAGGACTTGACCGTCGAATACCAATGCGTCGGTTTTGCTGGCCGACATCAGCAGCACTTCGCCTGTGGCGACGGTCAGCTCACGGGCGACAATTTCATGGCCTTCGCAGCGTTCCAGCAGTTGCGCCACCCATTGCGGATCGCCGACCCGTTCTTCGGTCAGGCGCAAAGTACCGCCGCACGGCAGGCCGAAGCGCGCCGCCTCCTCACGAGTCACGCCATAGGTGATGAGCTGCACGGGTGGACCGTCCGCTGGAATACGCCCGTCATGCAGCCGGGCGATCAGGTCATCCTCGACACAACCGCCCGATACCGAGCCAATCACCACACCGTCCTCGCGCAGAGCCAGCATCGCCCCCGGAGGCCTTGGCGCCGTGCCCCAGGTCTGGACCACGGTGAACAACACCACCCGCTGCCCGGCGCGGCGCCATTGAAGCACGCTGCGCAGGACATTCAGATCAACGCTGTCCATCAGGCTTTCGCCTGCTGCCAGCCCTGCAACTGATAACGCACGGGCAGCTCGCGGATGCGTTTGCCGGTGACGGCGAAAATCGCGTTGCACAGCGCCGGCGCAATCGGCGGCACACCCGGTTCACCCACACCGCCCAGCGGCACCTCGCCCGGCGGCGTGACCAAGTGCACCGCGACCTCCTTGGGAGCCAGCGACATGCGCGCCACTTCGTACATGTGGAAGTTGTCTTGCTGGACCTTGCCGTCCTTGAAGCTGATCTCCCCCACCACTGCATTGCCCAGGCCCATGACGCAGGCGCCTTCGAACTGGGAACGGATACGCTCGGGGTTGATCTGCGGGCCGCAGTCCACGGCAATATCGGCCTTGTGCACGATCAACGTACCATCGTCCTTGACCTCCACCTCAAGCGCTACCGCCACGTAGGTGACGAAGCTGTAATGCACCGCCAGCCCCAGGCCGCGGCCCTTGGGCAGTTTGCGGCCCCAACCGGCGGCCTTGGCGGCGGTTTCCAGCACGGTGCGGATTCGCGCCGTATCGATGGGATAACGCTCGGGGGATTCGCCGTAGTTCCACTCTTCATTCAAGGTGCGCGGATCGATCTTACGGTCCGGGCCAAGCAATTTGACGTGATACGCCAGTGGATCCTGGCCGGCCTTGTGGGCCAATTCGTCGATGAAACTCTGAATCGCAAAACCGTGGGGAATGTTCGATACCGAGCGGTACCAGCCAACCCTCGTATGGGCCACCGCTTCAGGGTTCTCCAGGCGCATGTTGGGAATTGCGTAGGCCATGTTGGTCACGCCCATGCCCACTTCGAACGGCGCTTCGTGGGTCATGCCCGGTGCAAACAGTGCGGTAATGGTCGGGGCTACGGTGCGATGCAGCCAGCCGGACGGCATCCCGTCCTGGTTCAGGCCAGCCTTGAGGTATTCGGCCGATACGGTGTGGAAATACGAATGATGGATGTCATCTTCGCGGGTCCACTGCACCCGCACCGCCTGGCCAGGAAACTCCTTGGCCAACACGGCCGCCTCGAGGACAAAATCGGGCTTGGACTTGCGCCCGAAACCGCCACCCAGCAGCGTGATGTGTACCGTGACCTTGTCGAAAGGGATCCCCAATCGTTCGGCGACACGTTCACGGGTGACCTGCGGCGCCTGGCTCGGTGCCCAGGCTTCGCACTGGCCATCCTTGAACCGCGCGACGGCGACCATCGGCTCCATCGGCGACTGAGACAGGTGCGGCAGGTAATAGGACGCTTCCAGGGTCGCGTCGGCCTTGGCCAACGCGTCGTCGAGGTCACCCGTGCTGCGCAGGACTTTCCCGGGCTTGAGAGCAGCGGCTTCCAGTTCCTTGCGATAGGCGACGGAGTCATAACCAGCATTCGGGCCGTCATCCCACTCGATTTTCAGCGCCTCGCGGCCCTTGATCGCCGCCCAGGTGTTTTTCGCCACGACCGCCACGCCGCCCAGCGGCTGGAACTCGGAGGGCAGCGGACGTCCTTCGATCTGCAGCACCTTGACCACGCCCGGTACTTTCAGCGCCGCGCTGCTGTCCACACTCTTGACCTTGCCACCATAGACGGGCGGGCGAGCCACGACGGCATAGAGCATGCCATCGAAATGTACATCAGCCCCAAACACGGCACGACCGTTGACGACGTCTTCGCCATCGATGGCCCGGCTCGATTCCTTGCCGATGTAGCGAAACTCCGAAGGCTGCTTGAGGCGCAGGCTGTCACGGGCGGGAACTGGCAAGGCACTGGCCGCGGCGGCCAACGCGCCATAGCCCAGCTCCCGACCGGAAGGCTGGTGCACGACTTTGTGCAATTGGGCACGACACTCACTCGCCGGGACATTCCACTGGGCAGCGGCGGCCAGTTCCAGCATGGTCCGGGCGGCGGCCCCGCAACGACGCATTGGCTCGTACCAGTGGCGCATGCTGCGCGAACCGTCGGTGTCCTGGTTGCCGAAGCGCACCTCATCAGCCGGTGCCTGCTGCACCTTGACCTGCGCCCAGTCAGCGTCCAGTTCATCGGCCACCACCATGGTCAGGCTGGTGCGCACACCCTGGCCCATTTCCGAACGATTGCAGATCACCGTCACGCTGCCATCGGCGGCGATGCTCACGTACACCTTCGGGTCGTCGATCACACCATTGGGCATGCCCTCGCCGCCGAACTTCTTGTCCTCGGCAAAGGCGTCCGGCAGGCCCCAACTGGCGGCCAGCACCAACACACCAGTGGCGCTCGCGCCTTTGAGGAAACCACGCCGGCTGAGGTTGCTCAGCACAAAGTCATTGGGCAAGCGGCTCATGCCTTGGCCTCCTTCAGATGGGTGGAAGCCTGGCGGATCGCCGTCTTGATCCGGTTATAAGTGCCGCAGCGGCAGATGTTGCCGACCATGGCCTCTTCGATCTGCTCATCGCTCGGGTTGGGATTGGTCTTAAGCAAGGCGGTCGCGGACATGATCTGCCCGCCCTGGCAGTAGCCGCACTGGGCTACGGCGGTATCGAGCCAGGCCTTCTGGACAATTTGCCCGACCGGGTCGACGTGCAGGGCATCGATGGTGGTGACATTCTGGCCTTTCACCGAGCCGATCGGGGTGATGCAACTGCGCGCCGGGGCGCCGTCGATGTGAATGGTACAGGCGCCGCACAGACCCATGCCGCAGCCGAATTTGGTGCCGTTGTAACCGGCCACATCCCGGATCGCCCACAGCAGCGGCATGTCCTCGGTCACATCCAGTTGGTGATCTTTTCCATTGAGTTTCAGGGTAATCATGGGCACGCCCGCACAGTGATCGAGTGATGGGGTCGAGCAATCTGCCGTTTGGGCAACGGTTCGGTTGGCGCAGACTGACTCAGGCTAATAGGGCTCTCTTGTGCAAACACGCAAGCGTCTGCACCGGGCCTTCAATAATGCGATGGTCGCATCGTTAGCCCACTAAATTAACCCAGGATTAAGCAAAACGCCCTGCACAATCCTGCACAAATGATCCTTGTGCGAGGTTGTGCAGGGCGCTCGATGAAAGCCAGGTTCAGTACCGATTGGGCTCCATTTCCAGATCGACCTGAAAACGTTCGGCAATGTCTTTCTGGATACGCAGGGCCAGATCCAGCAATTGCGGACCGGTAGCGCAGCCGTAGTTGACCAGCACCAACGCCTGCAACTTATGCACCCCGGCGTCGCCTTCGCGAAAGCCTTTCCAACCGGCGCGCTCGATCAGCCAACCGGCGGCGATTTTCATCTGCCCTTCGGGTTGTGGATAAGCCACCAGATCAGGGTATTGCAGCTTGAGTTGCGCGACATGCGAAGCCGGCACCAGCGGGTTCTTGAAGAAACTGCCGGCATTGCCCAGCACGGCCGGGTCCGGGAGCTTTTCACTGCGAATGCTGCAGATGGCCCGGCTGACATCCGAGGGAGTCGCCTGTTCGATGCCCAGTTCGGTCAACCGCTGGCGGACCGGACCGTACTCCAGGTGCAGATGCGCGGCGCGACTGAGGGCAAAGCGCACCCGCAGGATCAGCCAGCGACCCGCTTGCTGCTTGAACAGGCTGTCGCGGTAGGCGAAGCGGCATTCTTCGAGGGTGAAATCGCGCTGCTCACCGGTCTGGCGATCCAGGGCGGTGAGGCCGGCGAACACATCCTTGATCTCCACGCCGTAGGCACCGATGTTTTGCATCGGCGCGGCCCCCACCGTACCCGGAATCAGGCTGAGGTTTTCCAGCCCCGACCAGCCTTGGGCCAGCGTGTACTGGACGAAGGGGTGCCACGGTTCGCCTGCTTCGGCTTCGATCAGAACCCGCTCGCCATCATCGCTGAGCAGGCGAATCCCTTGACTGGCCATGCGCAACACCAGCGCGTCGATATCGCCGGTCAGCAGCAGGTTGCTGCCGCCACCGATCACCAGCAACGGCACTTCATTGGCGCTGGCATAGGCCAGCGCCTCGCGAACATCGGCGTCGCTATGAGCTTCGGCGAATAACCGGGCGGTGACGTCCACGCCAAAGCTGTTGAACGGCTTGAGGCTGACGCCGGCCCGCACCTGCAAGGTCATAGCCGCCCCTTCAATTCGATCACCAGGCGGTCCGTGGCTCGCTCGATCAGGTCCAGCACTTGCTCGAAACCTTGTTCGCCGTCGTAGTACGGGTCTGGCACGTCATCGAGTTCAGCCTCGTAGCGGCGCAGGAACAGATCCAGTTCGGCCCTGCCATTGCTCGGTTGCAGGGCTTTTAGGTTGCGCAGGTTGCTGCCGTCCATTGCCAGGATCAGGTCGTAAGTGGCGAAATCGGCCCGGCTGACTTGGCGGGCACGCTGGGCCGACAGGTCATAGCCGCGTCGCAGGGCCGCAGCCTGGCTGCGCTTGTCCGGGGCCTTGCCGACGTGCCAGTCACCGGTGCCGGCGGAGGCGACTTCCACCTGCTCGGCCAGCCCGGCCTCGCGCAGCTTGTGCCGCAGGATGCCTTCGGCGGTGGGTGATCGGCAGATGTTGCCGAGGCAGACAAACAGAACCCGCATCAGGCCTCCAGCAGGCGACGAACGCGCTCGAGGTCTTCCACGGTGTCGACGCCGGTCGGCGGGGCAATCAGCGCATCGGCGACATGGATTCGCACGCCGTGCCACAGGGCACGCAATTGCTCCAGGGACTCGGTGTTTTCCAGCCAGCACGGGCCCCAGGCGACGAAATCCTGGAGGAAACCGGCGCGGTAAGCGTAGATACCGATGTGGCGGCGGTACGGCACGCCGTCAGGCATCGCGTCGCGACTTTGCGCGAATGCATCACGCGCCCAGGGCAAGGTGGCGCGGCTGAAGGTCAGCGCCAGGCCATTGAGATCGCTGACGACCTTGACCACGTTGGGGTTGAACAGGGTTTGCACATCCTCGATCGGCTCGGCCAGGGTGGCCATGCGCGCTTCGGGATGGAGTGCCAGATTGTTTGCAACCTGATCGATCACACTGGGCGGGATCAACGGTTCATCGCCCTGCACATTGACCACGATGGCGTCGGGTTCCAGGCCCAGCTTGGCGGCGACTTCGGCCAGACGATCAGTCCCGGAGTTGTGATCCTCGCGCGTCAGCACCACTTCGGCGCCAAAACCCTTGCACGCTTGCACGATGCGCGCATCGTCGGTCGCCACTACCACGCGCTGGGCGCTGCTTTTGCAAGCCTGCTCCCATACGTGCTGGATCATCGGCTTGCCGGCGATCAACAGCAACGGCTTGCCAGGCAGGCGCGTCGAGGCAAAGCGCGACGGAATGACAACGGTAAAGGCTGCGGTCATTTATCCAAGCGCTCGTCGGTGGTCAGGGTACGGGCCTCGCTTTCGAGCATCACCGGGATGCCATCGCGAATCGGATAGGCCAGGCCGGCGCCTTTACTGATCAGCTCGGTTTTGTCGGCGCTGAGTTTGAGCGGGCCTTTGCAGACCGGGCAGGCCAGAATGTCGAGCAGTTTGGTGTCCATGATATTTCCCTGGATAAATGTTTTAGGGCAAAAGCCGGTCCGGCAACAGGCGCATCAACTGGGTGTCGAACCAGTCCGCGAAAGCTGGCGACGGCGCGGCATCCACCGCCAGGTACCACCAGTCGGGGGCGGCAAAGGCACGGCATTTGACCGCGTCCTTTTCCGTCATGACCACCGGCAGCGACGGCGTGAAATTCAACGCCTGGGCGCTGTATTGGGCGTGGTCGGCAAACCCGTGCGGTATGGGACGCCAGTGTAGCGTTTCGAGGGTCTTGAAGAAACGTCCGGGATTGCCGATGCCGGCCACGGCATGCAAGGCCTGGCCGGGCGGAAAATGGTCGAGTGGCCGCCGTTCGCCGCTGGCCAGGTTCACCAGAGCTGTGGGTCGTAACTCGAAGGCAAAGCCGTCTTCGCGGTCGGCGCTGGCGCCGTTGTACAGCACGGCATCGACCGATTGCAGACGCTCCACGGGTTCACGCAGCGGACCGGCAGGCAGACAACGCCTGTTGCCCAGGCCCCGGGCGTTGTCGATCAGCACCAGCTCAAGATCCCGCGCCAGGCGGTAATGTTGCATGCCGTCGTCGGACAGGATCAGGTCCAGCGGTTGAGTCTCCAGCAGCGCCCGCACCGCCCGACTGCGATCCGGATCGATCATCAACGGCACGCCAGTGCGCTGGACAATCAGCAGGGGCTCATCACCGGCGATGTCGGCGCCCTGCCCGGCTTCGACTCGCCAGGGCAAATGGGGTGGTTTGGCGCCATAACCCCGGCTCACCACGCCGACCCGCAGGCCACGGCGCTGGCAATGCTGGATCATCCACAGGATCAATGGGGTCTTGCCGGTGCCACCCACCGTGATGTTCCCCACGACCACCAGCGGCACAGGCGGTTGGTAAATCTCACCCTCGCCCGCCAGAAAACGCTCGCGTTTACCCATCACCACCCGCCGGTACAACCACTCCAGTGGCCGCAACAGCGTCAGGGCCGGGTGACCTTCGTACCAGGCGGCAAGCAATCGATCAGACATGGCCATCAGGGTGCCGGCGCCGCCTCGACGGTGGTCATGCGCAGATGGCTGAAGCCGAGCTTGCCGGCCGCGTCCATGGCGGTGATGACGGATTGATGAGGGGTCTTGCCGTCGGCGCTGATGGACAGCGGCAGGCTGGTGTCACCGCCGGACTCCTTCTGCAGCGCATCGATCAGGCTCGCCAGGTCGCTCTTGGGCAGCAACTGATTGTTCACCGAAAACGTCCCTTCGGCACTGATCGTGACTTCCAGGTTCTTGAGTTGCTGGTCTTCGGCAGGCGAGCCGCTGACCGCTTCCGGCAGCTCCACCTTGAGTTGGGTTTCCCGGGTGAAGGTAGTGGTCACGACGAAAAACAGCAGCAGGATGAACACCACGTCAATCAAGGACGCAAGGTTGATCTCGACGGTTTCCCGTGGTTTGCGGCGGAATTTCACTTCTTGCCCTCGGCCAGGTCCACGTCACGGTCGCCTTGCACCACCTCGACCAGCTTGATGGCTTCCTGCTCCATGCCCACCACCAACTCATCGATGCGCCGTTGCAGGAAGCGATGGAAAAACACCGAAGGAATCCCCACCATCAACCCGGCGGCCGTGGTGATCAAGGCCTTGGAAATCCCCCCTGCCAGCACCGAGGCATTGGCGGTCATGCCTGCGCCGGTGAACGAACTGAAAATGTCGATCATGCCCAGCACCGTGCCCAGCAGGCCCAGCAACGGGGCCATGGCGGCAATGGTGCCCAGGGCATTGATGTAGCGTTCCAGCTCATGGATGACCCGGGCGGCGGCTTCTTCGATGCATTCCTTCATGATCTCGCGACCATGCTTGGAGTTTGCCAAGCCCGCGGCGAGGATTTCACCCAACGGTGAACTGGCCCGCAGCTCCTTGAGCCGGTCCTTGTTCAGTTTCTTGTCCTTGATCCAGACCCAGACCTGACCGAGCAAATGCTCCGGGGTCACCCGGCTGGCCCGCAGGGTCCACAGGCGTTCGGCAACAATTGCCAGGGCCACGATGGAACTCAGAATGATCGGCAACATCATCCAGCCGCCGGATTTGACCAATTCCCACACAGTGACAGCCCCCTCGAAAAAGTGCGCCACTTTATCATACAGACGCACCTTGCAGACCCGCCCCGCCGATTACACCGTCATGGAAGATGACCCGGGTCAAGGTGGCGCCCATGGTCCCGCAGACGGCGGGTCGCGCCAGTAGCGCCGTTGGCCGGCCTGCAGGTGCGGTGCTTCGAAGGCCCCCAGTTGCAGACGAATGGCACCCTGTTCGGCACTGTCGTAGATCGCCATGCCCAAGCGGCGATAGCGAGCCATGACCCGCGGATGAGGATGACCGAACGCATTGCCCTGGCCCCGGGAGATCAACACCGAATGGGGTTTGAGCCGTGACAGCAGCAACATCGACGATGAACTGCGGCTACCGTGATGGGGCGCCGCCAGCCACTGGACCGGCACCGCCAGAGGCCCGTCGAGCAACGCGCGCTCGGCATGGCTATCGATGTCTCCGGTGAGCAACAACCGCTCACCGCCCGCTTCGACCAGCAGAACGCAGGATCGCTGGTTGCTTTCAAGGGCGGATGACCATTGCCACAGCTCGAACCTGACCCCGTCCCACTCCCAGCGCGCACCACTGTCGCACGCCTCTGCCTGCAAAGTGGCAGGCAACGCGGCCGGGTCTCCACTGACCACCCGGACCGTTGGCAACCCGTTGCGCACCGCTTGGGCGCCTCCGGCGTGATCGGCGTCGGCATGGCTGAGCAGCATCAGGTCCAACCCGGTTACGCCCAGCTTGCGCAAGGTGGGCAGCACGACGCGCTCACCCGCGTCGGCCTCGCCAAAGCGCGGCCCCGCGTCGTAAAGCAAGGCATGGCGACGGGTGCGTACCAATACCGCCAACCCTTGGCCCACGTCCAGTTGCCAGATTTCGGCGTGCCCCGGGGGCACTTCCTCGCGCGGAGGAAAAACCACCAGCAGCAACATGGGCCAGCCCAGTACCCGCAGCGGCACGCCTTTGGGCAGCAACAGCAGCAAAGCCCCAAGAGCGGCCATGCACCATGCCCATATGGGGATAGCCGCAGGCACCCATACCGGTATTCGCCCGGCCACCAGCGCCAACCCCTTGAATAGCAGATCGAGCAAACCGCCGGCGATCCAAAGCAGCCCTTCACCCACGAACGGCACCGGCAGCAATGCCGTACCGAGCAGCGCCGGCGGCAACACCAGCAGGCTGACCCAAGGCACCGCCACCAGGTTCACCAGAGGGCCGCTGAGGCTGATCGGCAAACCCAATATCAACAGTATCGGGCACAGTCCGACTGCCACCAGCCATTGAGCACGGGTCCAGGTTTGCCACCAGCGCCAGGGGCCCAAGCGTGCGCCGAAAGTAAACATCAGAATCGCCACCGCGGCGAACGACAGCCAGAATCCCGGCCGCAGACTGGCCAATGGATCGAACACCAGCACCCCATTAAAAGCCAGCAGCCACGCCCACCAGGGGTCCGGATGCCGGTAACGCAAACGCCACAGCAGCACCAGGCCGATCATCGTGCAGGCGCGCCGCACCGGTACTTCGAAGCCAGCGAGCAAACCGTAGCCCAGGGCCGCGACAAAGGCCAACGCGCAGGCCCAGGGCAACCACGGCAGACGCGCCGGCCACATGCCATAGCGCGCCGCACCTGCCACCAGCAGGTACACCAGTGCGGCAAGCAGACCGATGTGCTGCCCGGAGATCACCAGCAGATGGACCGTACCGGTGTCCTGCAGTACTTGCCAGTCATCACGACTCAGCCCGGCGCCATCCCCCAGGACCAATGCCGCCAGCGCCCCGGAACGGCCCTGGGCATCGACTTGCGCCAGCGCCTGACGCACGCCGTCGCGCCAGGCACCTTGGGCAGGTTGCCGGAGATGACCGTCCTTGACCGTGCCAGTCGCGCCGATGCCCCGGCTCAACAGCCAGGCCTGGTAATCGAAGCCATGGGGGTTCAGTAGCCCGGTGGGGCGTTTGAGCTTCACCGCCAGTCGCCAACGTTCGCCGCTGCTCACAGGCGGTCCACCGAACCAGGCCAGGCGCATCGACGACGGCAACCGTGTGCGGCGGGAATGGGCATCGGCCAGTTCAAAGCGCACCACACCTTCGTTATATTGCGGCAAACCGACGACGCGCCCTTCGACCCAGCGGGTTTCTCCGTCCAGTGCGGCAGGCAACCGATCGTCCAGGGCCAGTTGCGCCGACAGGCAGGCCCAAGCCAGCCCGATCAGGAAAAAACCCAGCGGATGAGTTCGAAACGGCAACACCATCAGCGCCAGCACAGGCATGACCGCAATCAGCCACAGCGGCGGCAGCGCCGGGCAAAAAACCGGGGTCAACAGCCCGAGTGCAAGCGCGACCATCCCTGTGCGCATAAGCCTGTCCTTGAGAGTCTTCTCTTCAGGCATAGTCGGTCTGCGGCACGGTGCGCGTTAACAATTGTCACAAAGTCTGAATCAGTCCGCCGTAGAATGCGGACATACTTGCGGCCTCACCGCTTTGAACCGACCGAGAAGCCTTATGCCCCGGCGCCTTTTCAAACGTTACATGCCTGACCCAGCGAGTATTCGGGAACATAAGTCCTTACGTTTTCTCGGTTCCTTGCTGCACGACCCCAACCTTTGGCACCTCAACCGACATTCAGTGGCACGCGCCATGGCCGTTGGTCTGTTCGCGGCCTTTTTGCCGATTCCTTTGCAGATGCTGCTGGCCGCGGCGCTGGCCATCACGGTGCGCGGCAACATACCGATTGCGGTGAGCCTGGTCTGGCTGACCAACCCCATCACCATGCCCGCCGTGTTTTTCTGCACCTACCAGACCGGGGCCTGGTTGATGGATGTGCCTGCCCGCACGTTGCCGGAAGAGCTGACCTGGGAATGGATCACCAACCAATTGTCTACCTTGTGGCGGCCGTTTCTGCTGGGGTCGGTGGTGACGGGCCTGGTGCTCGGCGCCCTGGCCTATTTCATGACCATGATCTATTGGCGCTGGTGGGTGGCGCGGCAATGGAAACGGCGCAAGAAAAGCCGGATGTGAGATACCAAAAGGCCTCCACTGAATGGAGGCCTTTTTTTGCGCTTCAATGTGGGAGCGAGCCTGCTCGCGATAGCGGCATATCAATCAACACACCTGCTGGATCAGGTCCGCATCCCCCGCCCACTGACCAGTAACCGCGCGCACCCCACATAAAGCACCAGGGTTGCCACCAGCATGAAGGTGATGGCGATGCTGATCTTGATGTCCGAAACCCCGAGAATGCCGTAGCGAAACGCGTTGACCATGTGCAACACCGGGTTGGCCAAGGACACGGTCTGCCAGAACGGTGGCAGCAGGGAGATCGAGTAGAACACTCCGCCCAGGTAAGTCAGTGGCGTGAGCACGAACGTCGGGATGATGGAAATGTCATCGAAGTTGCGCGCAAACACGGCATTGATGAACCCCAGCAGCGAAAAGATCGTGGCGGTGAGCACCACCACCAATATCGTCACGCCCAAATGGTGCACTTGCAGATCGGTGAAGAACAGTGACAACAAGGTCACGATCAAGCCCACCGCCAACCCGCGCAGTACGCCGCCCAAGGTGTAGCCGATCAGGATCGTATGGGGCGAAACCGGCGAGACCATCAGTTCCTCGATCGAGCGCTGGAACTTGCTGCCGAAGAAACTCGAGACCACGTTACCGTAGGAGTTGGTGATCACCGACATCATGATCAGTCCCGGTACGATGTAGTCCATGTACGTGAAGCCACCCATGTCGCCGATCTGCCGACCGATCAGGTTGCCGAAAATCACGAAGTACAAAACCATGGTGATGGCCGGCGGCAGCAGGGTCTGCGGCCAGATCCGCATGAAGCGGCGGACTTCGCGATAAACGATGGTATTGAGGGCGATGAGGTTGGGTCGCAGCTCGGAACTCATACCGCCACCTTCGCCAGATTTTTCTCCACCAGAGACACGAACAACTCCTCGAGGCGATTGGTTTTGTTGCGCAGGCTCTGCACTTCAATGTTTTGCAGCGCCAGTTGGGAGAACAAGCCGGTAATACCGACGGCTTTATCCACCTGGACTTCCAGTGTGTGATGGTCCACCAGGCGGGCCGGATAGCCGATCAGTTGCGGCGCGGTCTTCAGATCGTTCTTCAGGTCCAGCAGGAACGTCTCCACATGCAGTTGGCTGAGCAACTGTCGCATGCTGGTGTTCTCGACGATGGTGCCGTGGTCGATGATGCCGATGTTGCGGCACAGCTGCTCGGCCTCTTCCAGGTAATGGGTAGTGAGGATGATGGTGATGCCTTTCTGGTTCAGCTCGGTCAGAAAGGTCCACATCGACCGACGCAGCTCGATGTCGACGCCCGCGGTCGGCTCGTCAAGAATCAGCAGGCGCGGCTCATGGACCAGGGCACGGGCAATCATCAGGCGCCGTTTCATGCCGCCGGACAAGGAACGGGAAGGCACATCGCGCTTGTCCCACAAACCCAATTGCGTCAGATACTTCTCGGCGCGCTCATTGGCGATCTTCGGCGGGATACCGTAGTAACCCGCCTGGGTCACGACGATGTCGAAGGTCTTTTCGAACTGGTTGAAATTGAATTCCTGGGGCACCACGCCGATGCAGCGCTTGAGCGCGGCGGGCTCACGGTCCAGGTCATGACCGAAGATATTCACCGTGCCGCTGGTTTTGTTCACCAGGGTGGAAAGAATGCCGATGGTGGTGGACTTGCCGGCACCGTTGGGACCGAGCAAAGCGAAAAAATCACCTTCGGCGACGTCCAGATCGATACCACTCAAGGCCTGGAAACCGTTGCCGTAGGTTTTGGTTAGCTGCCGGATGGACAGAGCGGAACTCATATCGGATTACGCACCAAGAAGGGGAAGAAACAATTAGATAAGGGCGCACGGCGAGCAATACAACCACGGCGCACGAAGGCAATGGTGCGTGGCGTCGCCGCACAAGTACAGTCAAGCGTGTCGATAGTAAGTATTAAGTCAACGCGGTCATGACCGCCTTGCGATAGGCCGGACGCTGCTGCAGCCGGGCGTACCAGGCCTGCAGATGAGGCAGCGCAGCCCGCTCGATGGGCATCTCGAACCAGGCATAAATGAAACTGCCCAAGGGAATATCGCCCATGCCGATTTCATCCCCCGAGAGGTAGGGTTGCTCGCTCAACGTCTGGTCTGCCATCGCCAACAGACCATCGCAGACCTTGATCGCCGCATGGATGGCCGCCCAGTCCTGCTGCTCGGCGGGAGTGCGCAAGACGCCCCAGAATACGGTGCGAAACGGATCGGCAAACGAGGAAGTGGTCCAGTCCATCCATTTTTCAGCCCGGGCCCGAGCCTGGGGATCGGCCGGATACCAGGCCGAACCCGGAGCATGGCAAGACGCCAGATAACGCACGATGGTGTTGGACTCCCAAAGCACGAAACCGTCATCTTCGATCATCGGAACACGGCCGTTGGGGTTCTTGGCGCGATACTCGGGCGTGTCCACCACGCCGAACGCCCCCCCGGCGTCGATGGCCTCGTAGGCCAGCCCCAGTTCCTCGGCGCACCACAGCGCCTTGCGCACATTCGATGAGTTTTTCCGACCCCAGATCTTCAGCATCACGGCTTGCTCCGATGGATAAATGCCGCAGCAGCATACGCCGGATCAGCCGCGGCTCAAATCGCCCTGCATGTCGCCAAGCAGGGGCGGCAGTTGCTCGCCGAACAGGTGCGGGTAGCATTTTTCCAGGTGCTGGAAGAAGAACGCTTCGGGCACATCGGCGAATTGGCCGTGGTCGGTGACGTACTCCATCAGCTTGGCGCCCTGGCGATTGAACGGGTGGAAAACGCTGTCTTGGAGGCCATCGAATTCCAGGGGTGCCACATCGAACAACTCACACAAACCTTGATTGAAGGCCGGCGTGGCCTTGACCCAGCGCTCGTTCAGGTAGAGCTCGGTATAACCGTGCATGGCGAACACATCACTCTTGAGCAACTCCAGCAGGCGCGGTGTGGACAAGTGATTGCGCACATCCGCCAGACCGATGCGCGCCGGGATACCACAATGACGGGCGCAGGCGGCCAGTAAGGTCGCCTTGGGCACGCAATAGCTTTCGCCGCTGAGCAATGCATAACTGCCCCGCAAGGTGGCAGGATCGCGACTGAAGGTGTAGGGGTTGTACCGTACCGCCTCGCGCACGGCGTAATACAGGCTGACCGCCTGGGCCAGCGGGTCGCCATCGGTGCCACGGTGGGTTTCGGCGAACTCGATGACCGCAGGGTGATCGCTGTCGATGAAGCGGCCGGGGTTCAGGTATTGCTGCATAAATGGAAGGCCTCTGGAGAAACATCACCGTCCGTAGGAGCTGTCGAGTGCAACGAGGCTGCGATCTTTCCCCAGACAATTGAATCCTGAGCGAAAGACCGACAGATCAAGAATCAAAAAATCGTCCGAACGCGGCCCGAGCCTTCGGCAGCTCCTACAGGAGAGCTTGCCACGAGTTTATCCACAGCCCTCGCCCGGCGATAACGGCATTCCGGCCAAACAATGGCGCTTTCTCACTTTGTTAACGAACGATTTCCCACGGCTGTTGCCAACCAGACTGGCGCAATGCATCCAAGGTTTCCCACGAAATCAATCACATCGCGCCGACCGCCGGTTTTGCAGATGCCGTCTAAGCTCTGAGGGTCGGTTTTGCCCTGGTTCACGGAGGATTACTTATGCTGTTGTTGTGGATACTGGTTCTGGTCGTCGGGAAAGCCTGGCTGGCGCATCGGCGCACCGCCCCGCTGCCCGCGCTGGGAATCATTGCGGTCTACCTGCTGGCCATGAACCTCTTCAGTCCCGCCCCCGGTTGGCTGATGCTGATCCTCTGGGTCGTGCTCGCCGCCGTCGCGGCCCCACTGCTGCTGCCGGACCTGCGCCGCAAGTATTTCAGCGCGCCGATGTTCAACTGGTTCCAGAAGACCCTGCCTCCCATGTCAGAAACCGAGCGCGACGCCATCGACGCCGGTACGGTGTGGTGGGACGGTGAACTGTTCAGTGGCCGGCCGGACTGGGATACGCTACTGGCCTACCCCAAGGTGCAACTGACCGAGGAGGAACAGGCTTTCCTCGACGGCCCCACCGAAGAACTCTGCGCCATGGTCAGCGACTGGCAGATCGGCCAGGCCATGGACCTGCCACCCGCCGCCTGGGCACACATCAAGGAGCACGGGTTCTTCGCGCTCATCATCCCCAAGGAATATGGAGGCAAGGGCTTCTCCGCCTATGCCCACTCCCAGGTGGCGATGAAACTGGCCACCCGTAGCGGCGATCTGGCTTCCACCGTGATGGTCCCCAACTCCCTCGGCCCGGCCGAACTGCTGCTGCACTACGGCACCGACGAGCAACGCAACCACTACCTGCCACGGCTGGCTCGTGGCGACGATATTCCCTGCTTCGCCCTGACCGGGCCGCTGGCTGGCTCCGACGCCGGGGCGATGCCCGACACCGGCATCATCTGCAAGGGCCAATGGCAAGGTCAGGAAACCGTGGGCCTGCGCCTGAACTGGGAAAAGCGCTACATCACCCTCGGACCGGTAGCCACCCTCCTCGGCCTGGCCTTCAAGGCCTATGACCCCGATCACCTGCTGGGGGATGAAGAGGACCTGGGCATCAGCCTCGCCCTGATCCCCACCGACACCCCTGGCGTCAATATCGGCCGTCGTCACCTGCCCCTTGGCGCCGCTTTCATGAACGGACCGAACTGGGGCAAGGACGTGTTCATCCCGCTGGACTTTCTCATCGGCGGCCAGCCCATGCTCGGCAAAGGCTGGATGATGCTGATGAACTGCCTGTCGGTCGGCCGGTCGATTTCGCTCCCGGCGGTGGGCACCGGGGCGGCGAAGTTCACCAGCCTGGTGACCGGCCAGTACACCCAGGTACGCGAGCAGTTCAACGTGCCATTGTCGGCCTTCGAAGGTATTCAGGAGGCCATGGCCCGTATCGGTGGCAATGCGTGGATGATGGACGCCGCCCGCATGCTGACCGCCAACGCGGTGGACCTGGGAGAAAAACCTTCGGTGCTGTCGGCGATCCTCAAATACCACCTGACCGAGCGCGGTCGCGAATGCATCAGCCACGCCATGGATGTACACGGCGGCAAGGGCATCATCATGGGGCCCAATAACTACCTGGGGCGTAGTTGGCAAGGTGCACCGATCTTCATCACGGTCGAAGGCGCGAATATCCTGTCACGTAACCTGATGATCTTCGGCCAGGGTGCGATTCGCTGCCACCCTTTCGTGCTCAAGGAAATGGCCTTGGCCACGCGAGAAGACAAAGACCAGGCGCTGATCGAATTCGACGGGTTGTTGCTCAAACACATCGGTTTTGCCATCAGCAACGCCGCCAGCACCCTGGTGCTGAACCTGGGCCTGGGGCGTTTCGAAAGAGCCCCCGGCAACGCCTTGAGCCAGGGTTATTTCCGCGCCCTCAACCGGCAGGCGGCGGCATTCGCGCTGCTGGCGGACCTGAGCATGATGCTGCTGGGCGGCGAACTCAAACGTCGCGAACGCTTGTCGGCGCGCCTTGGGGATGTATTGAGCAACCTCTACCTCGCCTCCGCCGCGCTCAAGCGCTACCACGACCTGGACTCGCCGGACCATATGGAACCGCTGTTCACCTGGGCCATGGAAGAAAGCCTGGGCCAGGCTGAGCGGGCCCTGGACGAACTGCTGGACAACTTCCCGAACCGGGTGCTGGGTGGTCTGTTGCGCGTGGTGGTATTCCCCCTCGGCCGCCGCCACAAAGGTCCGAGCGACAGGCTGGACGCTGAAGTGGCTGCAGTGATCGGCCGGGGCAAGGGCGACCCGACCCTCGAGGAGCTGCTGCAGGGTTGCTATCGCCCGCAATCGGTCGACGATCCGGTGGGTGCGCTGCAGCACGCTTGCGACCTGCTGGCCGCGGCTCATCCGCTGCACAAGAAACTGCACGGCGCGCTCAAACAGGGTCAGCTTAACCCCGCCCCAGGCGAACAGGTCATCGACGCGGCCCTCGAAGCCGGCATGCTACAGGCCGGCGAGGCCCAGACCCTGCGCGAGGCCGAAGCGGCCCGACGTAAAGTGATCGACGTGGATGATTTCGACAAGGAGGAACTCACGCTCGCCGAGGACAAGGTCCGTTGATCCTGGCGACCCTGTGCTCTGTGCCATGTAAAAACGGGCGCAAGCGCTTTATACTCCTGCGCCCGTTTTGCTCTTGAGGACTTATCTCGTGTCCAACGTCGTTGCCGATCACCTTGTCTTGCTTGACCACTTGCGCAGCATCCTGGTCGCCGTGGGTGAGGCAGACCAGGTTCCCGAAGAAAGCCATGCCCTGTTTCTGGAACGCTTCGACGAATTGCGCGCGCAGTTGCCCGTTGATCCGATCGAAAGCCAGTACCTGGGCCAGGACCTGATGTGCCAGGTGATCGTGCGTTATCCACAGATCGCCCACCTGGTGCCTCGTGACCTGCTGTGGTACTTCGCCGGTGACTGCCTGCATTACATGCCCGACGAAGAAATCGCCTTGTACCAGGCCCTGGAAGAACGTCGTTTCGAAGCCGAACAAAACGACGAACCGTTCGACTGGAACCAGGAAAAGCAATTGCTGGCGATGTCGGATCAGGACAGCAAGCACTGATTGCGATCAGTCATGCCAAGGCCCGCACGGTTAATCCGGCGGGCCTTTTTTGTGGCCCGCCTTGTTCAAAGTGGGCTCTTTCTCCAGACACTCCACCAGATAATCAATGAACACCCGCAACTTCGGCGGCAGGTAGCGGGTAGGCGAATGCAGCAGCCACAACCCACCCTGGTAGGAGGCCAGGAACGTCCAATCCGCCAGCACCTGTACGATCAACCCTTGCTCCAGCGCATGACGGGCCGTGAAGTACGGCAAGCTGCCGATGCCAATGTGCTGCAAGACAGCCTCCAGCCGCACGCCCGTATGATTGGCAGCATAGCGGCCACGTACACCCACGTGGACGGACCGGGTGCCTTTCCTGAATTTCCAGCGAGCGTCGTGTGGGGTTTCTCCCAGGTAGATGCAGCTGTGCTCCAACAGGTCGTGGGGATGCTCGGGGATGCCGTGTTCGGCCAGGTAGCGCGGCGTGGCGCAGAGCAGGTGGTCAATGGTCAACAACTGACGTCCCACCAGCCCGACCGGCGGCTGGTCGGTGATCCGCAGAGCCAGGTCAACATGATCGTCGATCAGATCGACCTGCCGATCCTCCAGCAGTAACTCCACATCGACCTTGGGGTAACGACGCAAGAATTCGGGTATGTGGGGATGAATGACAAAGCGCCCCACCGCCTTGGGCACGCTGACCCGGATCCGCCCCTCGGCTTCATGGGTGAACTGGCCGCTGATTTCCATCACCGAGCGGGCGGCGGCGACCATCTCCCGACAACGCTTGAACACTTCCTCCCCGCCATCGCTCAAGCGCAGCTTGCGCGTGGTGCGTTGCAGCAAGCGGGTGGCCAAGGCTTTTTCCAGACGCGAGATGCTTCGGCTGACAGCCGACGGGGACAAGCCTGACTGCCTGGCCGCTTCGGAGAAGCTGCCGGTCTCCACGACCTTGACGAAAATGGCCATTTCGGCGAGCAAGGCCAGTGATTGATTTGTGCTCATGGCGCAAAAGCCCTATGAAATTTCAACGGATTATCACCCATTACCACACAACTTATAATCCCGCACACATCCCGATGCGGGTATGGAATATCCGCGCCTGAGCCTTTTCTCTTTTTTATCGGTCATCGCCGCGATGCCGCGCCCTGACCGTTCGGAGTTGAAATGCTATCGAGCTACCTTGGCGAATTCCTGGCCCTGGCCACCGTTCATTTTCTTGCGGTGGTCGCACCCGGCCCTGATTTCGCCGTGACGATCCGCCAAAGCGTCCGTTTTGGCCGCTGGATCGGGATCTGCACAGCGCTGGGCATCGGCGCCGGCATCTCGGTGCATGTGATCTACACCTTGCTCGGCGTAGGTGCGCTGATGCACACCTTCCCCTGGTTGCTGATGGTCGCCAAGGTGGTGGGGGGGGCCTACATTCTTTACCTGGGGGTCAGCCTGCTGCGCAGCCAACCCAAATCCACGCTTGAAGGCGTACACAGCAACGATCAAGACACTACTGGGCAAACGCCATTCAAAGCGTTTGTCACCGGGTTTCTGACCAACGCCACCAACCCGAAAGCCACGCTGTTTTTCCTGGCCATCTTCACCACGCTGATCAGCACCACCACACCGCTGCAGATCCAGGCGTTGTACGGGCTCTGGATGTGCCTGGTGAATGCACTGTGGTTTGTCCTCGTTGCGTTGTTTTTTTCCAGCGCCCGAGTGCGGGAAGTGTTTATGCGCATGGGACATTGGTTCGAACGGAGCATGGGCGTCATCCTGATTCTTTTTGCCGGACGGTTGATCCTGTCCCTGTAAACACGCCCTCAAAATCAAACAAAAGACAAATTATTGACGGCGACTTTACCGAGAATTTCCCTCCCGTCACTTTTTAGTCGTTTTTTTCGTTTATGGCGTGGCGCTTTGCCATGCATGAACTACCTTCAAAAAGAAGCGGGCACGGCGGTGAATAAATCACCCCTAGGGCGACCCGATCAACACCGGTCACCCTGCTCGTCACCCCGCTATCGCGGGGCTCAAAAAGTTTTTTCGAAAGCTGCCTGCCATTCAGTCAGGCCGGTGGGATGCGCTCGCTCGCTTGTAGCGACGAGGCGGTCACCGCCGCCGCTCAATGGTCTGGTGCAATACAAGGGGCAGCCCGGGCCCCTTAAGTGATCCGAGGCATTTGTTAAGCCTAGGGACGGCCTCTCTGTCGAGGATCACTTCATGAGCTATCGTACCCCGCCCGCGTTAAAGCAATTGATGCATGGCCTGTTCTGGATCGGCCTTGGCCTGGAAGCGGCCCAGGCCGCAACGGCAAACTGTTCTCAGTTGGACAATTTGCCAGCGACCTTCGAGGTTGGCCAAGGGCTTCAGAATGAATTGCGTATCCTGGCCCCCGTGACGAAACTGGCGGTGGGTGACCCGAAAATTGCCGACGTGCAACCCAGCGGTAGCGACGCCTTTATTCTTACAGGCCTGGCGCCCGGCGCTACCAGCCTGATGGTCTGGACGGCCTGCTCGAAAAACCCGCGCCAGAGCATGATTTTCGTCAAAGGCAGAGCCACTGCGGCACTGACCAGCGCAGCGAGCGTGCCCTCCGAAGACCCTATGCTGCTCGCCCAGGTTCAGACCGACATCCGTTTCGTCGAAGTCAGTCGGACCAAGCTCAAGGAAGCTTCGACCTCTATTTTCGGCAGCCGTGGCAACTTCCTGTTCGGCGCGCCGAGAACCCTGCCCACCATCGGTGGCGTGGTGCGGCCTTCATTGCCGGTCAACAACGACATGTTCAACCTGTCCTTTGCCACCGGACAAACCCTGCTGATGATCAATGCGCTGGAAGGCAGTGGCTTTGCCTACACCCTGGCGCGGCCGAGCCTGGTGGCCCTGAGCGGGCAGAGCGCGAGCTTCCTGGCCGGCGGCGAAGTGCCGATCCCGGTGCCCAGTGCCGGCAGCGACAACGTGTCCATCGAGTACAAGGAATTCGGTATCCGTCTGACCTTGACGCCCACCGTCGTCGGAACCAACCGCATCATGCTCAAGGTCGCACCGGAAGTCAGTGAGCTGGATTTCACCAACGCGGTGAACATCGCCGGCACACTGGTTCCGGCGCTCACCGTCCGCCGTACCGATACCAGTATTGCCCTGGCCGATGGCGAAAGCTTTGTCATCAGCGGCCTGATCAGCACGCGTAATGCCTCTCAGGTGAACAAATTACCGGGGCTGGGTGATGTTCCGATTCTCGGTGCGTTCTTTCGCGATAATTCCATCAATCGCGAAGAACGCGAGCTGCTGATGATCGTTACGCCGCATCTGGTCCAACCGTTGGCCGCCGACGCACAACTGCCGACGTTGCCGGGCGAACAGCTGCGCAATTACGACCCGAACTTCTACCGCATGTACTTCCTTGAAAACGGCGAGTTCGACAACCGTAACGGGCTGTCCCAATGAGCCGGCGCCTGAAGTGCAGTCGTCCACGTGTTCAACCTGATACGAGGGGGCATTCAATGAAAGCGGTGATCGCGATAGCTGCAACGGTGCTGCTGGTCGGCTGCGCCAGCAACGGCGTGGCTTCACGCCCGACCAGTTGCGCCAAGCCCGGCTCCGATCAGGAACTGGCGCTGAACCTGGCTGATGACATGGCCAATGACGGACGTTTGTATGCAAGCTTGGCGAACCTCGAAGGTCTGCCGCAGGATCTGGTCCAGGTCCGTCTGCGCAAGGCGCGCGTGCTGCGCCTGATGGGACGGAACGAGGCAGAGCCGTTGTACCAGAGCCTGCTCGGCACTTGCCTGGCCGCCGATGGCGAGCATGGCCTCGGCCAGTTGGCTGCCGCCAGACAGGATCATGCTGGCGCCACTGAACACCTTGAGCGCGCTGTGAAAATGTCCCCCACCGAAGGAAAAATCCGCAATGACCTGGGGGTTGTCTATCTCAATCAGCGACGGATCCCAGAAGCCCGCTTCGAGTTCATGACCGCCATGGAGCTCAGACAGTCAGACTCACTGGCCGCCTTCAACATGGTGACGCTGCTGATTTACCAGGACAACTGGAAGCAGGCAGCCGAACTGGCAAACATGGCCAACCTGAGCCCCAAACAAGTGGCGGATGCTCAAGCCCGGGCGGAAAAAATCAGAGGTTCGGCCCCTATCGGGGCGACATCTCCCGTGAACCGTTTGAGCGATGTAGCCGACGCCTCATCCGATGCGGTCAAGTAGAGCCTTACGAGGAGTCCAAGAGATGAAAACCAGACAACTGTTGATCGTGTGCATGACTTGCCTGTCCACCACCGCCTGGGCCATTGAACCAGGCCCCTCTTCGGCTGCGCAACAGGGCACGGAGAGCTGGATGCAGTTGCAGATTCGCGGGGTGGTGGCCTCAACCCACCTGCAAACCGCCTCGGCCACCGAACGGGAATTGGCCATGCAGCGCTGGCTCAATAGTTTCAATTACCCGATCCCGGAGTTCTTCGAACAGGACTCGGGTGGGGAAATCACCAGCAGCAACTGAAACACAGTGGAAAAACAAAAGATCGCAGCCTTCGACAATGCCTACATCCGATCCGGTGTAGGCCTTTTCGAAGGCTGCGATCTTTTGTTCTGCCTTGCATCAAGCTGAACGCGCCTGCTTGTGGCGAAGGGATCTATCCCCGCGGGGTTGCGCAGCCCTCCAGGAAGCAACCGCCCATTCAAACTGAGTCTTGCGCAGCTCCGGCCAATGGATGACACGCCAACTCCCGGTTTCCAGGACCGCCACGCGGCCCAACAGGGATCAATCCCCTCGCCACGGGGTTGGTGTTCGGTTGGGTATGGACGTTCAGGTGAGGATCTTTGTGTGCCCGGCGGGGTGTTGACTGTCAGGTGATAACCCTTGCGTGCCTGGCTGAGTGTTGGTTTTCAGGCTGTCACTATCGTGGCGAGAGAGCTTGCTCCCGCTCGGGTGCGCAGCAACCGCAAACCGGGGCCGCTACGCTGCTCGAGCGGGAGCAAGCTCCCTCGCCACA
>NZ_JABWQV010000149.1 GCF_014268615.1 Pseudomonas tehranensis | reverse complement strand
CGCTTTCGCGAGCAAGCCCGCTCCCACAGATGATTGGGGGAAGGCTTAGAAATCGCGCTTGTAGAAGATATCCAGGGAGCTGGCGACGCCGCTGGCGGCTTCCAGGTAAACCCGTTTGCTGAGCTTGTAGCGCAGGGCGATGGTGTTGGCCGGTTCGAACACGCCGACGCCGTAACGCAGGCTGAGTTTTTCCGTCAGATTGCCGCTGGCCACGACGCTGGTGGCATCGCCGCTGCCCTGGGTGTCGAGCTGGAAATCTTCAATCCCCAAAGTGTTGGCAAGACTGGTGGTAACTCCCGCACTGCCCATCAACCCCAAGCCCAGTGCCGCCTGGGCGAGCATGTTGTTGTCCTCGCCGGTGGTGCTCAGCGGCCGGCCGAGTACCAGATAAGACAACGCCTGCTCCTGGCTCATGGCCGGCTCAGAGAAGATTTGCGTGGTCGGCTGTTCGGCGCTGCCGCTCAATCGAATACCGGCGATCACATCATCGGCCTGGCGAATCGCTTCGATATCCAGGTAAGGCTGGTCAATGGGTCCGGCGAACAGCAGCCGCGCCCGACGCACCGTCAGCCGTTGCCCATAGGCCCGGTAGCGACCGTCGTTGAGCCAGAGCTCGCCACGGGTGTCCATGTTGTCGCCAATGTGCACCTGGCCTTGTACGTTGGCCGTCAGGCCAAAGCCTGAAAACGCGAGCTTTTCCTGGCCCACGATCACATCGATGTCCATCGCCATGGCCATCGGTGACTTGCCCTCCTCGGTCTGGTGGCCGACGATCACCGTGTCATCCGACACCTTGACGGTAGACGGCGGCAGTTCGCGCACGGTGATTTCGCCTTTGGGCACCAGGACCTTGCCGGCAATGGACAGGCGCTCGCCCTGCATCGTGATGGTCAGGTCCGGCGCCACCTCCAGCACCGCGTAAGGTTCGACGGTGACTGGCAATTGCGAGCCCTTGAGCGCCAGGTTCAGGCTCAGGGCTTCGCCCCAGCCGATGTCCCCGGTCAGGCTGCCTCGGCCGCCCTTGCCGCTTTTCCAGTCACCGTTCAGACGCACCGTGTCACCGGCAATCGTGGCGCGCATCTGCAAGTCTTCGAGGCTGACCGGCAGTTCCGGACCGGACACTTCGCCATCGCTGATCAACAGATTGCCGTTGACCTGAGGCGCCAATAAACCACCCGACAGTGTGCCGCTGCCATTCAGGTGCCCGCTGAGGGTTTCCACCATCGGCAGGAATGGCCGCGCCACGGACAAGTCCAGGCCGCTCAGGCGGAACGAGCCGCTCAGCGGTTTGCTGGCCGGCAACGGGTTGATCTGCGCCTGGAGCATCAATTCGCCCAGCTTGGCCCCGGCGAAATTCAGGTGGGTGTCGATCCGCTTGGGCGTCAGGCGACTGTCTAGGGTCAAGGTCTGGTAAGGGAAGTCCAGCCATTGCCCATCGTCGCGATCCTTGTCCCGGATCCGCAAAGTGCCGCCACTGGCGTCCACCAGGATGCGTCCGTTCGGGCCGCTGGCCGGCAGGTCCAGTTGCAGGTCGGCGTTGAGCCGGCCCTGCCAGGCAAAATCCTTGGGCATCCACTGGGCCAGGCTTTCGATGGGGAATTGCTTGAGGTGATAACGCAGCTTCGGCTCCGGCATCAGGCGCTGATCCTCACCACACAGGCTGGCCTGACCGGAACGCCAACAATGGGCCCCCAGGTTGAGCGTGCCGTTGGCCAGGCGCTCCAGCTTCGCCGGGGCTTGCAGACGCCAGGCTTGGCCGCCGGCCTGCACATTGCCAGTGCTGAGACGCCCGCGCCAGTTGCCTTGGTTGAGCATGCCATCAAGCGCCAGGTTCGTTTCAAGCTGTGGCCCTTGCAGGTCGAGGGTGAGTTTTTGCTGCCTGATGTCGCCCTGCCCGCTCACCGTCAGGACACCGAGCGAGGTTTCGCCTGCCCGAATACCGCTGGCCTTGAGGTCAACCTTGCCCCGCTGCGCGCTGTCGAGGGTCGCGTCAAGGTTCAGGCTTTGCAGGCGGTTATCCTGCAACGCCAGTTGCGTGCCTTGCAGGTCGAGCTTGCCTTGGGGGGCCTTGAGTGTCCCGGCCACATTGAGGCGACCGCTCACCTGGCCGCGCAGTTGCGGCCAGAGCTGGGCCAGCCGCGAAAGCTTGATGTCGATTTGACCGCTGAGTTTTTCTTGCAGGCTGCCCGTACCGTTGATGCGGTTGTCACCCAGGCGAATGTCCAGCGCGCTGAGGTTCCACTGCTCGCCAGCACCGTTGGCCTTGGCCTGGAACAGTGCCGGTTGGCCGCGCAATTTGCCTTTGAGGTCCAGGTCCGCATCCAGCTCAAGGCGGTCGTTTTTCATCGAGCCTGTGCTGCGCAACGGCCCGGCCAAGGTGCCGGGCAGCTCGCCCAGCCAATACGCCGGGTTGATGGCCGACAGGTCCAGCGCCGTGTCCCAGGCAATGCCGTCGGCAAACTCCAGGTTCAAATGACCTTCGGCCTTGCCCTGCCCGGCGGCGAGTTTGAGTTGCGGCAAATGGAGGGTCGTCAGGTCGCCGCTGAACGGGCTGTCCAGGCTGAACGCTCCGGCGGGACCGTCCAGCGCTGCCTGGAAATTGCCCAGGTATCTGCCATCGGTATACGACACTTCACCGTTGAAACTGCGCAGCGCCACTTGCGGCTCGTCGATCAGCGGATACAGGCGATGCCAGGGGAAGTCCAGCCAGGCGATTTTCGCCTCGGCGCTCAGGCCTTCGCGCCAGTCCAACTGGCCGGTGAGCTTGAGGTATTGCTGATCACTGGCGTTGAGGTCCAAGCCGGCGATCTGCGCACCGTTGGCGTCCACTTTGCCTTGCAGCAGCAATGCCACCGGGCCTTTTTCGGCGGGCAATGTGGCCTTGCCAAGCAACTGGTAGCCGCTGTTCAGATCGCCCTCGCCGGTCAACTCCAGCTGATTGAGCATCAGGGTATCCGGCAGATCGGCGCTGGCCCTGAAGCCGTCGGCGGTGATGCGTACCTTGGCCGGCAGGTTGTTCGCCAGCGGTTGCAGCTCACCGACCAACTGGCCTTGCAGATAACCGCTGCTGTCGGCATTGAGGCTGAGGGTTTTCAGCAGATTGCCATCGATCTTCAGGTCCAGCATCCACGGCGTGGCGCCCGGCGCCGGCAAGGTCAGCCGGCCCTCGGCCTTCAGCGGCCAGTCGCCACCCGGTTGCAGCATCCCGGACAACTTCAGGCTCAGCTCGTCGCGCTGCAACTGCACCGAGTCGATCTGCAGACCCTGGGCGGTCCAATGTGCGGCCAGTTGCAAGCCCTTGAGCTGTTCGCTGCCATTGAACGACAGGCTGCCGACCTGCACGTCGCCCAGTTCGAGGGCCAGCGGCAAGTTCAGGTCCGGCAAGGTAATCGGACCGCTGCTCGGCTCGTCAGCGGACGGAGGAAATTGCAGGCTGACCTTATCGGCCTTGAGCTGATCGATGCACAGGGTCATGCGCGCCAGGCACAGCGGCGACCAAGCGAAGATCACCTGATCGAGTTCCACTCGGCTGCTGTCCTGCTGCCACACCAGGTGGTCGGCACTCCACTGGCCGCCCAACCGTCCCTGGAAATTATCCGTACTCAAACCCGGCACAACGCCCAGTGCCCAACGGCTACCCCATGGCGTGCCGAGCACGACACTCAGGGTCAGCAAGGCCACCAGCAGCAACGTGCCGAGCGCCAGCAGGGCTATTTTCAAACCACGATTCACAACTCGGGCCCCATGGAAAAGTGCAAGCGAATGCCTCCGTCGTCATCCAGCGCATGGGCGAGGTCGAGGCGGATCGGCCCCACCGGCGACACCCAGCGCACACCGACGCCAACGCCCGTCTTGAGGCTCGGCAGCTCAAGGCTGTTGAAGGAGTTGCCCTGGTCGACGAAGGTCGCCAACCGCCATTTTTGCGCAATCGAATACTGATACTCGAGACTGCCGGCGACCATGTAGCGACCACCGATGCGATCACCTTCGGAGTTTTCCGGTGACAGGCTCTGATAATCGTAACCGCGCACGCTCTGGTCGCCACCGGCGAAGAAGCGCAGCGATGGCGGGATGGATTTGTAGCCGTTGGTGGCGCTGCCACCGACCTGGGCACGGGCCAGCAGGCGATGCTTGTCGAACACGGTGGTCAGGCCCTTGACCATGGCCGTGCCATATAAAAGGTTGTTGTCCGAGCCAAGCCCTTCCTTGGCGACCTTGGTGTCGAACTGAATGCGATAGCCGTTGCGCGGATCGATGCGGTTGTCACTGCGCAGGTAGGAATAGCTCACGCCCGGCATCAGCAAGGTGCTCAGTCCCGAGTCGTCGCCGAGCCGATATTCCTCTCGCTGCCACTTGAGCGACACCACCCGCTGCCAGCCACTGGGCAACTTGCTGTGCCATTCGGGGCCCACGGTCAGCAGCTTGCTGAGGCTATCGGTGCCGGACAGCTCTTCATATTGATAACCACCGGCGTAGCGCATCTTGTCGGTCAAGGGCGGGTCCAGGGGGACGTCGTACCACAGGCCGACGTTCTGCCGGGGTGCCGACACTTCGGCTTCCCAGCCATAACTGTGGCCCTGGGGATTGACCCAGTGGCGCGTCCAGTTGGCCTTGGCCCGTGGGCCGACGTCGGTGGAGAACCCCAGGCCCAGGCCCATGGTGCGCGGCTTGCGGGTGTCGAGCTTGACCGCCACCGGGATCACATTATCGGTGGCGGCAGTGGGTGCCGCGTCCACCCGAACGCCTTCGAAATAGCCACTCGATTGCAGGGCCTGGTTGAGTTCTGCGATGAGTTCCGAGTCGTACGCCTCGCCCGCCTTGAACGGCACCATGCGTTGCAGCAGGTCTTCGTCCAGTGGGGTGTCGCCTTCGAAGTGCACGGGGCCCAGGCTATAGCGCGGGCCGCTGTCGTAGACCAGCTCGATGTCGGCGACGCCGGCCTGAGGGTCCACCAACAGCTTCTGGCTGACAAATCGTCCGCTGAAAAATCCGTAGCGCGAGGCCTGGTTCTGGATCATCCGTTTGGCGTCTTCATAGCGCCCATGATTAAGCACCGCGCCGGGTTTGAGCGCGGCGTTGTCGGGTACGCGAAAAGCCTTGAGGGAAGCGGCCGGGCCATCGATGCGCACGGTGACATTGCGCAGGTGCACGGGCTCGCCGGGATCGATGGTCAGGATCAGGCGCGGAGTCTTGCCGCCCTCGACCTCGCTGTCGATCTGCGGTTGGTAGTAGCCCAACGCCTGGGCGGCTTTGCGCGCCTGCTCCTCGGCACCCCGACTGAAGCGCAGCAAGGCCTCTTCGTCACGATCGCCCACGCCGCCAATATAGCCTTCTACGTTAGCCTTGAGCTGGTCGTTGGACGGCTTGACCCGTACAGCCAATTCACTTTGTGCCAGCGCCGCGCAGCTGATCGACAGCAAGAGCGCACCACTGGTCATTCGTCCTGGGAAATTCATGGCGCGGATGCTATCACGGGCTTGGAAGCCTGATAGAGCCGGACATGTCTCAAAAGTTTCCGCGGATTACGCCGTTGCGCTCTGCAATACCTGCGGGTTGGCGTGAAAGAACACATGTTCGCGGACAGGTCCTACCGCAATCTCGCCGATTTCCTCGTAGCCCTGACGTTTATAGAACTCAAGGTAACGAGGGTTGCCGGTGTCTAGCACCACACCTTGGGAGTTTTCGTCCACCGCACACCAGTTATGCACCGCCGCCAGTAACTGTTCGCCGAAGTGTTGGCCTTGAAACTGCGGATGCACCCCCAGCAGTGGCAACACATGGACAGACTCCGACGGCAGGCAGGCCGTCACTGCGGCGTGGTAGTCCAGGTAACGCCGGGTGCAGCGAAAGCCGGTGCTCAACACCATGCGCAGGCGCCAGGCCCAGCTTTCAGTGATACCCAGGCGGCGCTGCGGTGGAGCAATCAAGGCGATGCCGATCAGGCGGTCGTTGACCAGCAGGCCGATGGCCGGCAAATCCTGGAGAAAGTGCTGTTTGACCAACTCGCGCACCGTGGCCCGTACCCGATGTTCATAACCGGGGCGCTCGGACTCAAAGAGAAAGCTGAAAGTCGGTTCATGCCGGTAAGCCTGGTAGAGCAATGAACGGGCTTCGCGCGAATAACCGCGGTCGAGCATATGAATGTCGGCGATGGCGGTGGAGGTTTCTGGCATGACGGTCAATCTCCTGGGCGAGGCTCGGTGAGGCCCCGCTCTTATTGAGTACGAACCCGATTAGGCTGTGATCGTTCCTACATGCACAGGACATTAGCAGCGCATTTGTCCTACTGCCACGCTGGCCGTGCTCCTACATGTCAGCTAGCATCGCAGTTTTGCCAGGACAGCCGACCATGAAGATCGTCTCCTTCAACATCAACGGGCTGCGCGCCCGCCCCCATCAGCTGGCGGCGCTGATCGAGAAGCATCAGCCGGACGTGATCGGCCTGCAGGAAACCAAGGTCCACGACGAGCAATTCCCCCTGGCCGAGGTGCAGGCCCTGGGTTATCACGTGCATTACCATGGGCAGAAGGGTCACTACGGCGTCGCCCTGCTCTCGCGCCAGGCCCCACTGACGCTGCACAAAGGCTTCGAGGGCGACGATGAAGACGCCCAGCGGCGTTTCATCTGGGGCACCTTCGCCGATGCCAACGGCGTGCCGGTCACGATCATGAACGGTTACTTCCCCCAAGGCGAAAGCCGCGATCACCCGACCAAGTTCCCGGCCAAGGAGCGCTTCTACAGCGACCTGCAGCAACTGCTGGAAAGCCGCTTCAGCAATGACCAGCCCGTGGTGGTGATGGGCGACGTAAATATTTCCCCGGAAGACTGCGACATCGGCATCGGCCCGGACAACATGAAGCGCTGGCTGAAAACCGGCAAATGCAGTTTCCTGCCGGAAGAACGCGAGTGGATGGCGCGCCTGAAGAACTGGGGCCTGGTGGACAGCTTCCGCCACCTGAACCCGGACGTCACCGACCGCTTCAGCTGGTTCGACTACCGCAGCCGCGGTTTCGAAGACGAGCCCAAGCGTGGCCTGCGCATCGACCTGATCCTCACCTCCCATGGGCTGCTGCCACGGGTCAAGGATGCCGGGGTGGATTATGAACTGCGCGGCATGGAAAAACCTTCAGACCATGCGCCGATCTGGCTGCAGTTGAGCTGATTGGCGCACACAAAACCCTGCACAAGCCTGTGGGAGCAAAGCTTGCTCGCGATGAACGATGACACGGTCCCGCCGTTAAACCGAGTCGCCTGGATCGCGAGCAAGCTGTGCTCCCACAGAATGCAGCTTCTTGCATCACTCTTGGGCGGCTAACAAGTCGCACGCCTGTCACTTTTCAGTAACCTGACTGACTTAATCTTCCGGCACGTCCTCAGGTTCAGAAGGTGCCGGCATGCGGTTGCGCGTTGTTTTTTTCATGGCCCTCTGGCTGCCGCTCGCGGCATGGGCCAGCGGCCTGCCGATTCCCGAACACGGCCCCGCGCTGCGCCTGCAAGGCTCGAACACCATCGGTGCTACGCTGGGGCCGGCGCTGGTCAAGGCGCTAATGGCGGATCAGGGGCTGCTCAAGGTCCGCACTGAAATCACCGACCGCGATAACGAACAGCGTCTCGTCGGCCAGGCCGCCGATGGCCGGCGGGTGGAAATCGACATTGCCGCCCATGGTTCCAGCACCGGATTTTCCGCCCTCAAGCACGCCAGCGCCGAACTGGCCGCCTCTTCGCGACCGATCAAGGACAGCGAACTCAAGGAACTGGACCATCTGGGCGACCTGAAACATCCCGACGCCGAACAAGTCATCGCCATCGATGGCCTGGCGATCATTCTTCATCCACAAAACCCGCTGCGCCAGCTCGACACCCGGCAACTGGCGAAGATCTTCAGCGGCGAAGTCAACACCTGGGAAGCGCTGGGCGGCGCCGGCGGCCCGATTCATCTCTACGCGCGGGATGAGCAGTCCGGCACCTACGACACCTTCAAGGAACTGGTGCTCAACCGACAAGGCAAACGTCTGGCCGCTTCTGCCCAGCGCTTCGAATCCAGCGAGCAGCTTTCCGACGCGGTCAGCCAGGACCCACAAGGCATCGGTTTCATCGGTTTGCCCTACGTGCGCCAGGCCAAGGCGCTGGCGATTGTCGACGGCGACTCCCAGCCCATGCTGCCGCTGACCCACCTGATCGCCACCGAAGACTACCCGTTGTCCCGCCGGCTGTTCTTTTACCTGCCACCGCAAGAAACCAACCCGTGGGCCAAGGCCCTGGCTGATTTCACCCAAAGCGAAAAGGGCCAGGCCATCGTCGCGGCCAACGGCTTCATCGCCCAAACCGTGCAGGCGATGGCCGTCACCCCCAATGCCCTGATGCCTGAGGGTTATCAAGCCCTGAGCCGCCACGCGCAACGGTTGTCGGTCAACTTCCGCTTCGAAGAAGGCAGCGCCAGCCTCGACAACAAGGCCCAGCAGGACCTGGGGCGCGTGCTCGCCTATATAAAGCAGCACGACAAGCTCGACCGCCGAGTAACGCTAGTCGGGTTTGGCGACGCCAAGGACGACCCGGCGCGCGCCGACCTGCTGTCGCGGTTGCGGGCCATGGCGGTGCGGCGCGAATTGGTCAAACACGGCGTGGCGCTACGCGAAGTACGCGGCTTCGGCGCGCTGATGCCGGTGGCGGCCAACAGCGAGGATGAAGGCCGGGTCAGGAATCGGCGGGTGGAGGTTTGGGTTTACTGACACCGAAAAGCCAAATGTTTATGCCGCCAGCCTCGACGTAGGACCTGCCTGCCTCGTCTTGCGCCGTTGCCTACAACTACGCCAGAATCCGCCGGCTTGTGCGCCTTGGGGTCGGGCTTTATCGTTTTCCGGTCGCTGATGAATCAGCGATCGGGTTTGGTAGCCCGGTTTTCCTGGTGCACGTGCAACCTGATGCAGGGGATTTCTACGCCCTCTGTTTTATGGTGGTCATGCGCAGGGCGTCCTTGGACGCGCCGGGTTGCCAGGTAACCGGTCTACCAACCTTCGTATGGCCACCACCTTTCGTTTGGTAGCGAGGGTGATGGCTCCAACTTTATTATCTGGAGTTTCATCCATGTTCAAACCAACACCCAATCCGCCAGACACCGATCCGACGACCGTCAACTCCAAAAAATTCGACCAAGCCGCCGACCGCGCCCTCGACTTCTACCTGAAACCCAAACCAACCAAGCCCGAGCCTGCTCCAAACCAAGTCTTCACCGTCGTCAACGGCATCGACACCGAAGCCCTGCTCGCCAACCTCAGCGAAACCCTGGCCTCGGCCAATGCCATGGTCAGCGACCTGGCCTTCGATCTGGAAGGCTCCAGACGCCACGTCGCCCTGGGCATTCAGCAACTGATCGAACTGGGCGGCTTGCTGGCGAACCGAGCGCTGGATAACGTCGATCCGCACTAACAAGCTCACCACCCAAACCCGCTGGGTGCTGTAGGAGCTGGCGAAGCCTGCGATCTTTTGATCTTTCCCTTGAGACTCAAGTGTCTGGACAGAGATCGCAGCCTCGTTGCACTCGACAGCTCCTACAGGCGCAGCCGAGCGGGAGCAAGGTTCTTCGCCACAAAAGCCTGTGTGCCCTTAAAGAACCGGCAGCGCTTTACCGCCCCGCCAACTCCATGATCATCCGCGACAACAGATAAATCCTTGGCACCACACTCTCAACCTCCGCGTATTCCTCAGGCGTATGAATGTTGCCGCCGACAATGCCGAAGCCATCCAGCGTCGGCGTGCCCACCCCCGCCGACAGGCTGGCATCCGCCGCGCCACCGCTGCCCTCTTCGGTGAGTTTGCGCCCCAGTTCGCCATAGATGCCCTGGGCCATGGCCATCAAACGGTCCGACTCCGCCGTCTGCGGCATCGGCGGCAGGCCGCGCTTGAGGCTAGTGGTGACTTCAGTGTCGGCGATCAGTTTGTCTTGCGACACGCGCGCCAGGTCTTTTTCGATGCGGTCGAACTCTTCCGGTACCGCTGCCCGCACATCGGCCTTGGCGCTGGCCTGGTCGGGAATCACGTTGGTCCGGTCGCCGGCCTGGAGCACCGTGAAGTTGATGGTGGTTTTCTTTTCCGCGTCGCCCAGCTTGCCCAGTTGCAGGATCTGGTGCGCGGCTTCCATCGCCGCATTGCGCCCCAGCTCCGGCGCGACACCGGCATGGGACGCCTTGCCCTTGACCTCCACCAGCGCCGTGGCACTGCCCTTGCGCCAGACCACCAAACCATCGGCCGGACGACCCGGTTCAAGGTTGAGAGTCACGTCATGGGCCTTGGCGGTTTTCTTGATCAGGTTGGTGGCAACGTCCGAGCCGGTTTCTTCGCTGGCGTCGAGCAGGAAGGTGATTTGCGCGTAGTTCTTGAAGTCCAGGTTCTTGAGCACCTTCAACGCATAGATCCCAGCGACGATCCCACCCTTGTCATCCATCACCCCCGGCCCGTAGGCCCGGCCGTCCTTGATATGGAACGGACGCTCGGCGGCCGAGCCTTCCTTGAACACCGTGTCCATGTGGGCCATCAGCAGAATCTTCGCCTTACCGGAACCCTTGAAGGTCGCCAGGATGTGCTGGGTGCCGTCCGAGTTGGGCACCTTTTCGATGGTGGCGCCCAACTTCTGCAATTCATCGATGGCAATGTCACCGACCTGGTTCAACCCCGGCAAATACCCGGAGCCTGAGTCGATGTTGACCAGCCGTTCCAGCAGTTTCAGGGCTTCGCCCTTGTACTGTTCGGCGTCGCTCAGGACTTGTTGATGGGGCTGCGCGAAAGCAACGGGGGCGAAGGCACCGAGGGCCAGGCTCAGGCCGAGACTGACGGCCAAACGAGAGCGAAGAGCGGTCATCGTCATGATTTCATCCTTGTTTCGTATCGGGAGAGGGCTCAAGCAACCCTACCCGACTATGGGGCGAGGCTCTAGCCAGACAGCCACCAAACAGAGGGGATAGGTTTATTTAACTTGGGTCCAACCGATTGGCGCATACGATCCTCGCCATGCAGATGGCTACGCTGTAATGCTTGTCGCTCCAATCCATCGATGACGCCGTGCTCGGTATCGATCAGATAATTCGTGGAATAAGAGTAAAGACATTCGTGAGTGGCCGCTTTTGCCGAGGAACGGATGACCAAGCAAAAAAGGACATCAATCTGACCGGCCAAAGACACCCCGCTCCACCGAGCAGGGGCGTCTCCACTGTTAATCCTTGTCAGCTTGCCGGATTGCGTGCCATGACGATCCACGCCGCGCCGTCGATCATCACCGACCGCTCGCCGGGGAGGCTCGCGAAGGCGGCACGAACCGCGGCCCAGGCGCGGGCGCGGATGTCGTCGGGCTGACTAGCGAGCACAAGCGACAATGGGCCGCCTTCGAACGCCATCTTCACCGCGTCGTCGATCGCCGCGTCCCGCGTCCCGCCCTCGCCGAACGGGATGGAAGCATCGAAGGGCGCGATAGCGATATCGCTGAAGCCGGCCGCTGTCAGGATACGTGTCACGCGTCCCCGGTCGCCGAACGAGAATGGGCCGGGCGCTTCGGGATCGGGCGGTGCGGTCGGCGGGACAATGCCCTTGATCGCGCCCATCGGCAGGCGCACCCAATCGTTCTCGGCCACGCCGCGCCAGCAGACGAAAGCGACCCGCCCGCCCGGCCGGAGCGCGCGACGCATATGGGCGAACGCCCCTGTCGGATCGTCGAAGAACATCACCCCGAAACGGGAGAACAGGATGTCGAATGCGCCCTCTGGCAGCTCGGCGCTGCTGGCGTCCGCTACCCGGAACTGGGCCGGCGTATCCTGTGGCGCAAGGGCCCGCGCTCGACCGATCAGCGGTTCGGATATGTCCACGCCCAGTACATGGCCGCCCGCGCCGACGCGGGCGGCCAG
>NZ_JABWQV010000148.1 GCF_014268615.1 Pseudomonas tehranensis | reverse complement strand
CGGGAGCAAGCTCCCTCGCCACAAAAGCAAGCAGGCCTCACTGCGCAGGCGGCTCGGCCGGTTTCGGCGCGAGATCATCGAACAGATTAAGACGCTCGCGCACCTCATGGGCGGGAACAGGCTGCTGGTCCGCCGGCAATGCGTTCGGATCCTCCGGCGCGCCAGGCGTGACCGGCACTTCACCCGGCGCGCCGGCGCCCTGGGCCGGGTCTGGCGCAGGGTCATCGGTTTGCGAACCTTCGATGGCTTTCTGGGCCTTCTTGGTCAACACCACGATATCGATCCGCCGGTTGACCGGGTTGAACGGGTCTTTGCGGTCGAACAGCGCCGAGGAGGCATAACCGACCACCCGCGCCACCTGCTCATCCGGATAACTGCCAGCCACCAGGGCCCGACGGGCCGCGTTGGCGCGATTGGCGGAGAGCTCCCAGTTACCGAAATCGCCTTTGCCAATGAAGGGCTTGGCATCGGTATGACCACTGATGCTGATCTTGTTCGGCACCGCTTTGATGGTGTCGGCCATGGCCAGCAGAATATCTTCGAAATAAGGTTTCAGGCGCGCGCTGCCAGAGTCGAACATCGGACGGTTCTCGGCGTCCATGATCTGGATGCGCAAGCCGTTCGGCGTGATTTCGAACAGGATCTGGTCCTTGAACTTCTGCAGTTCAGGGTTCTCTTCGACCTTGTTCTGCAACTCTTGCAGCAGCAACTCCAGACGCTCGCGCTCGACCTCTTCGGCCATGCCTTCGGCGTCATTGGCGTCTACCGTCGCCTTGTCGGGCTGAGGCTGGGATTCGACTTCAGGGTTGAGGGTGTTTTCCGGCGCCAGGACCGGCGAGCCGCCCAGGTCGATGATGTAAGGCGTGCCGCTTTCGGAAAAACCCACCGGGTCCTTGAAGTAACCGGCGATGGCGATTTTCTGCTCTGGAGTCGCGGTGGACAACAGCCACAGCACCAAAAAGAACGCCATCATCGCCGTCGCAAAGTCGGCGAAGGCGATTTTCCAGGCGCCCCCGTGATGCCCGCCGGCTATGCGCTTGACGCGCTTGATAATGATCGGCTGGTTGTTTTCCATCTTAGCGACCGCGAACCGCTTGTTCTAACTCGGCGAAGCTTGGACGGTGCGCCGGGTACAGGACCTTGCGACCGAACTCCACAGCCAGCGATGGCGGCATGCCCGAGGCCGAGGCCACGAGCGAAGCCTTGATGGCTTCGTAGACATTGAGTTCTTCCTTGGCGTCGTGGGCCAGGGAATGGGCCAACGGGCCAAAGAAGCCATACGCGGCGAGAATACCGAAGAAGGTACCTACCAGTGCCGCACCTACGTGCAGGCCGATAGATGCCTGGTCGCCTTCGCCCAGGGAGGCCATGGTCACCACGATGCCCAATACCGCCGCGACGATACCGAAACCCGGCATGCCGTCGGCGATGCCGTTGACCGCGTGAGACGGGTGCTCCAGGTCTTCCTTGAGGCTGTACAGCTCCATGTCGAACAGGCCTTCGAGCTCATGGGGAGCCATGTTGCCGGACGACATGATGCGCAGGTAATCACAGACGAACGCCGTCATGCGCTCATCCTTGAGCACCGTGGGGTACTTGGCGAAGATCGGGCTGGACGCTGCGTCTTCGATATCCCCTTCGATCGCCATCATGCCTTCGCGGCGGCTCTTGTTGAGGATCTCGTAGATCAGCCCCAGCACCTCAAGGTAGAAAGTGTGGCTGAAACGCGAGCCGAACATGCTCAAGGACTTCTTGAGCACGTGCATCGTCATGTAGCCGGGGTTGGCCTGCAGGAATGCGCCAAGGGCCGCGCCGCCGATGATCAGGACCTCAAAGGGCTGGACCAGGGCGGCAATCTTGCCATGGGAGAGCACGTATCCGCCCAGAACGCTCGCGAACACGACAATGATGCCGATAATTTTAGCCATAGATAGAAAGTACTTATTTAAGTCGGGTTCAAGGTCATATTCGGAAGCTGAAAAATCTCTTCTTCTACTTATCGGCAAAACTGCGCCAGACTATAGCCAGTTCAGGCGAAAAGCCAATTTGCCCCGTTCCGGGCGTAGATACTCCCTATGATGATCGCGTCCAGCCATGGCTAACGAAACGAAGGTTCCAACTCCACGACCGACCACGCTCGAAGGCTGGGTAAAGCTGCTCGAGGGCGTCCATCTGCCAGTGCCCCAGGCCAGTCATGACCTGGTCTGCAAAGCCATTGGCGACAGCCGCCGTTCACTGCGTGACATTGCCGAGCTGATCCAGGACAGCCCCGCCCTGGCGCTGAGCGTCATCCGTGAAGCCAACCACCACACCCATGGCAACTTTGCCGAACCGGCAGAAAATCTCGAAGTGGCCATCAACCGCCTCGGCCTCAAGCGCACCGAAGAATTGCTCGCCCGCCTGCCCTCGTTGCCGGAGCAGCAAATACCCCTCGCGCTGCGCCAACTGCAATTGATCAGCCAGCACGCAACGCAACAGGCCAATGGTTTTTTTGCCAGCCGCCTGGCGCGGTTGTGGCAAGACATCCACTGGGGCAGCCTGTTGTTTCTGTCACCACTCTGGCCGCTGGCCCTGACTCATCCAGGATTGCTGAAAGAGTGGGAACTGCGGGTTGTGCATAAAGGCCAGTCAGCGAACAAGGTGGAGCGCGAGCTGTTCGGCGTCGGCCTGCTGAAAATCTGCCTGGCGCTGGTGGAGACCTGGCGCCTGCCGGTCTGGGTGGCGCAGGGTTACCGCCTGCTGCTCAACGAACGCCGCGAGCTGGTGAAAGTGCTACGCATCGCCCGGGATAGCGAACACCCGCTGCGCCAGCAAAATCGCCTGGACGATGACCCGACCCTGCGGCGCTGGCTAAATCAGCCAGCCAACACGGTGCTACTGGCCAATGGCTTGGCCCTTTCAGCACAACAGGCGTGGGACGGCCCTCACAGTACCCGCTGGCAATATCTCACTAGTTTGTATCTGCAGATGTCCATGGATGACGTCCAGCAGCAATTGCACCAGCAAGCCGTCAACAGCGCCCACCACAACACCATGCCGGACCTCTGGCATCCGGCCGTGGCGTTGATCTGGCCCTGGGGCAGCCGACGCGTCCACCCGGGGCTGCTGCCGGCCGCCCCGCCCAGCGCCGAAGACCTGACTCAGTGGCGCAAGCAATGCGCCGAACTGCTGGTGGAACCGAGCCCGTTCAGCAACGCCATGCACCTGACCACCTCGGCACGGGACGCATTGGTGGCATGCGGCATGCGGCGGGTGATGATTCTGATGGCCGACCGCAGCCAGACCAGCCTGCGCGTGCATCAGATCGCCGGCCTGCCCAAAGAAGCGGCGGCCATGAGTTTTTCCATCAGTCAGAGCAAAGTGTTGCAACGGTTGCAGGCCCAACAAGCCCAGGTTCGCCTGAACCCGGACAACAACGCTCAGTTTTCGGCGTTGCTGCCGCCGGGCCTGCGCAGCCTGTTTCGCGGCGAACACCTGTTGTTGCGTTCACTGACCTGCAACGGCCGGGTGATCATGCTGGTGGCGGTGGACCAGGGCGGCGGGCCCTTCTCGGACGTGACGGTGCAGGCCTTCGGTAAAACCGTGCAGTGTATCGAACGTGCCTTGCACAGCTTTACCAACCGCGGTCGCTGATCTTGATACAATCTTTTCCCTTTGCGCCCCTGGAGACCTCACATGCCTGACTTCTCTGGCTTGCCGCTGGTAATCGAGCCGAGCGACTTGCTGTCGCGCCTCGACGCCCGCGAACTGATTCTGGTGGACCTGACCAGTGCCGCCCGCTACAGCACCGGGCATATCCCTGGCGCACGCTTCGTCGACCCCAAGCGCACCCAACTCGGCCAGCCCCCAGCGCCGGGTCTGCTGCCAGCAAAAGCCGACCTCGAGGCGCTGTTCGGCGAACTGGGGCACAACCCGAATGCGGTCTACGTCGTCTATGACGATGAAGGTGGTGGCTGGGCCGGGCGCTTCATCTGGCTGCTGGATGTGATCGGCCATTCGAACTACCACTACCTCGACGGTGGCTTACTGGCGTGGCTGGACGAAGGCTTGCCGGTGTCCACTGAAGTACCACCGCCCGCCACAGGCCCGGTGAGCCTGACCCTGCACGATGAACCCACCGCCACCCGCGAATACCTGCAAAGCCGCCTCGGTGCCGCTGACCTGGCGATCTGGGACGCACGCGGCCCACTGGAGTATTCCGGCGAGAAAGTCGTCGCAGCCAGGGGCGGACATATTCCCGGCGCGATCAACTTCGAATGGACCGCCGGCATGGATCCGGCACGCAACCTGCGCATCCGCAGCGACATGCCGCACATCCTCGAACAGTTGGGCATCACGCCTGACAAAGAAATCATCACCCATTGCCAGACCCACCACCGCTCTGGCTTCACCTATCTGGTGGCCAAGGCGCTCGGTTATCCGCGTGTCAAAGGCTATGCCGGCTCTTGGGGCGAATGGGGCAACCACCCTGACACCCCCATCGAGCTCTGAAGGTTCTTAAGGACAGTTAATGAAAAACCGCTTGTTCATCCTCAGCCAATACCTGCTCCCCCACCACTTGCTGTCTCGGCTGGCCGGCTGTATTGCCGAATGCCGCGTTCGCTGGTTCAAGAATGCCTTTACCCAATGGTTCGCCAAACGTTATCAGGTGGACATGTCCCAGGCGCTGGTGGAAGACCTCACGGCCTACGAGCACTTCAATGCGTTCTTCACCCGAGCGCTGAAAGAAGGCGCCCGCCCGCTGGACCCAACACCGGGGGCGATCCTCAGCCCCGCCGACGGTGCCGTCAGCCAACTCGGCCCCATCGAGCACGGTCGGGTATTCCAGGCCAAGGGCCACAGCTTCAGCGTGCTGGAACTGCTGGGCGGCGATGCAGCCAACGCAGCGCCGTTCATGGGCGGCGATTTCGCCACCATCTACCTGTCGCCCAAGGACTATCACCGCGTGCACATGCCACTGGCCGGCACCCTGCGGGAAATGGTCTACATCCCGGGACGGATTTTCTCGGTGAACCAGACCACAGCCGAAAACGTTCCAGAGCTGTTCGCCCGTAACGAGCGCGTGGCGTGCATTTTCGACACCGAGCGCGGGCCGATGGCCGTGGTGCTGGTGGGCGCGATGATCGTTGCGTCCATCGAAACCGTCTGGGCCGGCCTGGTGACGCCACCTAAGCGTGAGCTGAAAACCTTCCGTTACGACGAAGCCGCCCGGGCGCCGATCCACCTGGAGAAAGGCGCCGAGCTGGGCCGCTTCAAACTGGGATCGACCGCCATCGTGCTGTTCGGTCCGGACCAGGTGAAATGGGCCCAAGAGCTGGTGGCCGGCTCGCCAGTGCAGATGGGCCAGGGGTTGGCGCTGCCAAAAACCTGAGTCACGCCCTTGGAAGCAGGCCTGCGGGAGCAAGGCTTGCCCGCGATGAACGATAACGCAGTCTGAAAAAGACCGCGGCGCCTGCATCGCGAGCAAGCTTGGCCCCCACAGCACATCCAGCGCGGCGCGCTTCTCTGTCAACTGCTAGAGTTGGAAACATCCCTTTCATTTCCCGCCGGAGCCCATCCACGGCATGAATGAGACCAGCCCTCTCCAGCTTTCGCGCGTTTTGACACCGACACAGTCGCGCCTGTCGTTCTGCGACGCCACGCCGCGCGACCTCAAACGCTGGATTGCCAACCTCCCCAAGGCCAATATCGGCGAAACCGCACGCCTGTTGTACCAGGCCATCGGCGAACTCAACCAACTGCTCACCCCCAGCGATAATCGCCTGCAGCTGCTCGAATTGTTGCGGCCCGAGGTGTATTACGTCTGCAAACACCTGGAGCGGCATTTTTTGCAACAGGCCATCGTCCTGGATGAGCGCTCGCGCAAGATCGTCAACCTCTGCCAGGCCCTGCAAACCCAGTTGGCCATGGGTTACAAACAGATCGTCGCGCGCATCTCGCCGAAATACACCAAGGACCGCGCCCGGCTGCTGAGCACCGCACTGCAACGCGCGATGCATGCCCTGGACGGCACGCTGCTGCGTATCAGCCAGTTGTATAGCCCCGTACCTGAAGGGCTGTGGCTCGATTTGCATCAGTTGTACCGAATCGCCTGCCACCATCGGCTGCAACACCTCAGCGTCAGCGATGAACTGGCCAGCCAGGTGCATCAGTTGAATGTCGAGCAAACCTACGTGGTCGCCCTGCTGCTGGGCACCTCACGCAGCAATCAACTGCGCCAGGGCCAGATTGCGCGACTCGTCGAGGTGCTCGAATCCTGGAGTCAGAAGGTCACGCTGGACCCGGCCGTCACCGCCACGAGCCTGTTCGCCGTTGCACCGCAACTGGATATCGGGCCGCGCTATCGCTCCAAGTTCAGGGCCGAGCAACAGCCCAGCCTGCTGGGTTTCGATCCGCAGCCGCTGGTGCGTGCCATTGCCACTCATCTGGAACAACCCGACGATCACACCTTGCCCGTGCCTGGCGCAATGAACGCCGACACCTTGCATCACCTGCAAGCGGCCTGGGGCGAAGCGGTCGAACGTAGCTTCCAACGCACAGAGGGCAACGGCACGCTGACGCTCTGCGTAGGCATGAGCGCTTTGCACTATTACCTCGGCGGCGAGCGCTCTTTCAGCGAAATCCTGAAGGATTCTGCAACGCGCAAGGCTCGGTTCGAGGCCACACCGACCAAGACCAACGACACCTGGAGCCAGGCTTTCGACGCAGCTGCGGCCGGTGACAGTGATCTGTTGCCTTATGAAGAAATCGAGTATCCGGTCAATCCGGCCGACGACGACGGCGCCAGCTCCGACAACCAGCACCACTTCGCGACCTACGACCTGCCCATCATCAATCACAGCCCCGGCGGTTACTGCCTCGGCTGGCCGAAGGAGGTGCCTGAGCAACTGCAGGCCGGGGAAATGGTCGGCATTCGCGACACTAACGATCAAGCCTGGAGCATCGCCGTGGTGCGCTGGATCAGGCAGGTGCGCAATGGCGCCATGCAAATGGGCATCGAGCTGGTCGCGCCCCATGCACAGCCTTGCGGGCTGCAACTGGTACGGGAGAAGGGTGAGCATGGTCACTACCTGCGAGGGCTGTTGCTGCCCGAGATCAGCGCCATTGACCTGCCACCCACCATGATCGCGCCCCGCCTGCCTTTCCAGGAAGGCCAGCAAGTGCTGATCAACACCAACGGCCAGGAACGCCGCGCCAGCCTGGACCGACGGGTGACCAGCACGCACAGCTTCAACCAGTTTGCTTATCGACAGGAGGATTCAGGGACCAGCGCAGATGGCCACGACAATGAAGGGGATTTTGATTCGTTGTGGAAGTCGCTGTAAGCAACACAGATTCTTGTGGCGAGGGAGCTTGCTCCCGCTGGGCTGCGCAGCAGCCCCAATGCGGTCAACCTGGGGCCCTGAGGTGCCAGATTTCAGGGCCGCTTCGCGCCCCAGCGGGAGCAAGCTCCCTCGCCACAAGTGTGCCCCCCAGAATCGGGGGGTCGAGATCAAAGCTGTCCGTCGCGATCCCTGAAGCCCAGCAGATACAACACCCCGTCCAACCCGAGGGTGGAAATCGCCTGCCTGGCCGACTGTTTGACCAGCGGCTTGGCCCGGAACGCCACGCCCAGACCGGCGATCGCCAGCATGGGCAGGTCGTTGGCGCCGTCGCCCACAGCAATGGTCTGTTCCAGGCGCAGGCCTTCCTTCTCGGCCAGTTCGCGCAACAGATCCGCCTTGCGCTGGGCATCGACGATCGGTTCGACGGCCACGCCCGTGACCTTGCCATCCACGACTTCCAGTTCATTGGCGAACACGTAGTCGATGCCGAGCTTGGCCTGCAGTTGCTTGGCGAAGTAAGTGAAGCCGCCGGACAGGATCGCGGTCTTGTAGCCCAGGCGCTTGAGTTCGGCGAACAGGGTTTCGGCGCCTTCGGTCAGGCGCAAGGAAGCGCCGATGGAGTCCAGCACGCTGACGTCCAGCCCCTTGAGCAGCGCCAGGCGTTCCTTGAAGCTGGCGCGAAAATCCAACTCGCCGGCCATGGCTCGCTCAGTGATGGCCGACACCTTGTCGCCCACGCCGGCGGCCTTGGCCAGTTCGTCGATGACTTCGGCTTCAATCAGCGTCGAATCCATGTCAAACACCGCCAGGCGGCGGTTGCGACGGAACAGCGAGTCCTCTTGGAACGCGATGTCGACGTTCAACTCCTGGGCCACGCTGAGGAATTCGGCGCGCAGCGCCTGGGGATCGGCCGGCTCGCCGCGCACGGAGAATTCGATGCAGCCCTTGCCCTTGTCATCCGGCGTATCCAGCGGCATGCGCCCGGACAACCGGTCGATGTGATCGATGTTCAGGCCGTATTGGGCAGTGATCGAACTGACGCGCTGCAATTGCTCGGCGGTCACCTTGCGGGTCAACAGGGTCACGATATGGCGCGTCTTGCCCTGGCCGTTAACCCAATGCTGGTAATCGGCTTCGGACACCGGGGTGAAACGCACCTGCTGGTCGAGCTTGTAGGCGGTGAACAGGATGTCCTTGAGCACCGACTTGCTTTGTTCGGCGTCCGGGATTTCAACCAGGATGCCGAACGACAGTGTGTCGTGAATCACCGCCTGACCAATGTCGAGAATGTTCACACCACCCTGGGCCAGAACGCCGGTAATGGCCGCAGTCAGACCCGGACGGTCACTGCCAGTGATGTTTATCAGGACGATTTCGCGCAAGGCGCACCCCCGCAGGTGGAAAAAAACCGCATTCTACCCACTTTCAGTGACCATCGGGCACCGTCGGTGCTTTGCCGGTCATGGGCCTGTCGCTATACTGCGCGTCAATTTCACGGACAAAGAGCCGAGCTCAGTGAACCGGCCCACGCCAGTCAAAACCGACAATTTCTTTCTGCTGATCTTCCGTGCACTGCGCCACCGTCGCGTGCCGATTGCATTGCGCATTGCCAGCCATAACGTGATCCTGGTCGCCTTGGCCCTGGTGATCTATGCCTGCGTGATGGGCCTGCAGTTCAAGCAGGCCATGCACGAGCAGGCCGACGCCCTGGGCGAGAGCCTGACCACGCAGACCGCCACGTCCGCCACCGAGCTACTGGTGTCCAACGACATCCTTAGCCTCAACGTGCTGCTCAACAACCTCACCAAAAACAAACTGGTGGCCCACGCCGCCATTTATAGCGTGGACAACCGCATCCTCGCCGAAGCCGGCCAGCGTCCCAAGCCGGGCCTGCTGGGCGAATCCGGCGGTATGTACCAGAGCAGGATCACCTTCCAGGACGTGACCGCCGGGCAACTGCGCATCAGCCTGGACATGGACCAGTTCCAGCAGCCGATGACCATCAGCCTGCAAAGCATGGGCATCCTCAGCGCAATATTGCTGGCGCTGGCGCTGGCCTTGAGCCTGCGCCTGGGACGCCACATCTCTACGCCACTGCTGCAACTGCGGGTCTGGCTGCGGGATATCGACGAGCACACCCCAGCGACCCAGCGCCAGGACGAAATTGGCGATCTGGCTCGACAACTGCACGCCAGCTTCGCCCCGGAACCTGCCCCCGTGCCGGAGCCTGAAGACATCGACTACAGTGACGACGAAGCCGAACCAGGTTTCGAAGTGCGTAACCTGCGGGACCCGGACTTCGACGAAAGCCAACCTCTCCCCGCCTCCAGGCCCGGACCACGCCGCGTGGTCCGCACGGTGGAGGACGATGAAGACGACGATGCTTTCGCCGACCTGCGTGACGACTCAATCGCCGATGAGGCGCAATCGGTCGCCAGACCCGTCGCCTCGGACCTGCCCCAACACAGTGCCGTGCTGGCCGTGCAACTGGGCGCCCAGGACCAACTGCGCCGGCTGCCACAGGCGCGCCTGAAGGAACTGCTTGAGCGTTACCGCGACTGCCTCGACCAGGCCGCATCGCTGTATCAGGGCCAACTGCACACCCTGAACGATGGCAGCACGCTGATGCTGTTCCACACCGAGGACAGCGGTGATGACTACCTCACCAATGCCATTTGCTGCGGTGAGTTGCTCCGAGCCCTGGGACACCAGTTGCAGATCGAAGTCGCCGACAGCGGCATCACCCTGCAATTGCAGTTGGGCCTGACCTTGGGTGACGGGCTGTTCGGCCTGAGCCAGATCGACCTGCTGCTGACCGAAACCGCCCAGGACGCCCTGGCCCTGTCGCAGCACAGCCGCAACCTGCTGCTGGTGGAGCGCAAGATCAACGACGATGCCCTGATCCGTCAGCGCGCCCGTATCCGCCCTATCGCCAGCCCGGAAGGCGCATGCTGCGTCGAGCGATTGATGGAGCCTTATCCCTCAATGCTGGAGCGACAACTGGCGCGGATGCATGAGCGTCAGGCCTGAGCCTCAACACCTGAAATGACGAAGCCCGCAGATGAGTGATTGTCTGCGGGCTTTTTTGTGGCCTTCGCCTACCTCATCGCGAGCAGGCTCGCTCCCACACTGGATCTGTGGCTAGCAGAGGCCCCTGTGGGAGCGAGCCTGCTCGCGATGAGGCCAACATAGACACCCGAGACTGCAACCCACAGAAACAACAAAGCCCGCATCAATGCGGGCTTTGTTTTGCATCCAGTTCAACCATCAGAACCTGAACACTTCCATGTCCGTACGGATCGGCAAGGCCATAGGAATCTTGTCCTTTTCCTTCTCGACCTTTTTGGTCGCTGCAGGCGCCGATTTGCGAGGCACATCTGCGATAGGAGGCTGGTTGGCCAAAGGCTTGAGCGCCACGGACAGTTGCTCGGCAAGACGTTGCAGCAACACACCCTGAGCCTGAACCTGCGCAGCGGTACCGCCGGCATGTTGCTCTTGCAGATGAATGATACGGTTCTCGCGAACCTTGCCGCGACGATCGATCAGGCGCCACTGGGCATCCAGTACCGCCGGTTGCGATTCGCCCGAGTCCAGCCGAGTAATCGACAGCAAGACCTGTACATCCGGGGTAAAGCCCTGGGTGGCTGGCGCAAGTACCACGCGCTGGCTGTCCAGATGCCCGGCGACCTGACGCAGCAACAGCTGATCAATGTCCGACGACAGGCTACCGGCCCAACGACCGTCGGTGGCGGCTTGCAGGCTGCCGTCCGGTTGGCGTTGCAATAGGGTTTCACGTTGCAGGTAATCGGCAATCAATACCGGGCCCAGTAATACCGCCATGCCTGCGCTTTGTGCAGGCTGGGCCGGGTTTCCGCTGTCGAGTTGATACAGCGACACTGGCTGATTGACGCTACAGCCCGCCAGGCCAAGCAGGCCGGCGAGCCACAAAATAGGAAGGCGCAGAGCAGTCATCGTCCCGTCCAGGTGGCAGCCACAAGGCTTACCACAGTGAAAAAAAACTCGGTCAATATGAAGAACGCTCGGCCACGCCGGCGCTTGAAAGGGCCTATCATCCGTGAATATGCGCTCCGACTCCAGCGCGAAAGTGCCGATCTGCGGCTTTTAATCGCAGACCGAGCGCTCTAGCACGCTTAATTGAGGTTTTCGACGAGCAGTGCATCGACCCGCTGAAACCCTCTCGGAAGCTTATTGCCCCGCCGACCGCGTTCACCTTTGTAGTGTTCAAGATCGTCTGCCTTCAACGAAAGCGTACGCTTTCCAGCCTGTAGCACAAGCGTGGCGCCTTCCGGCAACACTGCAATATCCGTGACATATTCCTCACGACTGGCTACCCGTTCGCCGGAAATACCGATGATCTTGTTGCCCTTACCTTTACCCAGCTGCGGCAAGTCACTGATTTTGAAGACCAGCAACCGACCTTCAGTCGTCACTGAAGCCAGCCAGTTGTTCTCACGATCGGACACAGGTCGCGGCGCTATGACCTTGGCGTTATTCGGCAGGCTTAACAACGCCTTGCCCGCCTTGTTCTTGGCTTGCAGGTCCTCACCCTTGACGACAAACCCGTAGCCGGCGTCCGACGCAATAACGTACAGCCCGTCATCATCAGGCATCAGCACGCATTCAAAAGTTGCACCCGGTGGTGGAGTTAATCGACCGGTCAGCGGCTCGCCCTGGCCGCGAG
>NZ_JABWQV010000147.1 GCF_014268615.1 Pseudomonas tehranensis | reverse complement strand
ATCGCGAGCAGGCTCGCTCCCACATTTGATCTTCAGTGACAGCCAGAGCCCGCTCCCACAATTAGTTTTGTGGTGTTGTCTGGCTCAACGCAAAGTCCTGCAATTGCGGGTAAAACAGCCGAAAGTCTTCGCTCAACGGCTCATAGAGTCTGACCAACTCCTCCATGGCCCCGGCCAGTTCCTCGGGCCGGGACAGGCGCCGGGAAATGCCTCGTAGCACCTGCCCAAGCACCTCGAACTCCCGGTAAGACCCCAGCCAGTCATCCGCCGCCATGTAAGGCGCGATTTGCGCCAAGCGCCCAGGCAACTGTGGCTCGGCGGCGAGCACTCGATAGACCTGGGAGGTGAAGTCCAGCAACGGCCCTTCGCCATACAGCGCCCAGTCCCGGGCCAGGCAATGATCGAAAAACACGTCGAGCACGATGCCGGCATAGCGCCGCCGTACGGTGGAAAAGCGCGACAAGGCGACATCCACCACGGGGTGACGATCGGTGTACATGTCGATGCGCCGATGCAGGGCAATCGCCGCTTCGATCTGCGGATCGTACAGCCCTTGCAGCGGCCCTTTGACGAAGTCGCCGTAGAGGCTGCCGAGCAGACGTTCCCGGCCGGGGCCGCCGAGGTGCAGGTGTGCGAGATAGTTCATGGCGCAAAGCTTAGCATCACCGCCCCCATATCGTTATAACCCGATATAGCGATTTATTCGATGTTCAGATCAAATCCATATTTGTATATCGTCAAATAACGATTTAAAGTTCGCCTCATCGCGATATAGCGTTTTACTCATCCCGAGCAGCCAACCATGACCCTCGACCTCGACGAAATAATAAAAGCCCTGGCGCACCCAGTACGGCGAGACATCCTCAACTGGCTCAAAGACCCCAAGGTCCAGTTCCCCGAACAGTTGCACAACCACGAATTCGGCATTTGCGCCGGACAGATCGACCAGCGTTGCGGCCTGTCGCAGTCCACCGTGTCGGCCCATCTGGCGGTGTTGCAACGGGCGGGGCTGATCACCAGCCAGAAGGTCGGTCAATGGCATTTCTTCAAGCGCAACGAGGACGTGATCCAGCAGTTCCTCAAGCAAATGAGCCAAGAGCTCTGACCCGACAAGGATCCACCATGCCCCTCTCACTTCTCATCCTGGCCCTGAGCGCCTTCGCCATCGGCACCACCGAGTTCGTCATCATGGGCCTGCTGCCTGAGGTGGCGGCCGACTTGGGTGTATCGATTCCCGGTGCCGGCTGGCTGGTGACCGGCTATGCCCTGGGCGTGGCCATCGGGGCACCGTTCATGGCCCTGGCCACCGCGCGGTTGCCACGCAAGGCAGCCCTGGTGGCGCTGATGGGGATTTTCATCATCGGCAACCTGCTCTGCGCCATCGCCAGTGACTACAACGTACTGATGTTCGCCAGGGTCGTCACCGCCCTGTGCCACGGTGCGTTCTTCGGCATCGGTTCGGTGGTGGCCGCCGGCCTGGTGGCACCGAACAAGCGCGCCTCGGCCGTGGCCCTGATGTTCACCGGCCTGACCCTGGCCAACGTGCTCGGCGTACCGCTGGGCACCGCGCTGGGTCAGGAAGCCGGTTGGCGCTCGACCTTCTGGGCCGTGACTGTCATCGGCGTGATTGCCCTGATCGGCCTGATCCGCTTCCTGCCGGCCAAGCGCGATGAAGAAAAACTCGACATGCGCTCGGAGCTCGTCGCCCTCAAGGGCGCAGGCCTGTGGCTCTCCCTGAGCATGACTGCGCTGTTTTCCGCCTCGGTGTTCACCCTGTTCACTTACGTCGCCCCCCTACTGGGGGAAGTCACTGGCGTATCGCCCCGCGGCGTGACCTGGACCCTGGTGCTGATCGGCCTGGGCCTGACCCTGGGCAACATCATCGGCGGCAAGCTGGCGGACAAGAGCCTGGCGAACACGCTGATGGGGGTTTTCACCACCATGGCCGTGGTGTCCACCGTCTTGAGCTGGACCAGCGTCGCGCTGATCCCCACTGAAATCACCCTGTTCCTCTGGGCCACCGCCTGCTTCGCCGCCGTGCCGGCCCTGCAAGTCAACGTGGTGACCTTCGGCAAAGCCGCGCCAAACCTGGTTTCCACCCTGAACATCGGCGCCTTCAACATCGGCAACGCCTTGGGCGCCTGGGTCGGCGGCAGTGTCATCGACCACGGCCTGGGCCTGACCAGCGTGCCCCTGGCCGCCGGAGCGCTGGCCGTGCTGGCGCTGCTGGTCACCCTGATCACTTTCCGCCAAGGCGGTCATACCGACCTGGCTCCCGCAACTCACTGACTTTTCCCCTTCACTTATGAGGTTGTAGTTCATGGCGACAATTTTCGATCCGATCAAACTCGGCGACATCGAGCTGAAAAACCGCATCATCATGGCGCCGCTCACCCGCTGCCGCGCCGACGCGGGCCGCGTGCCTAACGCGCTGATGGCCGAGTACTACGTGCAACGAGCCTCCGCGGGCCTGATCCTCAGCGAAGCCACCTCTGTCACCCCCATGGGCGTGGGCTACCCGGACACCCCCGGCATCTGGTCCAACGACCAGGTGCGCGGCTGGAGCAACGTGACCAAAGCCATCCATGGCGCCGGCGGCAAGATTTTCCTGCAACTGTGGCACGTGGGCCGGATCTCCCATCCGTCTTACCTGAACGGCGAATTGCCGGTGGCGCCCAGCGCCATCCAGCCCAAGGGCCATGTGAGCCTGGTACGTCCGCTGGCCGACTACCCAACGCCACGCGCACTGGAAACCGCTGAGATCGCCGACATCATCGACGCCTACCGCGTAGGCGCCGAGAACGCCAAGGCCGCCGGTTTCGACGGCGTGGAAATCCATGGCGCCAACGGCTACCTGCTCGACCAGTTCCTGCAAAGCAGCACCAACCAGCGCACCGACAACTATGGCGGCTCCCTGGAAAACCGCGCCCGCCTGCTGCTGGAAGTGACCGACGCCGTCATCGAAGTCTGGGGCGCCGGCCGGGTTGGCATGCACCTGGCGCCACGCGCCGACTCCCATGACATGGGCGACGAGAACCGCCTGGAAACCTTCAGCTACGTGGCCCGCGAGCTGGGCAAGCGTGGCATCGCCTTTATCTGCTCCCGTGAAAAGGAAGGCGAAGACAGCATCGGCCCGCAGCTCAAACAAGCCTTTGGCGGCCCGTACATTGCCAACGAACGCTTCACCAAGGACAGCGCCAATGCCTGGCTGGCCGAGGGCAAGGCGGATGCCGTTGCCTTCGGTGTGCCGTTCATTGCCAACCCGGACCTGCCGGCGCGCTTGAAAGCTGACGCACCGCTGAACGAGCCGCATCCGGAAACGTTCTATGGGAAAGGCCCGGTGGGTTACATCGATTATCCCGTGATGTAAATACAATAACCGCCCCTTACATAAAAGCCCCGACTCGAAAGAGCCGGGGCTTTTTTACATCCATCAACTTCCCGAGCCATCAAAACTTGATGACGTCGAAACATCAAATAACAACACCACACTGACTCACTGTGGATTAACACACCCGACAGCGCTAATAATAAGTCCGAACAACAACCCACTAACTCTATGGATTAAACCGCCACTTAACATTTTAAATAAACCAATTAACACCTTGTAAAAAAACCACTAAACCAAGCAACTTTAATTGCACACATTTATCTTGCGCAGGCTTTATTGCGCCTTGCATTACATGAGAGACAACATGACCATGAACATGATGAAAAATTTAATCCTCGGCCTGCTACTGGGACCGCTAGCCGCCACCACCAGTCTGGCCAACACCGGCATCACAGTGGAGCTGGTAAACAAGACCTCCCACGCCTTGGAAATGACAAACATTCTAAGTGAGCTACCCACGCACCCGGACATATCCTTGAGTGCTTATGACGTGCCCGCCAAAGCGACCCGCGAATTCTATTTCGTCCATAACAGGAAGTTCACTTATCCCGCTGCTGGCTGGCAGCCGACGCTGAGAAAGATCAAACCGATTGAACTCGTGCTCTCCTACCAGATGAGCACCTTCAACTTCGGCTGCCAAATGCAAACCCGGTTTGAAGCCCCCATCGGTTTTGGTGTCCTGGAACCCAGTTACCGGCCAAACAGGAAAAGCAGAACCGCATATACCGGCAATGGCGAATACACCTGTCGCTCAGAGATCTTCCAGAAAATGCTCGAACCTCCTTTCAACTATTCCGTGCGCCTCATTGTTGAATAAACCAGAGGGTCGGTAACAGGCCGACACGACAGGTACAGGCGCCTCAATGGCGCCTGTACACGAACATGCCATCACTCTCCTGCACGATAGCGACTCGCGAGCGATCAACGTGTCTGCAGTTCGTCGATAAATGACTCCGCCAGGATCAAGGCCCGGCGGGGTCCTCGCCGTTCAGCTATTGACACAAACTGATGAAATTGAGCATTTTGTTTTATTTGCGCAGGTGGGGGCTCAGGTGCAGCATATCCAGCCCGATCTCCACCCAGCGCTCGGCCTCACCCGCCAGTGCGAAGCTGTCGGGAGCCAGTAGCCACTGGTACAAAATGCCGTCGATGTAGGCGTGAATGGCGACTGCAGCCCGTTCGGGATCCAGATCGTCCGGCAACTGACCACGGTTCATCGCATTGCGCAACGACAACGCGATACGCACATTGCAATCGAGACTGACCTGGCGCCGCTGCTGGCGCAAATCGCACATTTCATCGGTGAATTCGCACTTATGAAACAAAATCTCATTAATGCGTCGGGTTTTCGGGTCCAGAGCCACCTGCTGGAACAACCGCACCAGCAGCTTGCGAACACACCCCAGGGGGTCAAGCTCCTCTTCACTTTCACTGGCGCGGGCCAAGTCATCGAGCGGCTCGTGCAATGTATCGAGCATGGCCTGGAGCAAGTCCGCCTTATTGCTGAAATGCCAGTAGATGGCACCGCGCGTTACACCGGCCAGCGTCGCGATGTCAGCCAGTGTCGTGCGGGCCACACCGCGCTCGAAAAAGGCTTTTTCGGCCGCTTCGAGTATCTGGCTGCGAGTCTCCAGGGCTTCCTCTTTGGTACGACGGACCATGGCAGTAAACACCTCAATCAGGATGCGTAAGCAATGCGTAAGGATCAACTGAACAAAATGTGAGGCGGCGTTTTTTCGCAACGCGTCTGCGACCTGCGCAGGCCTTTTGTCAGGCTTTTGTAAATACCGATGGTACGCAATTTGGGTGTTTACAAACAACCGTGTACGTAAGTATATTTCTTAGCATCCTACTAATTGTTTATCTCGCTCTTTTTCACCTTCCACTTTCTTGTGCGCCTCTTACGCGCCTGGACCCGAGGATTTCCATGCAATTCAAGCCAGCTGTTACCGCTCTGGTTACCGCCATCGCCCTGGCATCGCTGCTCAGCGGATGTAAAAAGGAAGAGGCGGCACCTGCCGCACCGGCTCCTCAGGTCGGCGTCGTAACCCTCAAGACCCAGCCGTTCACCCTGACATCGGAGCTTCCGGGCCGCACCAGCGCGTTCCGCATCGCGGAAGTTCGTCCGCAAGTCAACGGCATCATCCTCAAGCGTCTGTTCAAGGAAGGTGCCGACGTCAAGGCCGGCCAGCAGCTGTATCAGATTGACCCGGCGATGTACGAAGCGACCCTCAAAAGCGCAGAAGCGAACCTGCGCTCAACCAAGTCCATTTCCGATCGCTATAAACAATTGGTGGACGAACAGGCCGTCAGCCGTCAGGAATACGACACCGCCGTGGCCAACCGCCTGGAGTCGGAAGCCAATCTGCAAACCGCCCGGATCAACGTGCGCTACACCAAGGTTTACGCGCCGATTTCCGGTCGCATCGGTCGCTCCTCGGTGACCGAGGGTGCGCTGGTCAGCAACGGCCAGGCCGATGCCCTGGCAACCATTCAGCAACTGGACCCGATTTACGTCGACGTGACGCAGAGTTCTGTAGAGCTGCTGCAACTGCGCCGTGAACTGGAAAGCGGCCGCCTGCAGAAGGCTGGCGACAACGCCGCCATGGTCAAACTGACCCTGGAAGACGGCAGCCAATATGCCCATGAGGGCAAGCTGGAGTTCTCCGAAGTGTCGGTCGACCAAACCACCGGTTCGGTCACCCTGCGCGCGGTGTTCCCTAACCCTGACCATACGCTGCTGCCGGGCATGTTCGTCCACGCGCAATTGCAGGCCGGTGTGAATAGCGCGGCCATCCTGGCGCCGCAACAAGGCGTGACCCGTGACCTTAAAGGCGCGCCGACCGCCCTGGTGGTAGGTCCGGACAACAAGGTCGAACTGCGTCAACTCAAGGCCAGCCGTACTGTCGGTAGCCAGTGGCTGATCGAAGACGGGCTCAAGGCTGGCGATCGCCTGATCACCGAAGGGTTGCAATACGTACGGCCAGGGGTGGAAGTCAAAGCCACTGAGGCCACCAACGTTGGCGAAAAGAACCCGGCCCCCGCACAGGCAGCTGACAAAGCCGCCGGCGGCAAAGGGGAGTAAACCATGTCGAAATTTTTTATCGACCGTCCGATTTTCGCCTGGGTGATCGCCCTGGTGATCATGCTGGTCGGGGCTTTATCGATCCTCAAATTGCCCATCAACCAGTACCCGAGCATCGCGCCGCCAGCCATTGCGATCCAGGTGACCTACCCAGGCGCGTCCGCGCAAACCGTGCAGGACACGGTGGTGCAGGTCATCGAGCAACAGCTCAACGGTATCGACAACCTGCGTTATGTCTCCTCGGAAAGTAACTCCGACGGCAGCATGACCATTACGGCGACCTTCGAGCAAGGCACCAACTCCGATACCGCACAGGTCCAGGTCCAGAACAAGTTGAACCTGGCCACCCCACTGCTGCCGCAAGAAGTGCAGCAGCAGGGTATTCGCGTCACCAAGTCAGTGAGAAACTTCCTGATGGTGATCGGCGTGGTGTCGCGCGATGGCAGCATGACCCGTGAGGACCTGTCCAACTACATCGTGTCCAACATGCAGGACCCGATCTCGCGCACCGCTGGTGTCGGTGACTTCCAGGTCTTCGGTGCCCAGTACGCCATGCGGATCTGGCTCGACCCGGCCAAGCTGAATAACTACAACCTGACCCCGGCGGATGTGACCACCGCCATTACCGCGCAGAACGTTCAAATCGCGTCCGGCCAGCTCGGCGGCCTGCCTGCCCGCCCCGGCCAACAACTGAACGCCACCGTGATCGGCAAGACCCGCCTGCAAACCGCCGAGCAGTTCAAGGCCATCTTGCTCAGGGTCAATCCAGACGGCTCGCAAGTGCGCGTCGGCGACGTGGCGGATGTTGCCCTGGGCGGTGAGAGCTACGCTATCAATGCCCAGTTCAACGGCGCCCCGGCCTCCGGCCTGGCGGTGAGGCTGGCCACTGGCGCCAACGCCCTCGACACGGCCAAGGCGTTGCGCCAGACCGTCGACAATCTCAAACCATTCTTCCCGCAAGGCCTGGAAGTGGTGTTCCCTTACGACACGACGCCCGTGGTGAGCGAGTCGATCAAGGGTGTGGTTGAAACCCTGATCGAAGCGGTCGCCCTGGTGTTCCTGGTGATGTTCCTGTTCCTGCAGAACTTCCGCGCCACCATCATCACCACGATGACGGTGCCGGTGGTATTGCTGGGTACTTTCGGGATCCTCGCGGCGTTCGGCTTCAGCATCAACACCCTGACCATGTTCGGCATGGTGCTGGCCATCGGATTGCTGGTGGACGATGCCATCGTCGTGGTGGAGAACGTCGAGCGAGTGATGAGCGAAGAAGGCCTGTCGCCCAAGGAAGCCACCAAGAAATCCATGGGCCAGATCCAGGGTGCCCTGGTAGGTATCGCCCTGGTGCTGTCGGCAGTACTGTTGCCGATGGCGTTTTTCGGCGGCTCCACCGGTGTGATCTACAAGCAGTTCTCCATCACCATCGTCTCGGCCATGGCCTTGTCGGTATTGGTGGCCCTGATCTTCACCCCTGCCCTGTGCGCCACCATGCTCAAACCCATCCCCAAGGGTGAGCACGGCACGCCCAAACGCGGCTTCTTCGGCTGGTTCAACCGCACCTTCGACCGTAGCGTGAGAAGCTACGAGCGCGGCGTGGGCAACATGCTCAAGCACAAGGCCCCCTACCTGCTGGCCTACCTGATCATCGTGGTCGGCATGATCTGGCTGTTCACGCGTATTCCTACCGCGTTCCTGCCGGAAGAAGACCAGGGCGTGCTGTTTGCCCAGGTGCAGACACCGGCCGGCTCTAGCGCCGAGCGCACCCAGGTGGTGGTGGACAATATGCGCGAATTCCTGCTGCGTCCAAGCAAGGACGGTGGCGAAGGCGATGGCGTGGCCTCGGTGTTCACCGTGACCGGCTTCAACTTCGCCGGTCGCGGCCAAAGCTCCGGCCTGGCGTTCATCATGCTCAAGCCGTGGGAAGAACGTAACGCAGACAACACCGTGTTCAAGATCGCCGGCCGTGCCCAGCAACATTTCTTCACCTTCCGCGACGCAATGGTGTTTGCCTTCGCTCCGCCGGCGGTGATGGAACTGGGTAACGCCACCGGTTTCGACGTGTTCCTGCAGGACCGCGCCGGCATCGGCCACGAAAAGCTGATGGAAGCCCGAAACCAGTTCCTGGGCATGGCATCCGAGAGCAAGGTTCTGGCTCAGGTGCGTCCGAACGGTCTGAACGACGAACCGCAATACCAGTTGGAAATCGATGACGAGAAAGCCAGCGCGCTGGGCATTACCCTCTCGGACATCAACAGCACCCTGTCGATTGCCTTTGGTAGTAGCTATGTGAACGACTTCATCGACCGTGGTCGGGTAAAGCGGGTCTACGTTCAGGGCCAGCCTAATGCTCGCATGAGCCCCGAAGACCTGCAGAAGTGGTACGTGCGTAACAGCGCCGGGACCATGGTGCCGTTCAGCGCCTTCGCCAAGGGCGAGTGGGTTTACGGTTCGCCGAAACTGGCCCGTTACAACGGCGTGGAAGCGATGGAAATCCTGGGGTCCCCAGCCCCGGGTTACTCCACCGGTGAAGCCATGGCCGAAGTCGAGGCCATCGCCCAGAAACTGCCGGCCGGCGTCGGTATTTCCTGGACGGGCCTGTCCTACGAGGAACGTCTGTCCGGCTCCCAGGCGCCTGCGTTGTACGCCTTGTCGCTGCTGATGGTATTCCTCTGCCTGGCAGCACTGTATGAAAGCTGGTCGATTCCGATCGCGGTCATGCTTGTGGTGCCACTGGGGATTATCGGTGCGCTGATGGCGACCAGCCTGCGTGGGCTGTCCAACGACGTTTACTTCCAGGTGGGCCTGTTGACCACCATCGGTCTGGCGGCGAAAAACGCCATTCTGATCGTGGAATTTGCCAAGGAACTCCACGAACAGGGCCGAACGCTGGTGGAAGCCGCCATCGAAGCCTGTAGGATGCGTCTGCGGCCGATTATCATGACGTCCCTGGCGTTCGTGCTCGGCGTGGTCCCGCTGGCGATTTCCACCGGCGCCGGTTCAGGCAGCCAGCACGCCATCGGTACGGGCGTGATCGGCGGTATGATCACCGCCACCGTCCTGGCAATTTTCTGGGTACCGTTGTTCTTCGTGACCGTGTCGTCGATAGGCCGTCGCAAAAATGCCGACCAGGACGACGCTCCTGAAACTTCTAAAGAGGCTGGCCAATGAGCAAGTCGCTCCTCTCCCTGACCATCGCTGCCGTCGTGCTCAGCGGCTGCTCGCTGATCCCCGATTATCAGCGGCCCGACGCACCGGTCGCCACGCAATACCCGCAAGGTCCGGCCTACGAGCCGGCCAAGGCCGCCGGCCAGGCAGCCGCCGAACAGGGCTGGAAACAGTTTTTCCATGACCCGGCCTTGCAACAGCTGATCCAGGTTGCCCTGGAAAACAACCGCGACCTGCGCGTCGCGGCGCTGAATATCGATGCCTATGCCGCGCAATACCGCATTCAGCGGGCGGACCTGTTTCCGGCGGTCTCGGCCACCGGTGCCGGCAGCCGTCAGCGAGTGCCGGCACGGGCTTCGCAAACCGGTGAGGCGGCCATCAGCAGCTCATACTCAGCTACCCTGGGCATCAGTGCGTATGAACTGGACCTGTTCGGCCGGGTTCGCAGCCTGAGCGAGCAAGCGCTGCAAAGCTACTTCGCTACCGAAGAAGCCCGTCGCAGCACCCAGATCAGCCTGGTAGCCAGCGTTGCCAACGCCTACCTGACCTGGCAGGCCGACAAGGAACTGCTCAAGCTGACCCAGGAAACCCTGGGCACCTACGAGCAAAGCCTCAAGCTGACCTCGCGCAGCGCCGAAGTCGGCGTGGCCTCGGCCCTGGACCTGAGCCAGGCACGCACGGCGGTGGAAAACGCCCGCGTACAACTGGCGCGCTATACCCGCCAGGTGGCCCAGGACGAAAACAGCCTGCCCCTGCTGCTGGGCACCGGTCTGCCCTCCAACCTGAGCACCCAACCGCTGAGCGATGACCTGCTCAGCGAAGTGCCGGCAGGGTTGCCGTCAGACCTGTTGCAACGTCGCCCGGACATCCTCCAGGCCGAGCGCAACCTGCTGGCCGCCAACGCCAACATCGGCGCCGCACGGGCTGCGTTCTTCCCCAGCATCAGCCTGACGGCCAACGCCGGCACCCTGAGCCCGGACCTGTCCGGCCTGTTCAAGGGCGGCTCGGGCACCTGGACCTTCGCCCCGCAAATCAACCTGCCGATCTTCAACGCCGGCAGCCTGCGGGCGAGCCTGGATTACGCCAAAATCCAGAAAGACATCAATGTCGCGCAATATGAGAAGTCGATTCAGACGGCGTTCCAGGAAGTCTCCGACGGCCTGGCCGCGCGCCAGACCTACAACGAGCAGTTGCAGGCCCAAACAGACTTCGTCGCCGCGAACCAGGACTACTACCGCCTGGCCGAGCGTCGCTATCGCATTGGTGTCGACAGCAACCTGACCTTCCTCGACGCCCAACGTCAGTTGTTCAGCGCCCAACAATCGCTGATCACCGACCGCCTCGCGCAATTGACCAGTGAGGTCAATCTGTACAAGGCGTTAGGTGGTGGCTGGAATGCCGAGACCGGCAGGAACGAACCGGTGGCAGAGAAAGCGCCGCCGCTGAAATTGTTCTGACTTGATGCCTGAACGCTGAAACACGAAGCCCACCGAAAGGTGGGCTTTTTGTTTGTGTGTGCTTTAACGCCAGCCTGTGTGGGAGCAAGGCTTGCCCGCGATGAAGGCGATGCGGTCTTTCAGCAAATCGAGGCGCCTGTTTCGCGAGCAAGCTTTGCTCCCACAGCCCAGCATGGGATAAATCCCACTGGGCTAACGCGGGTCGACGATATCCAGCGCTCGATTAGCCAACAACTCACTCAACTCAATCATCTGTGCCACGCCGAGCGCGACATGGCGCCGCGAGCCTTCCAGGTCGAACGCCAGGTCGCTGACCATGGCACTGGCCGAGGCCAGGGTTTCGCTGAGATTGGCCAGTAGGCATTCGGTGTCTAGGGTATCGATGACGGTGAAAACTTGAGTTGAGGTTTTGGGTTTGGGATCAGGGTGGGTACCCAGATGGTAATCGAGTGCTCGGTCTGCGGCCTCTTGGAGCTTTTCTGGATCGGGGTCGTTGTAGGGGAAGGTGGATCCAGGCGCTGGGGGATTTGGTGTTTCTTTGATCATGATGCTGCTCCTAACGAAAATGAGAGCCGCCAGCATCACTTGCAGATGATAGGTGGCAGCTGTATGCGGGTCTGCAAGACCGAGTCGTTAGGCAACCTCGGCAGACCCGAAGGTCTCCCGCACACAGCCACCATAAAACGATGGCACCAAAAAGCGCCATGGATTATAGGGGCGCGGCTAGGCGCCTAACAAATTCGGCGGGCTTGCAGTCCCGATCGCTGAGTTGGCAGCGACCTGAACAGGCTAGATTTACCGCTTCCGAGCAGCAACCTTAAAACCTCGTCGGAAAAGTCGTCGCGTCTGTCAGACCGGCCACGGATTCTGTGGGAGCAAGGCTTGCCCGCGATGGCGGCCTGACAGCCGGCCAGGGTTTTGTTGATTGGGTACATATCCATTGCTGCGGTAACGGCTACTTAGGGTTCCGCCCTGACGGCGGCTCACTTTTGAGAAGCGCAAAAGTAA